>DATNKB010000475.1:0-34697 GCA_035603595.1 Candidatus Dormiibacterota bacterium
CCATTGGCCAGCGCGTGCCGCAACGGCACCAGCGCGCCATTCACTTTCGCGCCGCTGCATTGATTTCCGACTTCCGTGTGAATCGCATACGCGAAATCGACGGGCGTGGCGCTGCGCGGCAGAACGACGACGCGCCCTTTCGGCGAAAACGTATAAACTTCTTCGGGATAGAGGTCCACACGCAGAGTCGAAAGGAATTCGCTGGGCTCCTCCATCTCCTGCACCCACTCGATCAGCTGGCGCATCCACACGATGCGCTGGTCATCTGCCTGAGAAAACCCTGCGCCTCCATCTTTGTATTTCCAGTGCGCCGCGACGCCCTGCTCGGCAATGCGATGCATTTCCTGCGTGCGAATCTGAACCTCAAAAGGCTGGCCCGCGTGGATCACCGTGGTGTGCAGAGACTGATACAAATTGGGCCGCGGCATCGCAATGTAATCCTTGAAACGGCCGGGAACCGGCGGCCAGATCTGGTGGATCACGCCTAGCGCGGCGTAGCAATTTTTCACCGTGTCGGTAATCACGCGAAGGGCAAGCAGGTCAAACACCTGGTCCAGCGTGCGCTGCTGCTTTTGAATTTTCAGGTGCAGCGAATAGAGGCGCTTGATGCGCGCCTGCACTTCGGCGGGAATGCCGTTTTCGATCATCTTGCTGCGGACGGCGTCCTGCACTTCGTGCAAAAACTTGTCGAAGCCTTTTTGCTTCGTGCTGATTTTCTTCTGGATGTCGAGAAATGATTCGGGCTCAAGATAGCGGAACGCCAGATCTTCGAGTTCGCCGCGAATCAAGCCCATGCCAAGCCGGTTGGCGACTGGCGCGTAAATGTCGAGCGTTTCGCGGGAGATGCGCTGCTGCTTTTCCGAATCGAGGAATTGCAGCGTGCGCATGTTGTGCAGGCGATCGGCCAATTTGATCATCACGACGCGCACATCGTTGACCATGGCGAGCAGCATCTTGCGAACGTTCTCTGCCTGGCGCGCTTCCGGTGCGAGTAAGTCGAGCCGGCTGATTTTCGTGGCGCCTTCCACCAGCCGCGCGACGTCTGCGCCGAATATTTCGTCAATTTGCGAAAGCGGAATTTTGGTGTCTTCGACGACGTCGTGCAGCAGTGCGGCGCACAGGGCGGTAACGTCAAGCCGCATATCCGCCAGCAGGTGCGCCACCTCCACGGGATGCGAGAGGAACGGCTCGCCTGAGAGCCGCGTTTGCGTCTTGTGCTGCTCGGCGGCGAAATCAAAAGCGCGGCGGAGAAGTTCGAGGTCGTCGCCCGGGCGGTTCCGGCGGACTTTGTCCATCAACTCGACAAAGCGCAGATCTACGGCACGCCTTGCGGCTGGAGAAATCGACGATTTGGGGGCTGGTTCCATAGTGTTTGCCCGCTTAATCTGGGGCTATTTTAATCGAGTCGCTCGGGTTTGGAGGTAGATTTGTGCCGCAGTTCCGTACTAGCACTGTCGCGGCGAGATGCAAAAGCGGCGGCTGCGAAAACGTCGTTTTGTAACGATTAGAAATTGGTTGCTCCTTTTGTTTTCAGCAGCTTGCGACTATTTCTAATCGCGCTGTAACGATTAGAAATTCGCGGCGCGTCGCCTAGGAAGAGACGCTTCCTACTGCCGCGTCCGAGCATCTTTCGTGATACCTCCATGGTGACGGTAGCATAGATGTAACGCGTCTTTCAAGAACCAGTACCTGCCTAGCCCTTCGATCAACGTGGCGATCAGTTTACAGAGGCGATTGGCACTCGCGGCCATTTCTGCCGAAAAGCTCCGGGCCGTCCGTTTTGGGGAGTTCGGAGAGTCCGTTGGGCTTCATGAGCAGAAGGTCGATTCTGCAAGCCATCCGGAGCCCAACCAGGACCTCGGCAAGGGCGCGGTCGATTTCATGACGGATGAGAGGAACTTTGCCACTAGCAAGGCCATTTGGCGTACTCCATTCCGGGAGAGATGCAAGCCGTCCAACGTCGCATTGGAACCACCAAGCACTTCGACGAAATAGTGTTTGGGAATCAACCAAACACCATATCTCGACGCTAGTCGTCGCTGAATTCGACCGTAGGCAATCCTGTTCGGCATGAGCGGCAACTCAAACATCACAATTGTGCGCTCGGGCACGGCCAGCTTCGATAGAAGTCGGTCGAGGTTTCGACCAAATTCGACCGACGGTGTGCCAGAGAGTAGATCGTTCCCGCCAATCTCAATCAGGACGATACGATCGTCTGGCGTAATTCGTTCGGCCATCGCTCGACCGTCGATCACCCCGGCTCCCGGCTTAGAAACGTTTTTCACTGGGACGCCTGTTATTTGCTGGAAGATAGTCGGCCACGCAGGTGAACGAAGGTCTATGCCGGAGGAAATGGAATCTCCGATTACGGCCAGGTGGTCGCTCGGCAGTCCCGTAATCAACGGCATCTTCCGGTGAGCAAGCTCTGAGGCGGTAAGCGTGAGAACCGATAGAAACAACACAATTGCGGCACCCAACCGCAATCTAACCAAGGTCGCGGACGGCCTGGCAATGTTTGAAGCGATAAACCAGGCGGAAAATAGCGCCAAAAACATCACGCCCACAAGCCAGGAAAGCGGCGGACAGGCCATCACCATGAGAGCAAGCGCAGACCAGGACGCGATGTTTCTTGCCAACAACATCCAACGACGTTTCAAGTACGGCGAGGAGACGATTGCCAATAGGAGCAAGACGCCCCCTGAATAGAGGGCATCACCCGATGCAAAGTACAGGGCAGCAGGATTCATCACGGGAAATCGTACCATCCTCACAATGGATCCTCAGGTTGGCCGGTGGTTTAAGTTTCACACACAACAAAAGCTGTTCCCGCATCCTGATAAACTCGGCTAATTATTCATTGACGATTGTCGATGAATAGAGTAGGCTCAAATGCGAGCAGAAATCGAGAGGCGGCTGATTCGATGGCGCAGAAGAGAACTTGCACGACTGATTGTGCGAATGGCAGCGGGGAGTGCTGCAGGACTGACGCAGGGCCGAAGCTCAGCCGGGGGCGGGCGCGAGAGTATGCAGGGTGGTTCAAGGCCCTGGCTGATCCGACGCGGATTCGGATTTTGAATTTGCTGGCGGCGAACCGCGGGGCGGTGTGCGTATGCGACATCGTGAAGCACTTCCCGATCGGGCAGCCGACGATTTCGCACCATTTGAAGATTCTGCGGGACACGCGCTTCGTGCAGTCGGAGCGGCGCGGAACGTTTATGTACTACCGCGTGAACCGGAATTGCCTGGGCGAATTTCCCAACGCTGCACGCTTAATCATGGATGTGTAATCAGCAAGGATGGCATGTTGCGGATATTTTCCGCTCACATCATCGAATATCGTCAATATTCAATGGATATCGACTCAATGAGCCGAGGAGGAAGCGATGGCGAATGAAAGCATCAAGGGCGTTGTGAAAGCGAGATATGGCGAGGCGGCGAAGCGCGTGGTTCAGAATTCCGGCGGCAAGCCCGCGGGGGGAGCACCGTCCGAGTGTGGGTGTTCAACAGCCGCGACTCCCTGCTGTGATCCGATCTCGAGCAATCTCTATGCGACGAACGAGGTGGCGGGGTTGCCGGCCGCTGCGGTGGCTGCTTCGCTTGGATGCGGGAATCCTACGGCGCTGGCGCAGCTAAACGCGGGAGAAACTGTGCTCGATCTGGGATCCGGTGGGGGGATCGACGTTCTGCTTTCCGCGAAACGCGTGGGGCCAACGGGAAGAGCGTACGGTCTGGACATGACTGACGAGATGCTGGCACTGGCGGGAGAGAATCAACGGGAGGCGGGAGTGGAGAACGTGGAATTCCTGAAAGGCGAGATCGAAAACATACCGCTGCCGGAAAATTCTGTGGATGTGGTGATTTCGAATTGCGTGATCAATTTATCAGGTGACAAAGACCGCGTGTTGCGGGAAGCATTCCGGGTGCTGCGGCCGGAAGGGCGATTTGCGGTTTCTGACGTGGTGGTGCGCGGAACTGTTCCTGCCGAGATTCGGCGGAGCGTGGAGTTGTGGGTGGGTTGCGTAGCCGGCGCCCTCGACGAATCGGAATACCGGACGAAGCTCGCAGCGGCAGGATTCGAAGATATCGAAATCGAGCCGACCCGCGTCTACAGCGTAGCGGACGCGCGGCAATTCCTGACGGCGCAGGGGATCGACGTGGATGCGGTGGCACCGCACGTGGAAGGCAAGTTCGCGAGCGCGTTTATTCGAGCGAAAAAGCCGGCGAGCGCAAAAAGCGGTTCGGAACAACCCTGCTGCGGGTCGTCTTGCTGCGCAGCGAAGGACTAATGGCCAAGGACTACTGACCCAAGGAATGCTGACAATGACCGGACACTACAATGTGCTTTTCCTGTGCACGGGGAATCGAGCGCGGTCGATTCTGGCGGAAGGAATATTGAACCACAAAGGGAAGCCGCGGTTTACCGCGTACAGCGCGGGAAGCCATCCGCACGGCGTGGTCCACCCGTTCGCCATACGGCAACTGCAGACGGCGGGAATTTCAACCGATGCATTTCGCAGCAAGAGTTGGGACGAATTTGCGGCTCACGGAGCACCAATAATGGACTTCGTGTTCACGCTTTGCGATTCGGCGGTCAAGGAAACATGCCCAGTGTGGCCTGGCCAGCCAATGACGGCGCACTGGGGAATTCCCGACCCCGGAAACGCGGGCGAGGACCAGGAGACGCTGGAGCGCGCGTTTCGCGATGCTTTTGTGACGCTCGACCGCCGCATCGGATTGTTCCTGAGTTTGCCGCTGGCAAGTCTCGACAAGCTGGCGACCAAGCGGGAAATCGATCGGATCGGGCAAAAGTGAAAGCGGCGCTTGGACAACGGCTGGCGGCGGAATTTCTCGGAACCGGATTCCTAGTGGCGACCGTGATCGGCTCGGGAATCATGGGGGCACGCCTTGCGGGCGGAAACGTGGCGATTGCACTTCTGGCGAATACGATTGCGACAGGTGCTGCGCTTGTAGCGCTGATATTGGCGTTTGGCCCGATATCGGGGGCGCACTTCAACCCGGTGGTGACGCTGAGCGATGCGCTCGAGGGCGGCATGGGCTGGAAAGAAACGCCGGGCTACATAGGGGCGCAAGTGCTGGGAGCGATGGGCGGAGCGATCGTCGCGCACGGTATGTTCACGCTGCCTGTCGTCTCGCTCTCGCAGCATGCGCGAAGCGGAGCGGCGCAGCTTTTCAGCGAATTCGTCGCGACGTTCGGATTGATGTGCGTGATATGGGGATGCGCGAAACGGCGCCCGGACACGGTGGCATTTGCAGTGGGAGCTTACATTACCGCGGCGTACTGGTTCACCGCGTCCACATCATTTGCGAATCCGGCGGTGACAATCGGTCGTGCGCTGAGCGACACGTTTGCGGGCATCCGGCCGCAGGATGTGCCGGGATTCATACTCGCGCAGATTGGCGGCGGTTTCGCTGCGACGCTTCTCTTTCGCTGGTTCCGAACGGAATCGCAGCCGGTGGCTCGACAAACTGAAACCAACTGAACTTCGAGAAAGGTTTGAATTACTTCGCGGCGGGCGCTATCGTTGGCGTTGAGGATGATGAGACGTCGAAGACGTAGCGTACCGTGAGCAAGCCCGTGTGGCTATTGTCGAGGCGAACGCTCTCGTTGAGTTGCTTGCCGTCAGGAGTGAGTTCGTAGGTGCGCGTGATTCTGCCGCCGTGCAGGCCCTTTTCTTCGGAGACGAGGCGCGCTCCTTCCCAGTGCGCGGACGATTCCTGATAGTTCGCATCCTTGGATTTTTGCGGGTGGCGGTTGTCGGTCAAGTAGATGCGCTTGCGGCCTTGATCATCCGTGACGTCCACTTCGTTTTCCTTTTGCACGAAGCTGAGTGATGTGGCCGGTTCAATCAGATCCTGAAGCTGCTGGCGATCTTCGTAATTGGTCGGGTCCCCCATGCCTCCGCGCCGCCCGGAGGGGCCGTTGCCGCCCCCATTGCCCGGGTATGGCGAACCACCGCCGGGATACGGAGAATTGGTGGGCCGGCCGTAGGGACCGTTGCCACCGCCACTGCCGGGATAAGGACCGTTTCCGCCGCCGCCGTTGCCCGGATTCGGATTGTTGCTGCCGCTGCGATTGCGCGCCTCCTCGATTTTTTGGTGCACGTCGTCACTTTCGTCAGGATTAATTCTCCACGAGCCAACCAGATTTTCTTTCTTCTGCGGAGGATACTGCTTCACCGGCGGAGGAGGCGGCGCCAAAGAGCCATCGGACGACTGCGAGTCCGCGGGGGGAGGATGAATCGGCCCCGGAGCGGATTGAGCGTGAAGGGATGCGGGCAAGGCGATGCAGACGCACGCCAGGAAGCCGGCTGCGATCAGGGCCTTTGGAGGGAGATCGCTGGTTTTGTGCTTCATTCGTTCCCTTGATATCTAATATCGCGTATCGCGGTCCGTGAATTCAGCCGCACCCATTCTAAGGGATGCGGGTGCGAAGCGAAAAGATGTCAGGCTCTGGCAGGCTCGAAGCCTTGAGCAGGGGACTTACCGATGCGCCTTCGAATATTTCTCGGCGCCCTTTTCCATCGGGTAGCCTTTTTCCACCCAATCGGTTGCGAAATCGTGCGGAAGAAGTAGCACGCGCAAATTCGCAAAGCCCAAGTCGCGAAGCGCGGTGAAAGCCGGACGAAGGTTGGGGCAATGATCGAGCGGACAGCAGCCGCAGTAAACGACCAGGTTCGTGTTGCGTGGGATGCCTTGCGCCCATCGTTTCAGATCGGCGAGCCCCTGCTCGGACTGCGCGGCGCCATGAAACACGGCACCCGGCACGTGAGCGCCCATATAAAGCGGTCGAAAACCGACGCACACGACAATCGGCTTCGCGGCGCTTTTCGATTCGCCGGGTTCGCCTTTCGATAGCCCGAGTTCTTTGACGAGATCCGGGGCCTCAATCGTTTGCGACGCTGACCAGGGATCGGAAATGACGGGCAACGCCGCGATCTTCGATTGACCGGCGCCCGTTGGTGCAGAGAAATATCCCGCTGCCAGAATTATCGCGGCGAGGAACACGGCGATGCCCAGAAAACTCGCGAATCGCGCTCCCCTTTCGCCCGACATCAACTTGCCCTCCGTGCCGCAAAAAAATACGGCGGGCTTTGGAGCCCGCCGTTTAGTTTATCTTACCGGTGGCGAAGATTCGAAAAACGAACGCTGCTAAGTAGTGGGGGCCGCCGTCATTTTCTTCTGCTTGATGGCCTTCACCTTGTCGACCAGATCGTCTGCCATTTTCAGATCATTGTTGCGAGCATCCGCAGTGGTCTCCATATCCGCTTTCTGGCGATAAAGGAGGTTCAAGTAGGCCATCGCGTCGTCGTAATCCGGACGGCGGTCGGTGGCCATCTGCAAGTTCTTGATGCCCTCGTCGACAATCGCTCCATATTTCTGCTGGAACTGGGCGGCGAGAGCGGGCGGCATCGGATCGGTATCTTTGATCTGCTTCTTCGCCGTCTTGTTGTACTCCTCGCGCATATCTTTGTTGCCGCGATAGGCCAGGGACCAATCGATCACGCCCATCCAGTAGTAAGGCTCTGGATCCTGCGGCTTGAGCGCGATGTGGCGCTCGTGATATGTCTTCGATTCTTCCAGCTTCTTGGCATCGAACGGGGTGCCGCCCATGTTGTAGACGATCGAGCCGATACCGTCGATGGCAGAGAGATTATTGGCATCCTTGTCCAGCACCTGCTGAAATTCCGCAATCGCCTGTTGGCCCATGCGGACATTGTCGTCCGAAGGCGCGCCTGGAATGTACTGGTTTGCGTAGGCGGTGGCCAGGTAGAGGCGGGCGTTCGTCAGGTTGGGATCAAGATCCTTGGCCTGCTTGAAATCTTCGACGGCGAGATCGAATTGGCCGCCTTTGAAGGCTTGTACACCTTTATTCAGTTTGTCTCGAGCGCGAAGCTTGTCGCAACCTGCTCCCGAAGCGAGCGCCGCAATAACGACGGCGGCCAAAAGAATCCCTGTGTGGGGCTTCCGCTGCATCCCTATCTCCTTGACGATGGGCTGCGCCGGGCAGGGAAATCTTAGCCCGGCGTTCAGACGTTCACGAGGAAACGAACTACTGGCCCGCTTCCACCTTGGCGGTGATGAGCCCGACTTTCTCGATGCCCGAGCCGCGCATGATATCGATGGCGCGAGCGACTTGGGCGAATTCGACGGCGTCGTCGCCCTTCACGAACGCCACTTTTTCGGCGCGCTGTTTGAAAATATCTTCCAGGCGCGGACCGAGCTCATCCCAAGACGTCTTGTCCTGGTTGATCATCACGTCTCCGCCCGCGGTCACCTGCACGACGATCGTCTTCGCCAGTAACGCCGGATCTTCGTGAGCATTCGGCGGCGCCGGCTGAGGAACGAGAGCGTCGAGACCGTGCGGAGTAGTCGGCGTGATCACCATGAAAATGATGATGAGCACGAGAAGCACATCGATCAGAGGAACGATGTTCGGTTCCGACATCGAACCTTTATTTCCACCAACTGCCATCCCCATTGGAAACTCCTTGAACGCCCCTCAGCTAGTCCGTGCCGCCGGCTGTTCCCGGTGGCGGCGGAGGAGCTGCCCCGCCTTTTTGATTTTTCTCGGTCAGCAGACCGAGGTTGTCGACGCCGGCCGAGCGAACTTCGTCCACGGCCTTCACCACATCGCCGTATTTCGCGCGGGCATCGGACCGTACGAATACGGTCTTATCCAGACGATTGGCGATCTGGTCCTTCACGGAGGTAGTAATCTCGGAGAGCGCGATCTGTTTGCTCCCGAGATACATCTTGCCGTCGCGGGTCACTGCCAGGATGATCGCGTCATCCTTGTCGGCGTTTTGCATGTCTTCGGCGTTGTTCACCTTGGCCATGTCCACCGACACGCCTTTCTGCAACATGGGCGTGACCACCATGAAGATGATGAGCAGCACCAGCATGATGTCCGCCATCGGAATCACGTTGGGTGATGCCATCACCGGCGGTGCCTTTGGTTTGTAAGCCATGTTACTTCTTTCCGCCTCGACGAGTAATGAAGTAGTTGATCAGCTCCATCGAGGAGTTGTCCATCTCCACGTCGAATGCTTCCACTTTGTTTGTGAAATAGTTGAACGTCCACACGGCCGGCACGGCTACGAGTAGACCGAGAGCGGTGGTGACGAGGGCTTCAGCGATACCGCCGGCGACCGCCGATAGACCGGTTGCCTTCGACGCCGAAATGCCTTTGAACGCGTTGATGATGCCCATCACGGTGCCGAACAATCCGACGAATGGCGCCGTCGAACCGATCGTGGCAAGACCGGAGAGGCCGCGCTTCATTTCCGCGTGAACGATAGCGACCGAGCGCTCCAGTCCGCGCTTCGCCGCTTCGATCACTTCTTCATCGCTCACTTGCGCCGACGCCGCCTGGAATTCAGAAAGCCCGGTGGCGACCACCTTGGCGATGTGGCTCTTCTTGTTGCGCTCGGCAATCGAAATGGCTTCGTCGAGCTTGTTGTCCTTCAACGCGCCGGCTACCTGCTGTACGAATACGCGGGACTGCTTGCGCGCCGCGCTGTACATCAGTGCACGGTCAATCATGATGCCCACCGACCACGCGGACATGATGAAAAGAATTGCGACTACGGTCTTGGCCGGATAGCCCATGTTGTGCCACATGGTCACCAGATCCCAGCCAACCTCCTGCTGCTGCTGAAACAAAATCGCGTTCGCCCACAGTAACGTCGAAAACATAGAGTTGCTCCTCCTCCATTCCCTAACGATCGCGGCAGCCCAGATTCTGCCGGTCGGCAAATCTCTTCAAACCGGCTCCGTCCCCCCAAGCGCAGGGCTGAGCCGAGCCCTGCTTACCCGCCTAATGTAAATACGACGGAAATCGTTGTGTCCACTTCCACCGGATCGCCGTTCAGCTGCGTCGGCTGATAGCGCCACTGCTTCACGGCATCCATCGCTGACTTCATCAGCAGCGGAGGACCGGAGACATACTGAAGGTCTTCTACCGAGCCGTCCTTGGCGATGACGGCATGAAGAACGACTGTACCCGCGATGTGCGCGGTCTTCGCGATCGGAGGATAGACCGGCATAATTTGCCGGACCATCTTCGCGGCTTGCACGTTGCCGCCTACGCGGATGCGTGCAGGGGTCGCCTTCGGCGGAGGCGGCATATTCGAACCTACGCCTCCGATAATTCCGCCGAGAACTCCGCCGGCAGAACCACCCGCGACTCCACCAGGAACGCCGCCCGTGACGCCCACGGAACCGATGTCCGGCGGCAATTCTTCTTCCTTAATCATCGCCACTTTCTTAGGGATGACGGTTGGCGCCATCATCTGCCCATTGTGAATCAGGCGCACCACAGGCTTCACCACGCGCTGAATCACTTGAGCGGGCGGCGGTGGTGGCGGTGGCGGCGCCGGCGCTACCAGGAACGTGGTAAGCGTTTCCTTGGGGAGCGCTTCCGTATAGATCAGAGGGATCAGAATCATCACAATCACGATTCCCACCTGGACGGCGCTGGAGAGCATCACCGTCCACCAGGAATTCGTGCGCTTCGGATTCGCACTGGAGACTACAAGATCATCAAACATAACTACTACCTCCTTGCGGCTGCCGCCACGCGCTTTTCGGCTGCGGATCCGGCGCTAATGGCTGCTCCCTGACCCCGGTACTTATTCCAAACCACAACGATAGGGGCTGCGATTCCGAAACTGGAGTACGTTCCTACCACAACTCCCACCACCATGGCAAAAGCGAAAGCACGGAGTACCTCCCCGCCCATGAGGTACAGCACCACCACGGTCAGGAAAGTTAAGCCGCTGGTTAGAATGGTACGAGAAAGAGTTTGATTAATGGACTTATTCACGATCGCCGCGAAAGGCTCGCGCCGCATCAACCGCAGATTTTCCCGCACGCGGTCGAAAATCACGATCGTATCGTTCATAGAATAGCCAACCAGAGTGAGCAATGCCGCGATCACAGTGAGCGAAATCTCGTAATGAAAAAGCGAGAAAAAGCCCAGCGTAATCAGCACGTCGTGGAAGACGGCAATTACCGCGGCAGCTCCGTAGATCCACTCAAACCTAAATGCAATATATACCAACATCCCCAGCAACGCATAGAGCGTAGCGAGCACCGCCTGGCGCCGCAGCTGAGCGCCCACCTTCGGGCCGACGATCTCCACATTTCGAATCGTGAAATTGCCCAGGGAGAAGCCGCTGGTCAACGCATTGACCACCTGTGGTGTAACGCCTGGCGCGCTTTTCAATTGATCGAAGCTCGTCACGATGCCGCCCTGATCTTTATCGCGGGCGTCTATCAGCCGTCGCGCCAGCTCTTTGTAACGATCGCCGGCATTCGTGCCTAGAGTCAGCGGGTCTTTCGTGGTGAGGTAATCCGCAAGCGCCGGTGCGGTGATGGAATTAAAATCTTGTTTGCCGGAGGTGTCAGTCCCAAAAGTCTTGTGCAGTACGTTGAGAATTGCATCCTTGCCAGCATCGAGCGACTCATCGCCCGTGCCCTTTTGCTCGAGGCCGATCACGACGTCGCGCTGCGACGCCGAGTTCCCGATATCGCTGATGGACTGAATGGTGCTATTGGCAAGACCGGCTGACTGCAATCCCTTTCGAATCTGATCGATCGGCGGCGTCCCAGCAAACCGCACATACACCAGCGTGCCGCCACGGAAGTCGATTCCGTACCGTAGGCCCCCATTCTTCAGAATCGAGGCCCATCCCACTGCCAGCAGGACTAGCGACAGGGCAACGAAGTACTTCGCCTTCCCCATCCAGTCGACGTTTACGCCCTTAAAAAATTCCATCGAATCCTATCCGTCCTAATTGGACACCGGGCTGCCGGAGTTTGTTCCCGGCTTCGCCTTCAGCCCAAATACCACTAAATACTTAGTTCCGCCTGCCGTTCCATGTGCGCCAGGTGGTAATCGAAAATGGCTCGCGAGACGTAAATCGAAGTAAACACGTTGGCGAGCAAACCTATGACTAACGTGACCGCAAATCCCCGCACCGGCCCGGTTCCAAAGAGGAAGAGGAAGATGGCCGAAACGATTGTCGTCACGTGCGTATCGATAATCGTGAGAAATGCGCGATCGAAGCCAAGGGCCACCGCCGAAGCCGGGGCCTTGCCATTCCGCAATTCTTCGCGGATGCGCTCGAAAACAAGAACGTTGGAATCCACGCCCATGCCGATAGTCAAAATCACGCCGGCAATGCCCGGAAGCGTGAGGACAGCTCCTGCATAGGCCATGAAGGCGATCAGTATGATCAGGTTCAGTATCAACGCCACAACTGCATTGACACCGCTCAGCCGGTAATAGATCACCAGAAAAATCATCACCACCACAAGGCTCGCAATCGATGCGCGAACGCCTTGGCGAATCGAATCGGCTCCGAGCGAGGGGCCCACTGTGCGTTCTTCGAGATATTTAATCGAAGCAGGGAGCGCGCCGGCGCGGAGTACGAGCACCAGGTCCTGCGCAGTATCTTGCGAAAAGGATTCGATCATTCCTGAATCGTCGATGCGCCCGTTGATCGTCGGCGCTGAATACACCTGATGATTCAGGACGATCGCCATCCGGTGCCCGAGGTTGGTTTCAGTGAAGGGACCGAAGCGGCTGGCCGCCGCGGTAGAAAGCTTGAAATCCACCTGATACTGTCCCGGAAAATTCGAGGCGGGACTGATGCTCTCGCTTCGCAGGTCCTGCCCCGTCACGATGGGAGCTCGATTGAGAATGTAATAGACCGTTTGCGATGGCTGACCAGGCTGAGCGCTCGATTTGCCCGGAACGACTTCGGTGCCCGGCGGCAAGACGCCACCGTGCCCAGCGAGCGCGGCCGCTTCAGATGGATATGTCTGCTCGTCGACCACCAGGTTCAACGAGAGCTGCCCCGTCGCCTGAATCACGGATTTCGCCCGAGTAGGATCCGCTTCGCCGGGAAGCTGAACCAGAATTTCATTGTCCCCACGCCCGGTGAATGCAATCGTCGGCTCCGTCAAGCCCAGTGCGTTGATGCGTCGAGTAATCGTGTCCAGCGATTGATCCATCACGTTGCGGCGAATATCCGCCACGATCGAAGGCTTCAGGGTGAGAAGGTAGCCATTCTGTTCGCCGGGCGCGGGAGACATGCCCCAATCGGGGAACTGGTTGGCGACGATATCGCGGAAGGTTGACAACGCGGCCGAGTCAATGTTGCGCACCAGAATGTGAGTGTCGTCCACGCGGCGAGTTTCACCCACGTTGACGTTTTTTTCGTGCAGCTGTTTCGTCAATGCGTCAATCGTCTCGTCGCACCGTTGGCCGATGGCTTCGTCCACCTGCACCTGCAGGACGAGGTGGCTGCCGCCTTTAAGATCGAGCCCCAGCTTGATGCGGTCGGCAAGATTCTGTTTCAACTGGTTGGCAGACGTCGGAAATTCCGGCATCCCGACGACGCCGAAAATGCAGAGCAGGATGATGATCGCGATAAGAATGAACTTCCACCTGAGATCGGAACTCATGCTGGCTGGTTAAGTCTCCTTCGGGGGTTCCGCTTGCAATCCTGCAATAGCGGCGCGCGATACTTTGATTTTCACTTGTTCGGCGATGCGCAGCTGGACGGAATCATCGTCCAGACCCACGATCGTCCCGTAAATCCCGCCGTTGGTGATGACTTTGTCGCCAGTCTTCAGGTTACGAAGCATTTCGGCGACCTTCTTCTGGCGCCGCTGTGCGGGCATGATCATCAAGAAGTAAAAAATGACCATTATGAGGATTAAGGGGAGAAAAAGTGCTATTCCGCTGGGCTGCGCCGAGGCTTGCGCCAGGAGGAGCAGAGTCCCCGAACACATCACTCCGACTTCGACGATCATTTTCGCCTTTCCCGCCCAGGCGGGTCGTCACCTGCCGTGGCCGGCAGGCTCAATTCGCTCACAGAAGATGCTGCCCCGCTTCTTCCCGCGCCCAGCCCACCTTAATTTTGCCCTTTGAGGCGTGCCTGAAGGTCAGAGCGGAATCTTTCGAGCTTTCCAAAACGGATAGCCTCGCGAATTTGACGCATGATGTCAAGGTAAAAGTAGATGTTGTGGTGGGTGTTCAAGATGCCTGCAAGCGCCTCACCAGAGGAATAAAGGTGCCGCAAATATGCACGTGAATACCGGCGGCAAACGGCGCATTGACATTTTTCGTCTATGGGCCGCTGATCGTTTGCGTAGCGCGTGTTCTTGATGAGCAGCCGTCCCTGCGAAGTGAATAGGCAGCCATGGCGCGCACTGCGCGTGGGCAGCACGCAATCCATCATGTCAATTCCGAGGCTCACGTAATCGGCCAGCTGTTCTGGTTTACCAACGCCCATCAAATAACGGGGTTTGTTCGCAGGCAAACGCGAAGCTGCCGCTTGCGTCATCGCGCAGGTTGTCTCGTGCGGCTCGCCCACCGCAAGTCCGCCGATTGCGTAGCCGGGAAAATCGAGAGCGACGAGCGCGTCGGCATTTTCGCGGCGCAGCCCTTCATACGTACCGCCCTGCACAATTCCGAAAAGCGCCTGCCGTGCAGCATCGCCATGCTGCTCGAAATAATCGCGGGATCGTCGCGCCCAGGTGAGTGTGCGTCCGGCCGCTTCGCGTGCGCGCGCTTCGGTCGAAGGCGCTTCGATGCACTCGTCGAGAACCATGATGACGTCGGCCCCCAGCGCAATTTCAATCTCGAGCGCTTTCTCGGGCGAAAGAAAATGTTCGGACCCATCGAGATGCGAGCGAAATGTGACGCCTTCGTCCGTCACCTTGCGCAATTCGCTCAAGCTGAACACCTGGTAGCCGCCTGAATCGGTGAGTATCGCGCGCGGCCAGGCCATGAATTTGTGCAGTCCTCCCATCGAGCGAATCAGTTCATGTCCGGGGCGAAGATAAAGGTGATAAGTATTCGAGAGCAGTATCTGCACGCCGAGATTTTCGAGATCTTCTTGCGTCTGCGCTTTCACGGTGGCCGCTGTTCCCACGGGCATGAACGCCGGCGTGTCAATTACTCCGTGCGGCGTAGTCAAGCGCCCAAGTCGCGCACCGCTGGGATCTGTTGCGAGAATTTCGAAGCCAAAATTCATCGGCGAAAGTGTATCAGGAACGCGGCGGTGCCCTATGCCGCGAGGCGATGGCCCCAGATCAGTTCCGGTCGAAATAGGGTCAGAACGGGACCTGAGCTACGTGATTGCGTGGCAAATTATTTTGGTCTGCGGCGTCAGTTAACTTCGTGCGCCTTTACTTCATCCGCTCCCAAACCAATGTCCTTGTGACCGGCTTGCCATCTGCTGTCGTCGTGTTGAATTTTATCGTGAGCGTGTCACCAGAAATCGTGAAGTTCCGCTTGATGTCTTTCCCGACGTCACCCGGAAACAGCGCGCTTTCCAGATGATGGATAACGAAGCCTTCCTTCTCATTCACCGCGAACGTCCCAAAATATGCGTCGTACCCAAGCACGGTTTGCGCCGTGTCATTTGTCCCGTGAATTTTTGCCGCCTCCTGGCATTCTTCTCCAATCATTTCGACCGTTCGCCCCTGCCGCGAAAGCTGTGCTGCAACGTGTCCGGTTCGATCGTAAATAAGAAGGCCCTTCGGCGTCGTGGCGAGTCCGCGATCGGGCAGCACTTCCCCGTTCGAAAGCGTCGACACCCGAGAAGCGAGGCTCCAACTTCCCACCAGCTGTTCTCGCACATCGGGATGAACGCTCGCGAACGTATTCGCTCCGGAGCGTGCAGCGACGCCGGCAAAAGCGAAAACGGCCACCAACACGAAAGTAGTCATCTGTTTCTTCATGCCAAGCCCTCCTCTTATTTGTGTCGTCTCCGATTTCCGGCTATCTACGATCCTTCCCGGTCTTTCCGGCATTTTTCGTCAGGTGCCAAGCATCACACCACGAGCAACGATAGGCGCGAAGTTCCTTTGGCGCGTTGGCAGTTGCGATCTGGTGCGCGGCCGTCGCGAGAGCTTCACCCTCGGTTGCGTACTTCCGTTTTCCGCTCACCGGACATTTTGATTCGTCTTCCACTATTAGCTAGCCTCTTTGTGAACTCTTCCAGCGGTCCGATCCGCGAGAAAGGGCTGGTAGAACATGCGCCATCGCGCCGATTTCTTGCAAGTGATTTGTATTGTTAATTTTAGAGGCGAGTGTGGCCGTATCCAAGATCTCCGCGAGCGCGTCTCATCATTAGGGGAGAAACGTTGTGATTCGGCTGGCGACGCAGGCAGCAGCAGGAACGATGCCAGCGCCAGCTGAACTCTCAGACTCTGAGAAGAAGGATAGACGATGCGCAGCTTAAACATAGAAAAAAAACTCATAAGGAATTATTCGTTAGGCCTGGCAGTGATTCTAGTTTTTCTGGGTATGATTTCTGCACCAACGCCGGCGTCTGACGACAAAAAGTCGGACTCGTCAAACGAAGTGCCCGTGCACATGGTGGTGACGGTGAAGCCGCGGCACAACGGCGGGCAGGTCCCAGCGGTAGGACCAGCCGATGTGAAGGTGTTTCAACGCGACAAGCAGAATGCAGTGACAAGCTGGGTGCCGTTGCAGGGAGACCGGGCAGGACTGCAACTTTTCATCTTGATCGATGATACTTCGAGAGCCACCCTTGGCCTGCAGTTTCGCAGCTTGGAGAAATTCATCCAAGAGCAACCGGATACGACCGCAATTGGCATAGGGTATATGCGAAACGGCACGGTACTCACCGTTCAGAACTTGACCAAGGACCATGACGCGGCCGCGAAATCACTACGGTTGCCGATCGGAGCCGTTTCATACACGAGCCCTTACTTGTCACTCTCAGACCTGATGAAGAGGTGGCCAGTAAGCGAAGATCGCCGCGAGATCTTGATGATCACCAGCGGAATCGATGTTCTCGGTGGCGGTCCATTCACCAATCCCTACCTCCAGGAAGCGGTTGACCGCGCGCAACGTGGCGGGTTCATCGTCTATTCGATCTATACGCCGGGAGCAGGACGCGTGGGCCGCGGCTTCTTCCGCGGCAACCTGGGGCAAACTGGCCTGGATATGCTTGCACAGAAAACGGGCGGTTCCACCTATTACCTCGGTATCGGAAGCCCGATTGATATCGCACCGTACTTGCAAGATCTAAGCTTCAGCTTGAAACACCAATACGAGCTTACATTTCTTGCCAAGGGTGCGAAGAAGCCGACTCTCGAGCCAGTGAAAGTAAAGACGGAAATGCCGAACATCGGCGTCGTCGCTGCCGAAGACAGCTACGTCGGAACCGGGATGTAAAGCCAACAACCTTTACCGGACATGTGGCAATGCCCCCCCCAAGCCGCATGTCCGGTAAATTTTTTTGCGCCCCGGTTCCGGACTCGAGCTTCGTCGACTTGACGCGTCCGTGTTGCCCACCTAACATGCCGGGGAAATGAAAACTTTCGACGCGCTTCGTTCTCCGCTTAGCTTTCTGCAGAGTAGACTTCAGGATGTTCCGCATCGCGATGTTCTCGATTCCGAAGAGGCTTGGTGGAAAAACGAAGGCGTCGCGATTTCAAACGCGATCGACCGCGCCGGAACGCCGTGGCTGCGTATGTTCGATCGCCTCGGAAAACGCGTCGATGAAATTCTCTACCCTCGCGAATATCAAACCATTCTGAGAAGAGGTTACCGGGCCGGCGTCATCTGGCGCGCTCTCGAAGAAAAATCTCTGATTCCAACGTATCTCTTGATGTACGGCATTTCGTTTTACGATCCGGGCATCTGCTGTCCTTACACGGTGTCGCTCGGCACCGCGGTGCCTCTCGCGAAATATGGTAGCGCCGATTTGCGAAATCGCTTTCTGCCTCAGCTTACGCGCAAGGACGATTCCGTGTGGCAGGGCGCCACCTGGATGACGGAGATCAAAGGCGGCTCGGACTTGGGAGCCGCGGTCGAAACAATCGCGCGGCCCGCCGGCGATCGCTGGCTTCTCACTGGTGAAAAATATTTCACAAGTAATGTTGGCGCAGAACTAGCCGTTGTTGCTGCGCGTCCTGAAGAAGCTGCGGCAGGTGTGCGCGGCCTGGCACTCTTCCTCGTCCCGCGTTACCGCGAAGATGGCGGGCTCAACTACTTCATCCGGCGCCTTAAAGACAAGATCGCTACCCGCTCCGTTCCCACCGGAGAAGTAGAACTGAAAGAGAGCGAAGGCTACCTGCTCGGTTCGGCTGACGCAGGAATTTATCTGATTCTCGAAGTATTGAACCTGTCCCGCGTAGCGAATAGCGTGGTCAGCGTCGCGGTGGCGCAACGCGCTATGGCGGATGCGCTTACGTATGCCGAGCACCGCGCTGCGTTCGGCAAACCGATTCTCGATCACCCGCTGCTTCACCATCAATTCGAGAATCGGCTGAATGCGCTACGATCCGCGTTTGCGCTCGCGTGGGAATCGGTTCAGCTTCTGAACGAAGTGTGGATGGAGCGCGCCCCATACTCCGATCGCTATCATCTCTTCCGGTTAGTGGCGCATCTCGCGAAATACTGGACGGCCGAGTTCGCAGTAGACACCGCCAAATGGGCGATGGAAGTGCACGGCGGTCTGGGCGTCTTGGCCGAATACGGCGCGGAACGCTGGCTGCGCGAAGCGATGATCCTCGCGATTTGGGAAGGCACCTCGCATCGCCAGATTCTAGATGGACTCGAAGTGATGGAACGGAAGCGAGCGCACCAGCTACTTTTCCGGCGGCTCGCGGAAACCGCGCCCTCAAAAGAACTTCATGACCTGGAATCCGAAGTTGAGCAGCACTTGAAACTTCCACCCGAGAAAAAAGAAGCGCTCGCCGAGCCGCTCTTCAGAAAGCTTGCAATTTTCACTGCTGAAACCCTCGCTCGCAAACCGAAATAAGATCAGTCCGCGTCACAGGCCGCTGATTCACAACGAAGCCTGATGGTGCCAGAATTTCGCAACAATCAGATTTGCCGTAAATCAGCTTTCTGCTGCCCCAGCACCGGCAGAATTAGGCGTGACGTACTGTAGATGGTATTGACGCTCGCTTCGCGCACGACGGTGTGGTTGAACCCTAGCAGGGCCAGATCCTTATGCCCTTCGTCCGCCGATGCAAGAACGAGTCGCAAACGATGCTTTACCGCGATTCGGCGGGCATTCGGGACAATCGGCATCCTATACACAACCCGCTCGCCAACGGGAACAGCAATGAATGTGCGGCAGTCCAGAACGGGTGCCCCTGGTTTGCTTTTTCCCTCGTCCACACGCGATAGCGACGCCCTCAGCCATCCTGCACTGATCGGAATTGGTTCACCAACTGGCGGAACATCAAAAAGAACCGCGATCCAGCCGGTATCGAAAGCTGTCTTCGTCGCGTCCAGTTGAAGTTCAATGTCTCCAGCGAAATCAAAATTCTCAGACATCGGCGCCGTTTCCCACACAAGTGACTGCGGGAGTTCAGGCGGATTCGCATTCTTGGGGCGCCCGGAATCTGCCGGCAAATAAATATAAGTCCGAGAACCGGTGGCGCCTTCCGCTTCACTGAGCAGCCCGTCCGCGCGCAAAGCAAACGCTGTCAATTTGCTTTCCGCTGGCGGCCACTTTGCGGACGTTCGCCAGCCATCGGACTCCGGAACCGTGTACCGGATTGGCGCGCCCTCCATGATTCCAGTGTCGCGCCCCTTCAGCCAGTGATCGTACCAAGCAAGAGCTTCGTAATGCAGACATTCCCACGGCCACGTGAGGCTGCCTGGCGGCAATAGTGCCACTCGCACATTAGAATTATGGGCAAGTGCTCGCCAAGCCTTGAACGTGCTCAGCAAATGCATGGGCACGTTGTCCCAATCGCAGCCAAGATAGACGGGAATGTTCACGCTGCCGAGTCGCGCGTTCTGATCACGTTCATCCCAGAAAGCATCATGCGTGGGATGCTCGACGCACATCTCCCGCCAGAGCCGTCCAAATGGCTCTTCGCTGTAATGGCCCTTCATGAATTTCTTCAGCACGGCCGTAATAGCTTCGCCATTCACGTGCTCCATCCGTTTGTGTACTTGCGGTAGCGAAAACAAATCTTTGACTATTGCGAAGAACTCCTTGCGCCACATCTGCGGGTCTCGAGCAGCCATTATTCCTATGGCCGGCAACCACGCAGAGATGAATCCGGAGCTAAGTAGCCCGTTGTGCCATGTCGCATCGTAGGGATCGTCGGTCGCTGCGACGGGAAAGATGGCCTTCAGATGAGGCGGCTGAGTCACCGCGGCAGTAAGCTGCGTCATCGCAAAGTAGCTGATGCCCAGCATTCCCACATTGCCGTCGCACCACGGTTGTGCCGCGGCCCACTCCACCAGATCGAACAGATCATCGCGCTCCTGCTGATCCATGAATGTCCAGGTGCCCTCAGATCCGCCCGTCCCGCGGACATTTGCGATCAGGTGAACGTAACCGCGCGGAACAAAAAAATCGGACGCGCCTGCTTCCAGAAAACCAAGCGGCACTCCGAAATCCTGAATCTGCCGGGGATACGGCGATGCGGAAAGAAGCGCCGGAAATCGTCGCCAGCCAGCATCCGGCTGAAACAAATCGGCAAGCAGCTTCGTGCCGTCGCGCATGCTGATCGCGACGTCATTTGTCCGCTTCGTGTTGAATTCCACTTCGCTAAGAGACCTATATTCGCGGCCCGTAGTTTGCAGTCCGTTCAGGCGACGCTGACCGGGCTCTACGCCCGAGGCTTTCAAATTCATCGGAGGGCTCCGCAAAGCTGCCTGGATTCTGAAGAGTTGATCAGAAATTATTCTTCCCCACCATCTCTGCTGGCGTGAGGGCATTGCGCGAATCCGCGATGGGTTGTCTGTGACGGACCATACAATGCAAGGCTAAGTAGCAGGAAGTAGCGTGACCATTTGAAACAAAGTCGAGTGTGGTCGTCACGACACTTTCTGGGAAACTTGCACCTTTAGAACTTAAGTCGAGCGAATTCGGTAGTCAAGGTATCGAGCTTGCTTAATTTTCTGAAATTTGGGCAACCTCAAACCTCCGCTCGAAACGTCTTCCCCAATTCCGTTTCCGCCAACCGGTAGTAGTGCCGGAAGTTGTAAATCAACGGCGACCACTTCGCGGCGTCAATGTATCGGTCCTCGATTACCAAATCGCTCGCCACGTGGACACGCGCCACTTCCACCTCCACCGCCACTCCCCCGCCGAGCTGCTCCAGCCGAGTGCCGCCCATCTTGTGCATCGCTCGCACCCGCGCCTCCATGTGCACCGGACACTCCTTCGCGCGCGCCGGCTTCACCACCTCGCTGGCCATCGGCGTTAGCCCCGCTGCGTCGAATTTCTCCGGCTCGAAGTGAAATTGCTTGGTCTTCAATTCCGGCACCGGATTCTTTCCCGTCAGCGGCGCAAGCTTCTCCACATGTTCCCACATGTCCGGAGCAGGCAAATTCACCACACACTCTGCATGCCGCCGCAAATTGTCCGCCGTCTTTGTCTCGTCGAGCAACCCCAGCAGAACCGTCCACCCCAGTGTCCAAAATGACGATATCGGCGCCAGATTCGTTTCCCCATCTTCATTGAGTGAACTGATCAGCGCCACCGGAGTTCCAAAATAAAGAATCTTCGGCTCGATCGTGCGAAATCTCGTCTCACCCATGTGACTGCTCCTCCTCTCATTGCTAACGCGCAAAAATCGTCTCAGTTTATTGCTGTGCTTCTCCACCACGCCACTTTAACGCTATGCCTCACATGAATGTTTCATTCGATGGTGAAATGTCGTCGCTGAAAAACGTGACGGATAGAAAGTGAGGCTGGTGCCGCGAGGCGCAGCCTTATAACCCGGACCGAGGCCGAAGTGGGCGGAAGCAAATAAAAGTCGAAGCGCTCGCTTAAGGGTGTTTGCGCTGACTTCTACAGTAAATCGGGTACTGGCCAAGCTGTCAGGTGCGGATAGACTTGAGAGGAAAAATTCTGTCGTCCTAAGCCCAGCCACGGACTCAGGAGGCAGATGTGAGCTACTATCATTCCCGGCTCCCCAGCAAACCGCACCACATCCTCTTAATTTCGTTCATGTATCTTGTAGGGTTCGTTGTCCTGTTCACGGCCATGTTTTATGTCATCTCTACAGGCAACTGAGCATTCGCCTGTTTTAGTAGCACCGGCACTCCTGTTTACCCTGAGCTACGAAAGGCCTGCGCGCCCTTCATGAGGTGCGGGGCCGAGGAGTGAACGAATACGATCCACCAGTTGGCTCCCCATCCGACTCGCTTCGGCGGAAGAGAAATCATTCGGTAATTGGAGGAAAGGTCTCTGCGGATCAATCTGTCGAATCCTCTCGAGCGATGGCTCGTTAGAGCCCATCTCCGCGCCGTGGACGAAAACGTTTGGACGCGTAGCTACCACCAATGTTCGGGCTTCGGCGAGAGTTGTAGCGGTGAAAACTTCAAATCCTTCATGCCTCAGGACAGCGCTCATGAATGCCAGAAGATCCGTGGACTTGTGTGCGCATACCACTCGCGCCAGCGGTTCTGGAACCTCTGCTGCTGAAAGCGGAGATCGGAGGGCAAACGATTGCACTGCCTGCATCTCCGAAGGGCAGATCTGAAAGAATCGGTTCAGAGTCGTCGCTTCGAGCACCTGAAGAACGAAAGGAGTCAGGTGGCAGAGCACCATGCCACCATGCTGACGGCGGAGCACACGAGTCAAGCGAACCAGAGCGCCCAAGCCGCCGCTGTCAAGGTAATCGACATGCTCCAGATTCAATACCACATCCTTCGTATCGAGTGTCAGTTTCTCCACTTCGATCTGCAGCGCCTGCACCTCATCGCCCGTCACGATGCGCCCGTCGCATCGTATGACCGCGACGTTTCCAATTCTCTCGTTTTGTAACTTGAGCTGCATCACACCCCGTCGCACGCCGGAAAAGGTTCGGCGATTCTATCCCACATACGTCGACCGCGGGCCGGGTGATTCGCTCTCTGAGAAAATCCGACGGGATAACCGACGCCTCGCAGCGATTTGTTGGCACCGAGTGATTTTTCTGTTGCCAAAGACAATCGCCTGAGAGTATTTTCTCGAAATCAATTCTGTCGGCGGGGTGGCTCAAGCAACTATTCTTTTCACCAATTCGCTCTTTCCTGTTCGTCTTCTTACTGTTTGCGCTCCCTGACCGCTCATCAGGAGGCAGACATGTTGCGCACTTATGCGTTAGCTTTGCCGCTGTTCTTTTTGTTGTGCCAAGGGAGTACAAGGGCCCAGGAAGTCGTTGTACCGGCCGGAACGCTTCTTCACTGCACGCTCGACGAACCGAACTTCTCCTCAGCGACCGCGGCGGTCGGCGATCCGGTCTTGTGTCATCTCCGTAGCCTGCAGCAATTTGGACGGACCATCTTCCCTCGAGGCAGCTACCTGCAGGGTCATCTGGAAGCAGCCAAGGAGCCCGGTCACTTTTTCGGAAAAGGATACCTGCAAATTCAATTTGACCGCATCGGCCTGCCCAACACAGATATGCCCATCCCAAGCAAGATCATCCAGGCGCATGGATTTAAGGTCGACCGCCAAGGCGATATCGTGGGCCATGGCCATGCCAAGCGCGATGTGGTGGAGTGGATGATTCCACCGCTTTGGCCCTGGAAGGTGGTTTCATTGCCTGCCCGCGGTCCGCGGCCCACGCTGAAGGGCGAAGAACAGCTCACTATGCGTCTCATGGAAGACGTCGTTCTTCCGCGCACGGCGATTGTCCTCCCTCCAGGCTGGCATTTCTTTGGGGAACGTTCCGCTCTATCGTCGGTCGCACCGGTACCGGCCGCTTCAGCTTCAACCGCTCAGTTGGCGTCGGCACAATCAAAGACACCGCTCGAAGCCCGCTCGGAAAGGGTTACCCGGATTGCTCTCACGTCTAACGTCGTCTTCGACGTAGCGAAGTATCGGATCGTCGGAGATCACCTCGATTGCGTGCTTCCCGACGGGCAGGAGAGCACCGTGGAGCTCCGCGACGTGAACTGGCGAAAAACTTCGGAGCTCAACGCAGAACGAGCGAAGGCGCCAATTCTGGAAGCGAGTTTGCGGGCCAACTAGGCCTGCATGAGTAGCGCCAGCGCCTCGATAGCGGCCTGGCAGCGACACGCCGTTGTGCACCCTAGGTGTCCAGGGTGTGTAACGCGCAAAGGAGAATTGCTCCGCTCCCCGCGTGCCGATTGGCACGAGGAAATTGTTCTCTGTTGCGCCTGCGCTACTGGTTTGCTCTCAATGCATCGACAGCTGTCCGGTAATGCGGATTAACTGGGATTCGCTTGGACGTCTTGGAATTGCGTTTTGAAGAAGGTGAAGCTACTCCTCAACTTTCAACGACCTGCTAAGGCGATCCTCGGCTGCAACGATTCCCGGGCCCTGCGCGACGTGAAGCGCTCGCACGTCGCGAACGCCGATCACGTCGCCAGAGTCCGGGTAAGGCCAGATTAGATTCGCGCAGCTATCGATCGAACTACGGTCCGAGCGTGATCACACCGAATAGACCATTGGCATAGTTATTCGGACCCGCAGTAAAGAAGAGCTGGTTGGGTGCGCCGTTGGGACCGCCGCCCTGCCCGAACTGAAGAGCCCAAATTCCGTCTACCTCGATTGGCTTCCCACTAGCATCGCGAAGCGGCCCGAGGAATTGCCCCGTCTGCGGATTAAATGCGTTAATCCGGCCTCGAGAGATGTTGTTGCTGATTAAAATTGCATTGCTCATCGGACCGAAATCAGAGGGCGCTTGGGCAATCCCCCACGGTGAGTGAAGAGGTCCATGGACCGCGAAGTGTTTGACCAGGGTGCCTCCCGTATCGAACACGTCCACGAATCCACCCTGTGCTTTATTGAGAGCCGTATAAGTTACCCAAATCTGGTCACCGATTGTCTGAATCCCGTATGGTGCGAAGCCTTTCGGGATGCCTGGGTCGCTAAAGGAATGCACGAGTTTGAACGTACTATCGAACACGTCCACCCGGCGATTCGGTCCGTCATCGGCAGCGAACAAGAAAGCTTGCTGCGAACTGTTAACGGCAATGGCTAAGCCTGTGTAGACAGCTCCAAAGCTGGAGCTATCAGCCGCGATGGTGGCATGACTAAGTCCCGTGGTCGGGTCTACACCGTCAACAACGGGATTCCAAGCACTGATGGTCCCGTCCAGAGTGGCAAAAATAAAAACCGCTGCACCGGACTTGTCATTCTCCTTATTCGTAAAGGTGAAGTCTGTTGGGTTCGGGCTAATGTTGCCTACGATGCCGGTCGGAGTTCCCAGGCTTCCCGCAGGGCTCGTGGGTGCAGGGGGAACTGTCACGAACAGATGAATCTGCTGACCAGCCCCAGTATAGAGAGTTGAGAATCCGGTACCATTATCGCTTACCCAGAACGGACTTGTGGGGAGTGCAACAAGGCCCCATCCGTTGACCAGATGTGGGTCTTGAGTTGGCGCCGCTCCGGCCTGGTTGGAGACCAAATCAGTGCGCTTATATTGACCGAAGACAGGTGTTTCGATCATCGACAAACATATGAGCGCGGAAATCACAAATGCACCGCGCGAGAGGGAACGAGCGAGCCTCGACCGCACACTTCGGGAACAGTTCATTAATTGCTCCTGTTTTAGGAATTGGCTGGTTTTGTTAAGCAGTTATTCGACGGCCGTTTTCAGGAACTTGTAGAGTCCTCTGCCCGGGCACGCCAGGCTTGAGGCTCCGAGGGGAATCGGGTATTTGCCCCTGATTCGGTCCGGACCCGAGACTGCTAAACGCTGTTGCATTCGATGATGGGATGTAGCGACCGGTTGCAGACCGATGCGAATTTAATTTCCGCTGCGTCAATCAAGGAAGGATCCGACTGTCGAGCACCCTAACTGTGATTAATCCGATTCTGTTTGGCAGCCGCGTCAGTGGACATCGCCTGCGCAAGTCTTGGCTTTCACGGCAGGTAGAAAGTCGGACGGGACAGGTTCCTTGCCGGTCGAGTTAGGGAGAATGTCCCAACCCGTAAAGGTCACAATCAGATCTTCCTTTGGAAACACCAGCAGGTTCTGCCCGCCGAATCCGCGGCACATCCAGACGTACTCTGTGGAATCCGGCAGTTTGGACAACCACCACTTGAAACCATACTTGAACCGCGCCTCGTCGGTTTGGAAGTAGGGCGTAACAGACTCTTTCACCCATTCACTGGAGACGATCCGCTTGCCGTCCCACATGCCACCGTGCAGATACAAGTAACCGATCTTCGCCAGGTCGCTGCCGTTCAGGTACAAGCCGCCTTCGGTGTCCACCACTCCCAGATACGTGCGCTTCCATTCGTGCCTGATTCCCAGCGGTGCGAACACAAATTTCTGACCGTAGTCGTCAATGTCCTCGCCGGTTTCCTTCTGAAAGATATAGGCAAGCAGTTCCGTGGCGCCGCTGCTGTAGTTCCACACCTTGCCGGGCTCGGCGGCCATAGGCTTGTCGATTACGTATTGCACCCAGTCATCACTGGCTTCCATCAAGCTGGCATCGTTGCGAGGGTCGTCGTACGGCACATCATCCTCACGCCATTCCAAGCCCGCGGTCATGGTCAGCAAGTCGCGCAAAGTCATGCGGCGCTTCCGGTCATCCACGTTTTTCACTTTGGATGTGTCGAAATATTTCAAGACTGGTGTATCCACGCCGGCTTTGAAGTCGCCGCGCTGCATAGCGGCGCCGATAATCACCGAAGTCACTGTCTTGCTCACCGATTGCATGGTGTGCAGATCCGTGCCGTGATAGTAGGGGTGCCAGTATGGATCGAAATAGTTGTACCGCCCCGTCAGCCGAGCATTGAGCGGCCCTCGTTCCCCAGCTTCCTTGCCATAGATTTTTGCGTAGTCGTGCGGGTAGGTGCGCTCAAAAACTTTTTTGCCACACCGGAACACCGCAAAGCTGTCCATCATCTGCGAATATTTCCCCGAGGCCATATCCTTATCCAGACTCAGAAGAACCTGCTCATCCAACCCAACACTGGCAGGGCTGGCGGTCGCCCAGCCCTTGGTCGGCCACAAGTCTTCACCGGCAGGCGCGGCTGCGGGGTCGCCCGCAAGCAGAATGGCCGCAGAAGCCAAGAGCAGGCACACGATAAACGCAAGAAAGAGGGGCTGCTTATTCATTGGGGTTTCCGTCGCACCTTATAGCATAGCGGTAACCGTCGCTAACAGGGCTTCGCCAGGTATCTCTGAGATCGGTGGTGCAAAGAGGATTTCGCAACACCTATCCGGCCCAAGCAGTTCCGGCCCGCCTTCAAAACCTAGTTTCCGGCTACGCGACTAATCGGGAGTTGACATTTTCGTAGGCTAGGGGCAATAACCGACAAAGACAAAATGAGAAATCTTTGGACTACCCGGACGCGAAGGCAATGAGGCATCGACGTGGAAGTCGACCAATAGACCGCCATGTGTAGCCTTCCATGCAGATTCGTTCATTTGATTGCCAATTCAGAAGCCGGATGAAGACACCTCTCAGACTCTTGGTTTCTGGGCACCTGACGAAATCCCTTCTAAACCTCTGGCGGATTCAGCCTATTTCGCAGAAGGTTCCGTTGATTGACGGATGATCTTCGTAGGACTCAAACGCTCTCGGCCGATCACCACGCTCACTCTTGCACTGGCGGAATTTCCGTCCTTGTCCGTAGCCGTCAAGGTGATCACGTGCGACCCGCGAGACATGCCTCGCGCCTTGATTCGTTGACCGCGGCCGAGCAGGCCATCGCGATCAGATGTCCAGGTGAGATTAGCTCCCGAGAGAAGACCATCCTTCACATCGTACGCTCCTCCCAGAAATACAGTTTCCGCTCCTGGCGCAAGCACCTCTGCTTGGGCCGGAGAGAGAATCGCCACGAGAGGCTTTTTCACAGGAACCGTAAATACTCCGTTGGATTCCGCCTCGCTGGTATTCACTCCGTCCGTGGCCCGAACTCGGATCCTCGCCTTCGTCGAACCCGGAAGCAACGCGGCATCCACCGTAACCGAAGACTTCGTTAGCCCCTCGGCAAGCGGAATCCAAGATTTATCTTGTCCGTCGTTATAGAGAACCGTAAACGTCAGCGCCTCTTTGTCGTCATGGCCGGCCTCCCAGCTGACAATGGCCTTATTTCCCCATAACTCGCCGCCCGCCGGACTGATCACCCGGACCCAAGGCTTGTGCGCGCTGACCTCTCGCTTCGCCAAAACTCCTGGCTTTCCCTTTAGCACAATCGTGCGGGTGCCAGATTTCCACGGAACATACTCGCTGAAGCCGAGGGATTTCGACTCGGACAAACGATGAGCATCAAAGTGATATTCGAGCAGGATACGGCCGCCGTTACCAAGAAGCTCCAAAGTGTATTCGCCGGACTTTCCTCGTCCGGATTCAAAAGCCGTCGTCGCGATTCGAAACGGACGAAGCGTGACCTTCCCGTCTGCCCGGATGAGTCCACCGACTAGAAGCTTTTCGGCTGGGGCGGTTCTCGAGGGAGCCACGGCGCGCGCCACCTGTTCAAGCTGCGTGAAGATCGCTTCATACGTATACGGAGATATCCAGCTGAAGGTGTGTTCGGCGGAATCGTTCGGCAGCCCATAGGACATGAAGTCGTGGGCGTGGGGATAGGGTCCCGCCGGCACGGGAATGCCGGGCGGAATGATGAAAGGTGTGGAGTTCCACCATTCGGTTGTCGTGGCCAGACCCGGCTCTCCGATGCTTCCGTGAAGATAGGGGAAGCTCAAGTCTTGCGGGGGCGCCTCGCCGTGTGAATCTCCGGCGTGATCGCGTCCGAAATTGTGGCCAAGCTCGTGAGCCCAATAGCTTCCGTAGAACTCGAAATTCTTGATCGGTATGAGCCCATGTTCCGGAGCCCAGGTATCTGCGTAGGCGACGCTTCCGGGTTCCTCGCCCTTGCCGCCGCAGCCGCAGGGAAGCATGGCCAGCAAGTTCGCCCCCGCGTAGAAATCACTCTGATCTTGCAAGTCGCTTAGAACTCCGTCCAAGTCGCTTATGAAGTCGTCGCCACCGTCGCCGGTGTGCAGATCGCGACCCGTTGCTTGCATGGGAAGAATACGGAGCAGATCGATTCCCGAGCCTTCACCAGGAAAGCTGCCGCCCAACGGATAAACGTTGTTTACCCATTGCAGAATGCCCATGGGGCCGAAGAGAATATCCGCACTCACGGGAGGGCTGGCGAGGCTATAGATGTACGGGGCCAAAATGAGTTTCAATGGGCGGGTGGGTTGAAACGGGAACCAGTATGGAATCCCAAGTTGGTCCAGATTGCAACCGTCACACGGCAGGCTGGACTCCTGGCCTTCCATGGAGAGGTTTGAAATTTCGAAATGAAGCGTCCCGTATGCATACCAGTCCGGCGGAAGGACAAAATTCAGGCTCGCGGTCAAATCGAGGCGCTCGGGTTGAAAATTCTGATTGGAAGTCACCGTGATGCTGTTGCTTGAATTCAAGACGCCGAACGGCGTCGCCTGGCCCGGTTTCGTCGCGACAATCTGTCCGGCCACCCCGTTAATCACGGTGGTTGGCCCTTCCAGGCTCAGATAGACGCGAATCAACGTGGGCTTCCCTGCAACCAGCGGAACGGAATCACGGACGTCTTGGGTGACCTGATTGACTTCCATGCCCAAGACTTTGAAGCGCGTGCCAGGCGCAATCGGGTTGAACAATACCGTTCTGCTTTGTTGCACTGAACCGAAGCAATCCGTCGCCGTGACGGTCACTGTGTTCGTGCCGGGCGTGAGAGAGTCGAACACGCTGATCGGTCCGAGGTTGCCTCCGTTCCGTGACAAAAGTTCACTCAATAGATCCGTGGTCGTGTTGACGCCGCCGTTCGTCACCGTCATCGTCGCGGTGTCAAGTGGGATTGGCGTCAGTACCGCACCCTGCAGCGTAAACAGGTTTACCTGAACTACCTCGCCGTTCGGCGGTTCCGTGAGCGCTACAAGGGGGGCTTGTTGTGTGGTGCACGGCGGTGCAGATCCAGTCGTGTCGAACTCCACATCGTCGATGACCAAGGAGTTGTTGAATATCCCGCCCACGGAGGAGAGCGTCACCAAGACTTCCACGATCGCCGGCGTCGCGATGTTGATTTCGAGTGGTGTTTGGACGGGAATCGGGGTATTGCTCGCTGGGAGCACGGCCGAGGTTTGGCTCACCATCGCCCCATTCTGATCGAGCGCTTGCATCACGACGGTTGTCGCCTGGCTCAGAGGAGACGAGTATCCCACCCACACTTTCACATGTTTTTGCGCGGTGGTGAAACTAACGATTAACGGAGTCGTGCAGAACTCCGCGGCAAAACAGAGTTCGATGGCTTTTGTGCCGGAATGCGCAAAGCCTGGACTCTGAGAATAGTCACGGGCGAGCGGTCCATTGAAGGTCACGCCCTGGTTGGCGTACTGGTTCAACACCGTGACGGAGGTCTGCAGGTTCTCGAAATCAATCACCGTCTGTCCGGATGCCGGCATCGAGCATCCGAGCGCAACTAGACACCCCGCCAAGAAAGTGAGCCATTTTGCAGTTGGTAGCCCCACAACACACCGTAGCCAAGTATCGCCGTTCATAAGTACCCTCCGCTGATGGCCAAGACTGGATAGAGCTGAAACTGCCGCCGGCACAGGCAGCATAGCCGGGTAGGTGCACCGAACCGCCGGGTGCGACTGACGTTTGCGTTAGTTAATAGTGACGAGAGAGGGCGGATCGTTTCAACGCGATTGCGCGACTTATCAAGACTTCTAAAGATTATCCGACGGTTCTATCGCGAGCTTATGCCGCGAAGCAAAGCGGTCAGATCCGCCGCCCATCTGCGCCTTTGATGGAGGCTACGCCGGAATTTCCGGCACAGCTGCTAGCAGCGCTACCGTGTAAGGATGTTCCGGTGCCGTAAGAACTTTGTCCGCGGCGCCAATCTCCACGAACTTCCCCGCCTGCATCACCGCCACCCGCGTCGCCAGCTGCGCCACCACCGGCAAACTGTGCGAAATCAAGATCAGCGTGAGCGAAAATTCGCGCTGCAGTCGCGCCAGCAGCTCGAGAATCTGCGCACCCACCGAAACGTCCAGCGCCGAGACCGGCTCATCTGCGATCACAAGCTCCGGACGCAAAATCAGCGCTCGTGCAATCCCAATGCGCTGCCGCTGACCGCCCGAAAACTCGTGAGGGTAGCGGTCGAAAGCCTCCGCACCGATTCCCACTGCCTGCAAAATTTCAATCGCGCTTTCCCGGCGCTTTGCGCGCGATAGCCCCGGCTCATGAATCGCCAACGGCTCTCCGACGATTTCCCCCACCTGCATCCGCGGATTCAACGATGCAACCGGATCCTGAAACACCATCTGCATCCGGCGCCGCAGCCCTCGCAATTCAGCGCCACGCGCCGCCAGCAAGTCTTCACCGCGGAAAAATATCTCCCCGGAATCCGGCTCGATTAGGCGCAGCAGCATCCGTGCAAGCGTCGTCTTGCCGCAGCCCGATTCGCCCACGATCCCCAGCGTCTCGCCGCGCGGCACCGAAAAGCTCACTCCGTCCACTGCCACTGCGCGATGCGACGATTGCAGGAACGCGCCGCTTGATGCCGAATATAGTTTTCGCAGGTTGCGGGCTTCGAGGATAACTTCGGCTTCGGTCGAAGGCACGGATGGCGTCATCCGATTTTCTCAGCGGAGAAGAAGACGACCGTGCTGACCATGTCGATCTCGGGGAGCCCGTCGCTTCCGGTTGGACTTGTGAGGCTGTAGCGCGGATGGAATGCCGCGAGATCGTCAGGGATGGTCAACTCCATCAGCCGCCGCGTTTCGACGTACTCGGGGTCGCCGGCTTCGCGGCCGGCGTTGTGCATCCATTGATCGAACGTTGCCGCATACTCCTCGACGTGCATGCCGGTGATGCGCAGGTGATGTGCGGCGAAGAGGAACGCGAACTCGCTGCGCGCCAGCGTTCGCACATGGGAAGGGTCACGAACGCGCTCGATGCGGTCGTGCATTTCGGCGCTGCGCGGATCTTCCTGCGCGAAAATGTCAATGATTCCGGCCCTGCCGCCACGCTTCAACACGCGCGCCATCTCGCCGATCACGCGCCCCGGTTCCGGCACATGGTGCAAAGCGTAGCTCGAGAGAGCGACGTCGAGCGACTCATCCGGGAACGGGATGTCCTGCGCGTTGCCCAGTGCAAACGCGATGTTGCGGGCATTCGCCTCACGCGCTGTTCGCTGCGCCACGGCGAGCATTGCCGGGGTCAAATCGAGCCCCGTAATCCAGCGGACATGCCGCGCGAACGCCAGCGCGAGAGCTCCCGTGCCGCTTGCGAGGTCCACTGCCCAATCGCTTTTCTTCGCTGCGACCATTTCAGCCAGAATTTCCGCTTCAACGGCGCGCGTCTGCATCACCGCATTGCCAAAAACCTCGGCGGTGCGCGTAAATCGATCGCGTACGATTGCCTGCTGCTGGTCTTGGTCCAAATCTGCCATTCAAACCTGCCCCGCTAAGATAAAAACCGCCATTACTAAGCAAGAATACACCGGGCCCGATGGTCACGTGCGCCCACTTCCCTAAGCTCAGGCACAGCCGAATCGCACTCCGGCACATGAATGTCACAACGAGGACCGAACGAGCAACCCGGCGGCAGCGCGTTGAGGGCCGGGACTGTGCCGCGAATCGGAGTGAGCTTGCCGCGCTCGAGGCGCGGCGCCGCGCGGAGCAGACCTTCCGTGTACGGATGACGCGGATGGCGCAACACTTCGGGCGTGGGGCCTTCTTCAACGATGCGGCCGGCGTACATGACCATCACGCGATCAGCAATCTGCGAGACAACGCCCAGATCGTGCGTGATGAAAAGCATCGAGAGCTGCAGTTCGCGTCGCAACTGCGCGAGCAGTTCTAGAATCTGCTTCTGGACGGTGACGTCGAGCGCCGTGGTGGGCTCGTCCGCAATCAGAATGCGCGGACCAGGCGCGAGCGCCATCGCGATCATCACGCGCTGCCGCAACCCGCCCGAAAGCTGATGCGGATACTGTCGCGCCCGCCGCTCTGGTTCGGGCACAGCCGCGCGCTTCAGGGCGTCGATCACTCTTCGGTGGATTTCGGTGGCACCGGCTGAGGAGTCATGGACGCGAATTGCCTCTTCCACTTGCGCGCCGACACGCATCACCGGATCGAGCGCCGTCATCGGCTCCTGAAAAATCATGGCGATATCGCGGCCGCGCATCTTGCGAAGCTCTTCGCGCTCAGCCGTGATGAGATTCATGCGGCTGCCATCGTGCGTTTCGAGCCAAGCTTCGCCGCTGCGACGCGCGCCGGGAGGCTCGAGGCCAATCAGAGCGAGGGACAGCATCGTCTTGCCGGAACCCGATTCACCTACGATTCCGAGCGTCTCGCCCTCAGCGAGCGAGAATGAAACGTCGTTGACCGGGCGCACCCACCCGGTTTCGGTGGGTAGTTCGACCGTAAGTCCACGAATCTCGAGTCGAGTCGCAATCGCGGTCACCATAACAACATCATAGGACGCGCTCGTGTTTCGTGGCGAAATTTTGCGTAGTGAATTGTGAAGATTTTGGGCGGTCAGCGATTGGCTATTGGGATAACGAAGCGAAGGGCGGTGTGCGTGCTCGAGAAGCTGCAAACTTTGTTGTCGGTTAGGCCTGAGGCTTTGCCGGCCGTGATTACATCGAGCTCGCGTATGTCTTGACGGCCTTTGGGGTAGATCACCCAGATTCCGCCATTTTTGGTGATTGATTTACGCAGTTGCGCGAGGCGGGCTAAATCTTTTTTCTGCTCAGCGTTGAAGAATATCAAGTCGATGTCGGCGGCCGGCTTGCGTTCGGCGAATTCGGGATTGAATGGCTGGATGTCGTTGATGAAGGCACCGTCCGTTACTCCGAGGATTTGGATTTTCTGGTCTGGCTTGACGCCAAGTTTGTCGAGAAGTGAGCGGTGCGAATAATCGCGCTCGGGTGGGCGCGGTTTCGATGAGGTTTTGCGCGGCATCGGTTAACTGTATCATTTCAATTTTGAAGTGTGACTTGCTCGCCGAACTTTTCGCCGAGAGACTTCATGTAGGAATCTAGAGTGCTGGCGTAGCCGAAAATGAAACGGGCCATGAAACGGAAGATCGGGTTGTTGACGTAGCCATCTTCCGTGATGCGCATCACGGAACCACTGGATGTGGGCGTAATCTCCGTGGTCCACGTGCCGCCCCAGGGCAAATTGGGATCGGCAATGCGCGTGACGAGGCGACGCGGCGGGACCGCTTCGGTAACCTGCAATGGAATCTTCATGCCGTTCGATTCGATTTCCGTCCAGCCGGGATAGCCGTTGAGAGACTGGAAGGGTTCGACGCGCGCGACGCCTTTGATCCAGGCGGGGAATTTTTCGTAGTCCATGATTGTTTGCCAGATTGCTTCAGGCGGCTGGTGATAAGTGGCCTGGCGCGAAACTACGTGCTGCTTCGGGAGAAGCGCGCCGATTACGACGACGAGTAGTGCGATCGCAACCACAACTCCGAGAATGCGGAGAATCCACTTCATGGCGGCTCCTGGATGCGCTATGGGTGATGGCTGAATTCGTGGGGCGGATTCTATCGCAGTTTACGGCGGCGAGGGGTTGGCAGATAATGCGGCGCGGACGATACGAACGAGGCCGGCGAGCCGGGCGTCACAGAGAACGCAGAAGAATTGTGGCAGACAGCAAGCGAGGTTTGATCTAACGTCGTTTTGTGGGCAGCATCCTGCCATTAAGTGACGCGGAGCAAAGTCAACCCCTGCCGGTCTGAA
>DATNKB010000476.1:0-4720 GCA_035603595.1 Candidatus Dormiibacterota bacterium
GTTCTCGGCGGCAACAAGAAGCTCGGCGACACGTGGAAGATGCTCAGCTGGACGGTCTCCGGAAAGATGGGCGGCCTTCTCGGTGAGCCCACCGAACGCGAGAAAAAAGCTAACGGCCATGGCAATGGCCATTCAAATGGCCACGGTAACGGCTCCGGCAACGGCAGCATTCCGAAGCGCGTGATTCCCGTGGCTCCCGCACAGCAGGGAGACGAAGTTTTCCGCATTTTATGACCACGCTCGTTACCGGAGCCACAGGGTTCGTGGGAAGCCACGTCGCCCGGCTGCTCGTTAACCAGGGACACGAAGTCCGTATCTTCTGCCGCGTCACCGGCAAGGTGACAACTAAGATGACAAGCAATGCGGACATTCTCGCCGACTTGCCGGTGGAGCGCGCCCAAGGCGATTTGCGCGACGCAGCTTCCATCGAACGCGCCATGCGCGGCGTCCGCCGCGTCTTTCACGTCGCCGCCGATTACCGGCTCTGGTCGGCGCATCCCGAAGAAATCTACGAAAGCAATGTGGAAGGCACGCGCAAGCTGCTCGACGCGGCGAAGCGTGCTGGAGTCGAACGGATTGTATACACAAGCACCGTTGCGACGATCGCGGTTCCGCGCCACGGCTCGCTGCCCAACGAGGCGACTCAATCCGAGCTGGGCGAAATGATCGGCCACTACAAACGCTCAAAATTCATGGCCGAGCAGGAAGCAATCCGCGCAGCGCGTGAAGGCGTGCCGGTGGTCATCGTGAATCCTACCGCACCGATTGGACCATGCGATTGGAAGCCGACGCCGACCGGTAAAATCATCCTCGATTTCCTGAACGGGAAAATGCCCGCCTATGTAGATACGGGATTGAACGTAGTTGCCGTCGAGGACGTCGCCGCAGGACATCTCCTCGCAGCCGAAAAGGGCCGCATCGGGGACCGCTATATTCTCGGCGCGAGCAACCTCACCCTGAAGCAGATTTTGGACATGCTCGCGGCCATCGTCGGGCGCCCCGCACCGCGCGTGCGCTTGCCGCATGCCGTGGCTCTTGCCGCCGGTTACGCCGACGAATTTCTCGCGCGCCTCCGCGGACGCGAACCGCAAATTCCAGTCGAAGGCGTGAAGATGTCGCGCCATCGCATGTTCGTCGAAAGCGACAAAGCGGAAAGGGAACTAGGCTACAAGCCAACGCCGGTAGAAGCCGCTCTCGAACGCGCCGTCCGCTGGTACGAAGCCCATGGTTACATCCGCGGCAAAGCGGCGACCGTACCGACAGCACACGCCGCAGCGGCATAGACTTTCGGTTTACGATTTTGTAGCGCCGGTTTTCAGACCGGCAGGTTTCAGGTTGCACAGCTGTAAATGGAACCACGGTGAAAATATTGGTCACATTCGCCCTCGAAAACGAATTCGCTCCCTGGCGGGCAATGCACAAGTTCCGCGAGAGCACCTGGGGCAAAGCCGCTGTGTTTGCCGCTGAAATTGGTGGCGCCGACGTTGCGGTTCTGCTCACGGGCGTAGGCCAGCGGCCAGCGAAGCTCGCCCTTTCGAAAATCGCCTGGGGTGAGACCGGAGCGCTTGAGTACTGCATCTCCTCGGGCCTTGCCGGCGGTCTGCGGCCCGAATATTCAATCGCGCAGGTCGTTGCGGCTCGCGAGATAGCTTCCGAAGGCGCTCGGGATGAAAATGGAGATCCCAAGGTGACTTCGAGCAGTGCTTCTCTTGTCGCATTCGCCTCCGAATGCGACGCCACTGTGGTGGACCGGTTCTACAGCGCCGAGCGCGCTATCGGCCGACCAGACGAAAAGAAGCATCTTGGCAAGGTTGCGGATGCGGTCGAGATGGAAAGCTTCGAGATCCTGGCCGCCGCTACAGATGCAGGAATTCCAGCGGTTGCGGTTCGCGCCGTCAGCGACACGTCGGACGAACCTCTGCCGCTCGACATGAACGAAGTTTTCAGCGATGAGGGGCAGTTGAGCATTCCGCGCGTTGTGGGTCAGGTAGCGCTGCACCCGCAAGCCCTTCCCGGTCTGGTGAAACTTGGCCAGCAGAGTAAGAGGGCAGCCGAGTCATTGGCGCAATTCCTGGATCGCTACATCGCTCGGATCGCCGCCAGCGCCCAGCCGATCGAACTAAAGGCGGCCGCTCAGTGAGGGTGGCGGCACGAGAGACAATAGTTGCGATTAGAGTAGGCCACGGCCCTAATTTCTAATCGCAAATCTGGAATTAGAATTGAGGTCAAGTAATTGAAATAAAAGGACCTAATGATTTCTAATCGCAAATAAAACGCGATTTTGACGACCGGAAAATGAGCCACACAACCACCCAAATCGACTCCGCCCACGGGCCAATCGGCTCGCTGAGCCACATGCGCGCCGGCGTCTACCGCGGCAAGGGCCGCGTCGTCGTCGAATCCGTCCCTGTCCCCGAAATCGGCGAAGGGGAAGTGCTGTTCCGAGTCGCGGCATGCGGGATTTGCGGCACCGACATCAAGAAAATCGAGCATGGCTACGTCGCGCCGCCGCAGATTCTCGGCCACGAGCTTGCCGGCACTGTCGTGAAAGTGGGCGCGGGAGTAAAGAAGTTCAAGGCTGGCGATCGGGTGATGAGCTTTCACCACGTACCGTGCGGCGCATGCTTCTACTGCGAGCGCAAACTCTTCTCGCAGTGCGCCGGATACAAGAAGACCGGCCTCACCGCAGGATTCGATCCCAATGGCGGTGGTTTCGCCGAGTACGTCCGCGCGATGCCGTGGGTTGTCGAACGGGGAATGATCGCGTTGCCTCCCGACGTCACCTTTGAGGACGCCACATTTATCGAACCGGTGAACACCTGCCTCAAGGCCGTCCGCAAAGCGCGTGTCGCGCCCGGCGAAACTGTGCTGGTCATCGGTCAAGGCCCCATCGGAATGCTGCTGATGCTCCTCGCAAAGTACGAGGGCGCCGAAGTTTTCACGAGCGACCCGATGCCGGGTCGCCGCGCCGCAAGCATGCGTTTTGGCGCCGCCGAGTCGTTCGATCCCAAGAGCGCGAATTTGCTGGACGAGATGCGCCGCCGCACATCGGGCCGAGGAGCGGACGCTGTCCTTATCGCCGTGCCCAACCCGTCATTAGTGCCCGAAGCGCTGGCTATCGCGCGGCCGGGCGGGCGCGTGTTACTGTTTGCTCATAACGACCCGGTCACCCGTTTGGAGTTTCCTGCCTCTGCTGTGGGGGTGGAAGAAAAAGAAATCCTGGGAAGTTACAGCGCTTCGGCAGACGATCAGGAAGAGTCTGCGGCGCTGGTGTTCGAGCGGCGCTTGCCGATTCGGGAGATGATCTCGCACCGGTTTCCACTGGAGCGCATCGCAGACGCACTGGAGTTGGCGGCGAGGCCGCTGGATGGTACGCTAAAAGTAGTAATCACGCACCAATGAGACGAGAGAGAAACGGACACATGAACGCGGCCGTCCTGTACGGACGGGAAGACGTGAAGATCGAACGCGTGGATATTCCTCGCGTTGCAGATGACGAAGTACTCGTGCGCGTGGAAGTGGCCTTGACGTGCGGCACGGATTTGAAAGTCTGGAAACAGGGCTTCCACGCCCGGATGATCAAGCCGCCCGCGCTTTTTGGACATGAGCTGGCGGGCGTGATCGAAGAGCAGGGCCGCTCAGTGAATGGTGGCGTCCACAAAGGTATGCGGGTGCTGCCCGCGAATTCGGCTCCCTGCAACACCTGCTTCTTCTGCCGCAAGGGCCAGCCGAATCTCTGCGAAGATCTTCTCTTCAACAACGGAGCTTACGCCGAATACATTCGCATTCCCGGCAGAATCGTTCGGCAGAATATGCTCGAAATTCCAGAAGGCGTTTCGTTCGTGGATGCGGCCATGGCCGAGCCGCTGGCTTGCGTTCTGCGCGGCATTCACGAAACGGGCATTCGCCCTGGAGATACGGTGGTTGTGATCGGTTGCGGCCCGATTGGGCTGAAATTTATTCGCGTGCTTTCGACACGAGGGGTGCGCGTAATCGCGCTGGGCAAGCGGAAAACGCAGACGCGCGCCGCGGAACGGCTGGGCGCGGTAGCGGCATTTGATATCAGCGAAATTGAGAATCCGGTGAGGCTCGTCCGGGAGTTGAGCGATGGTGGGCGCGGCGCCGACGCGGTGATTGAAGCAGTCGGTACATCGACCACCTGGCAATGGGCTGTGCAGATGGCCCGCAAAGGCGGCACCGTAAATCTGTTCGGAGGCTGTCCGCGTGGCGTGAAAGTAGAGTTCGATCCCGCCGCTCTGCACTATTCCGAAATCACCATAAAGTCTACCTTTCATCACACGCCGCAATTTATGCGCGACGCTCTGGACACCATTGCGCGTGGAGAAGTTCGCGCCAGCGATTTCATCACCGGGGAAGTGCCGCTCGCGGAGTTACCGGCCGTGTTCGAGCATATGAAACACCGCAACGGGCAGTTGAAGACTGCTATCATTCCTTAAGCGATTTTGCCGCGCCGCTGCGCGCCCGAATTTTTATCCGCAAGCGCTCTGATTGGCTCGAAACGGGGAACCAGAGCGAGTTCGTTCTGAATCAGTACGCAAAAGTGAAAGGCAAGGAAGCACCTCTCTGCGTCAGCTACCGTGTTAGCTACACCTGAACTCGAAATCGCGCGCCATCTTCCCGCCGAAGCGTGCAGCGCCGCCGAGGCCCAGCGTTACACACGCTGGCTCGCGACGCATCACTACGAGAATTTCAACGTGGT
>DATNKB010000477.1:0-4209 GCA_035603595.1 Candidatus Dormiibacterota bacterium
ATTTACGGCCAGGTTTACAGTCGAGCGAGACACTCAGTCCTGAGGATTCAATGCAAGATCTGAAAGACGCGATGGTCGATCTAAAAAAACTGATCCGCGAAATTCCCGATTACCCCAAACCCGGCATTCTTTTCTACGACCTCACCACTCTGCTCCAGGATCCGCGCGGATTTCACACGCTCGTCGACCGCCTCTGCGAGCACTACAACGGTCACAAAGTCGATATCGTCGCCGGAATCGAAGCACGCGGCTTCATTTTCGCGCCGGCCCTGGCCTATCGCCTCAATGCCGGATTCGTCCCCATCCGCAAACCCAAAAAGCTGCCCGCTAAAACAATGTCCGTCACCTACCAGCTCGAATACGGCAGCGATTCGCTCGAAATCCACGCCGACGCCATAACGCGCGGCCAGCACGTCCTCCTCTGCGACGATCTCCTCGCCACCGGAGGTACAGCCGCAGCAGCAATCAACTTGATTCGCCAACTCGGCGGTGAAATCGCCGGCGCCGCCTTCGCCGTCGAACTAAATTTCCTAAACGGTCGCGCCAAACTCCCCGGCACAGATGTCTTCTCCCTGCTAAAGTACGACAAGTAATTTCGACTTGAAAGAACGTAAAATGAACTTGAACTCGCTCCGCATATCGCTGATTCTGTTAATCGCCGCCGTCTCCACGCACGCTGCTACCCTGTCTGGCACAATTCGTGACTCAGAAGGTGCTGCTATAGCAAACGCCCACGTAATCATCCATTGGGACTCAACCAGCAGGAATCACAATGTCGGAATCAGCGAGGACAAAGTCATCTCGACAGACGTGAACGGGGAATTTTCATTAGAGTTGCCTCCGGGTCTCTACGATATTTTCGTAGCGGCAACCGCTTTCTCTCCGCACTGTGAAAAAATCCGAATGAAGGGAAGTGAACCGCGCACCTACGAAATTCGCCTGAAGGTGAGTGAAGTGGCCTCTGAAGGGTTGGACTAGACATAGCTATTGTTTTATTTCCCCTTTTCCGATCCTGCCCGCTGTCGCACAACCTCAAACAACACCACCCCCGCCGCCACCGACACATTCAACGACCGCACCGGCCCACTCGTAGGAATCGACACCAGAAAATCGCACCGCTTGCGCGTCAACTCATGCAGCCCCTCACCTTCACCGCCCAGTACAATCCCAACCGCACCCTTAAAATCCGCCTCGGTATAATTTTTCTCCGCGCGCTCATCAAGCCCCACGAGCCAATACCCCGCCTCCTTCATCTCCTCCATCGCCCGCACAAGATTCTTCACCCGCGCCACAGGAAGATGCGCCAGCGCCCCCGCAGCCGCCCGGTCCACCGTATCTGTAAGCCCCGCCGCGCGACGCTCAGGAATCACCACGCCATTCGCCCCCGCCGCAAGCGACGTACGCACGATCGCCCCCAAATTGTGCGGATCTTCAATGCCATCCAAAATCACCAGCAACCCCTGCGCATTTTTTGCGCCCAGCAAATCCTCCAGCTCCACAGCCGGCTTCGCAGCCGCCAGCGCAGCAATCCCCTGGTGCTCACGCGTCCCGGTCAACCGGTCAATCTGGACCCGCTCCTCAAACCGCACCGGCACATTCCGCGATTTCGCCAGCCGCACAATCGCCTCAAGCCTCTCGCCATGACGCCCGCGCGCAATCACAATTCGATCCATCGCGCTCCCAGCTGCCAGCGCCTCTTCCACAGCATGAAATCCAGTCAACCAATTCATTTCGTTGTTATAGCCTTGCATAGCAGGAATTTCGGTCAGTTGTAGGATGCGCGAAAAGCAAAATCCAAGAAGACCAAGCACTATGTTGATGGCAAGCCTGCCGTTCCGTACCGCCGGCTTGTCCTGAGCGAGGCGAACGGGCGTCCCGCCGGCTCTTTTGACTTTTCCTTCCTCACCCCTCCAACGTCGCAATCGTGTGCGCCGCAATCGCCTCGCCCCGCCCAATCTCCCCCGTTCCCTCATTCGTCTTCGCCTTCAAATTAATCTGCTCCGCGGCAATTCCCAGCGCCTTTGCAATCGCCGCCCGCATCGCAGGAAAATGCGGACCCAATTTCGGCCGCTCGCAAATCACCACAGCATCCAAATGGCTGATCCGCAGCCCGAGCTCATCAAGCAGCTTCCGCGTGTGCTCGAGAAACGCCAAACTGGCCGCCCCCTTCCACTTCGCATCCGTATCCGGAAAATGCGTACCAATATCGCCAAGCCCAGCCGCGCCCAAAAGAGCATCACAAAGCGCATGGCACAACACATCCCCGTCAGAATGCCCGACGGAGCCTTTGTCGAACGGCACCTCGACGCCGCCAATCATCAGCTTCCGCCCCGCGGCTAGCCTGTGCAAGTCGTACCCGATGCCCGAACGCGTCATTTTCCGGCCCGCTCCTGTGCGAGATAAAACCGCGCCAGCTCCATATCTGCCGGCCGCGTAATCTTCAAATTGCGATCCGAGCCTTGCACCACGTAAACATCGTGCCCGAAGCGTTCCACAAGCCCGGACTCATCCGATGCCGTCACGCCGTCTTTCTGCCCGGCGCGAAACGCATCGCGTATCAATTCATACTGAAAAGCCTGCGGTGTCTGCGCCAGCACGATCCGTTCCCGCGGGATCGTCGAAGTAATCAACGCCACGTCCTGCGGCAGGCTCGCGCGCTTCACTTCCTTCACCGTATCAATCGCCGGGATGCCTAGAATCGCCGCTCCTCGCGTCCGCGCTTCCGCAATCACGCGCTCAATCTGCCCCAACGTGACGAACGGCCGCACCGCATCGTGCACCAGCACGATCTCCGTCGTGGGATCCACCTGCGCCAGCGCATTCGCCACCGACTGCTGCCGCGTATCGCCCCCATGCACCACGCGCGCCGGCCGGCCAAGCCCCGCCTTCGCCACAGTGTCCTGCAGCGAAACGATATCCTCCGCCCGCGTAGAAATAAAAAACTCGGTGATCGCAGCTGACGCCGCCAGACGTCTCAGCGTAAACAGAATCAGCGGCATGCCATCCAATTCGAGGAACTGCTTCGGCGTCTCAGCCCCCATGCGGGTGCCAAGTCCAGCAGCAGGCACGATAGCGGCAATCCGGCTCATCAAAGGGCTAACAGTCTAACGCAAGGAAACCCGGCATGCGAGCAACGGTTTGGAGGCCCCAGCGAACTTATCTGTGATCCGATGAAAGATATTACTCGCACCGGACTTGTACTCTCATCAGATGAGAAGATAGCATTCTGTCGGTACATCTAACCGATGCCACACTTCGAAATCGACCTAAGCACGCGAATGACGCCTTTCAAATGCTCCCATTGCGGGGAACAATCGATCACCGTATGGGGATCCGTAGCGAAAGACAATTCTGCTCATGCCGTTTACTTTGCAAACTTGATGACCGGCCACGATGAGACTTCGGCTCGGATTTCGATCAGCATCGGCGGTTGGGGAGACAGAGAAGGCACTGAAGAACGCATTTGGGTCTTTATCGAGGTTCGCCCAACGACGGATAGCTGCGAAATGATGGTGCGAGATCCAGAGGAGTCGCTCTACTTCGGCAAAGATCTTCTTGGCAGAGGGATGAAACGCCAGGAAGCACTTAAGAGCAATTCGCTTGACGACTTTTTTTCAGTCGCAGACCACATCGTCGCCAACGATCCCGCAGTCAAATCCTACTTGCTAGGAGAGAGAGTCAGCTCTGAAGGTCGAAGGCATCTTATGACTTGATCGGTAAGTAATCGCGGGTCACGACCGATTCGATTCCGGATACAACGGCCGCGGCGGGCGCTCCCCGCCCCCCGAACTCTCCACTGCCCGCGGCCCGGGCTGCGATTCGCCTTGCAACTGACCCGCCTGCCCCTGGCCTGCCATCGCCACGCGCGCCACTTCGCCGCGCTCGTCGTACCGCCCGAAAATCATTTTGCCCGCCGTCGTCTGATGCACAGACGTCACCGTGATATCGATCGTCTTATTAATCATCTTGCGTGCGCCATCCACCACCACCATCGTCCCGTCATCCAGATACGCAACGCCCTGATTGTATTCCTTGCCCTCACGCAAAATAAAAACGCGCATAGACTCGCCCGGCAGCACCACCGGCTTCAGCGCATTGGCGAGCTGGTTCACATTCATGATCTCGATGCCCTGCAGCGTCGCCACCTTATTCAGGTTGAAATCATTCGTCACGATTTTCGCATCGTACCGCTTCGCCAGCTCGATAAGT
>DATNKB010000478.1:0-3530 GCA_035603595.1 Candidatus Dormiibacterota bacterium
ATCAAGTCCGCGTTCGCCATCGAATCTCTCAAAGCGAGAAGGTGCCGACCACAGCGAATATCTTCTGCTCGTCGCTCTTATCGTCCTCGTAATTGGGGTTGTGGTGCTTCATCTTGCAAACGTTCGGCTCCCGTGACGACAGTCCATACGGTCCTGCTTTCAGGGCGACCGAATCTTCAGGGACGAACCAACTCGCGCTATTTCTCTCGCAGGAGAACCTCGCCGTGCGCGACGACCGCCTCATTCAGCGATAGCCTGTAGCGGTACGAGCCCGGATTTGTTCCAGAGCGCACTGGTCCGCTTACGAGTCGCACGCCGGGCGGCGCTTGAAACACATTCGAAGAGAAAGGACAGCGCTGCGGGTCGAATTCGATTTTCAGGTTCCCCGCGTTGGAATACCACACCGCCTGATCGCCCGCGTCGAGCACGATTACTTCCGGCAGTACTCCTACCATCACCAGCTTTTCAGCCACTCGCATCCTCTCCAGCTAAGATTCGATTTCTGCAGCTCGTTGTTTTCGACGCCGCTATATTCTCACATTTCGAGTATCGCTCTTATTGAACGCTACTCAGGGAGCGCTCTTTTCCTCAGCTCTACGCGCAGCTTCACGGTTCCAATCGATTTTCCGTTCGACGAGCCATGAACCGTTACTTCTTGGGCGTCTTGTTTTGTTGCCTTCGCGTCGTTCAATGCCGGCAGGCTGATCTCGACGCGCGCCGCTGCCACCTGTTTCGCGGCCACCAGAAACTTCCCGTCGCCGTTTTCCACTTTCCACCCCGCCGGCAAATCCACTGCCAGCGCGACTTCCTGTGCCGCAGCAGTTTCATTCCGCAGCCACAGCGGAATCACCAGAGTGGTGCCTGCCTGAAGCGCAATTTCCGGCGGCTCGGGATGCGGCAGATTTTCAAGCCCGTGCGCGCGACGAAATTCCGCATAGAAGCTCCACGGCCCTGCCAGCGCGATTTCGAGGTCAGGTCGTGCCGGGCCCGGCTCAGGCTGCGTTCTCGCGAACGGTATAGCTCCAGGTTTGATCCCCTCAAAAACATCTCCCGTTAAGCTGCCACCAACCAGCGATTTTCCCAGAACAAATTCGAGCGGCTGCGTCCAGCCGTTGGCTGTGGCTTTCTTCTCGATTTCGGCCTCATCCATTTTCGCGAATGAATCGATGTACGATTTCGCCTGCGTCTCGTGCGACAAGAACGATCCAAGCGCCATCCGCCAATACGGCTGTTTGGTAGATTTCGAAATGTCTGTGAGCGAGACGCTTGGTCCCTTGCCCTTAAAAATGTCTTCACGCGTGGCGTCTGCAAAGTAATAAATCTTTTTCGGCTGCCACGGGCGCAAATTATCGAAATAGGGTTCCAGTCGCCGAATCGGCCCCGTCACCTGCTCGGGAAACACGAGCGGATCGCCGGCAAGGTCAAACGCCTCTGTGGCCAGCACTCCCGCCGCTTGATGATCGCCGTGATCCTCGCCGATGAAGGTTCCGGGCAGGAACGTGAGAATCACCTCCGGCCGCGTCAATCGAACGATTTGCACCATCCGCTCGAGCACCGCGCCATGATCCCAGGTGGAAAGTGACTGCAGCACATCCTGCGATGCCGTGTCGCGGCCTCCGATGAACCACACGTCTGAAATCCCCAGCTTCGCGAGCGCCCGTCGCGCTTCAATCTCGCGGATGTCGCCGAGCGCCGCAGCCTGTTCCGTTCCAGCTTCATTGGCTCCGCTGCTGCCGCGCGTTCCGTACGCTACGCCCGCGCGCTTTCCTTCATCCATCGCCTTCGCCAGATAAGCCGTCGCCCCGGCTTCGTCATCCGGATGCGCCACGACCAGCAAAATATCCAGCTTGTAGCGCTCGTCGGGAACCGGCAGCGTCTTCACATCTTGCGCGAAGCTTGCAACTGCCACAGCCATCAGCATGGAAGTCAGCGCACATATCCGCCCGAACCTTTGTTTCATCAACTATGCCTCATGATTTCCGCAGCAGGTGAGATCCGCTGCAAAGCGCCCCAGATAATGCACCCATTGGATGGGTTTGTAGGTCTGTGGTTTCAATAAGTTGGAGATATGCTTGCGAAAACGGCCGCACCGGTACGGTTCCCCAGCGAACTTACTCTAATCGGGCAGCCCCATTTTTTGCAACAATTCGGCGCGACGCGGGTCATGAAGCAGGCTTTTCATCAGCGGACCGGTTTTCATCTCGGGCAGGCCGGAGTCGCGCTGTCGATAGGCGCGATCGAGCCAAGCGAACGCGTGGTCGGTCTCTCCGCGAAATGCGTAAACCTCACCAATTTGAAAGGCGGCCTCATTCTGATGAGTGGCGATGAGTTTGTTCAACGCGTTGTCTGACTCTGCGCGACGCCCAAGCGCATAATAAGCCAGCGCTTCGCCTGACAATTTCTCCCACTCACCGGTCTCCTTCTCCATTTCGGCCAGAGCTTCCTGCTGGCGCCCTTGCGAAAAAAGAACTATGCCGCGGGTGAGGTGGAGAGAAGAAAGTTGCGGATTCAGTTCCTCAGCCTTTTGTAGCGCAGCCATAGCTTCTTCGTAGCGGCCCACGCGATACAGCTGGTCTGCCAACGCCAAATGAGAATTAGCTCTCAATGGGTCGAGCGCTATCGAGAGCTTGTATAGTTCAATCGCCTCGTCCAAGCGGCCCAGCCTCCTTGCAAGATAGGCTCGTCCGTGCGCTACTTCAGCGCTACCCGGCTCCAGCATTGCGGCCTTCTTCAGAGACAGATCCGCCCCATTCCAATCCCAGTCGTGGCTCATCTGGATTCTCGCCAAACGCAAATAGCCAGCGGCCAGATTGGGATCGAGCGCAATCGCTTTTTCCGCGCTCTGTCGTGCTTTGCGAAATCCTTCGTTGCCCTCGATCAGGCCAAGCCCGGACAACGTTTCCAGCACCTGTGAACGCTGCGCCCACGCCGCGGCGTAGTTCGGATCAAACTTGACGGCTTGATCGGCATAGGTGAGAGCCTTATTGAGATCTTCTTTGGCTTGTCCCCGGGCAGCGAAGTATTTCGCCTGAAGGTAGGCCTGATACGCATCGGGGTTCTCGCTGCGCAATGTTGAAGCGACCGGCTGGCCGGTGCTACCCAGCAACTTCAATTGCAATGCCCCCGCTGCGGCTAGCGCGATTTCATCCTGTACGGCAAGGATGTCGTCAATCTCCCGATCGTAGGTCTGCGACCAAAGTTGAAAACCATCGGCTGTCTTGACCAACTCCGCCGTCACGCGCACATGGTTGCCCTCGCGGCGCACACTTCCCTCAAGCACGTTCGCCACGCCGAGCTTTCGTCCCACGTCGCGCAGGTCCACATTCTTGCCTCTGAACTGAAAGGATGACGACCGGCCAACCACCTTCAGGCCGGACACTTGAGCGAGATCATTAATCAGCTGCTCGGCAAATCCGTCGGAAAAATACTCTTGGTCTTTGGTAGTGCTCATGTCCACAAAGGGCAGCACGGCGATTGACGTGTTATTCCTCGCCGGAATATTTGCCCGATTTCGCGCGAACCACAAGTAC
>DATNKB010000479.1:0-2536 GCA_035603595.1 Candidatus Dormiibacterota bacterium
GGCGCGACCGAGGTCGGGATCAAATGCGAACTTTGTGTTCAGATGCCACGACAGCACCACTCGGTGTGGCGGTTCCCAGGCGAGAACATGTCCCCATGCGCCCTGTCTCTCCTGCACATCGATCTCGTACCATCGCCCGCCTGTCCGGGGTTCCACGATGACATCTCGAAAAGGCGTATCGCCCACATGGTGGGTAGCCGGCCACCACTGTCCCATGTGTTCGGTAAAGATTTGAAACGCGTGTTCCCGTGAGCACTCCACGAGGAGAGACTTTCTAACGACGCTTTCTGCTGGTGTGCCCGCTAGCATTTCGGACATGTTTATTCTCCGTTGGTGAAGCTGAGAAACTGCCTTCCGCGGCAGTTTTGAAGTTAGCCAAAACACTGGACCACAGTGAATCAAAATGCGTCTTCAATGCCTCAACGCCCGCCTGATCGATGTGATAGATGCGTTGCGTTCCGTGGTGGCGGTCCTTGACGAGGCCTGCATCCTTGAGCACCCGAAGATGCTGAGATATTGCCGGCCGAGTCAGCGGAAAGCCGTGAGCCAGTTCGACCACCGGCAGCGGTCCGTCAGCCAAACGCTTCAGAATTGCAAGTCGCGTCGGATCACCAATTGCGTGCAGTCCATTTCGAAGGTTAGTCGTCATTTACGGTAAGCGTATACTTACCGATAGGGCGACGTCAAGCGTGAGTTGCCGCTGGTGTGAGTGGGTCGGTTTGACAGAGCCGTCCGCCTGCGCCGCAAGAGGGGCGATGGCCCGGGCCGCGAAGAGCCAGGGACGAGCGTAAGCTAGGACTGAAGTTCGGGGTCGAGAATCTAAGTAAACTTGCGGTAAGACCCAATCCATGGAAAACAGCATTCTATATACGTTCAGCACCATCGCTCAGGCGCTGGGTGGAGCGTTCGCACTTCTTTCAGCCTTTGTGTTGTTTCGATTCCAATCCCTGGATGCGTCCATGTTGAATGCATCAGTAGGTTTACGGTCGATCTGGAAGACGCCGGCGGACTTGGAGACCTACGATACCTTGCGAGGTCTCTCGGTTTGGCCGTCGTTAAATGAAGCCATCGAGGCGCAAATCGCGAGAATGATCGCGGCGCATGAGGAACCCAGCTTTGGAGTCATGGCGACGAAAATACGCCTGCGTGCTGGGCAGAGCCTTCACGGCTTTATTACATGGTCGTTCTGGTTGGCGGTTTCACTCACGTTCTTGGTGATGACAGGTTCGGTCGCCGTTATTCCGTATGCACATGAAATCGCGGAGACACATAGCCTCAAATGCATTCATGTGCTCAACCTTGCCGGAGTGGTGGCATTCGCGTTGTGCATGATCTCGTATATGTTTGTGATCTATGCGGCGCTACTCAGCCGCTACGGCAAGAGCGTCATTCAGCCGCGAATCGACGCGTTGATAAAAGGCTCGTAGTCGTCAAAATGGATTTCGGCGCAACGTGAATTCAGTCCAAGAAGCATCGATCATAAGAGCTATCGAGCTCCCGGACGTACAGCCAGCGGGGAAAGTGTTGGCAAGCGCGTTCCGCGGCTATTCCTTCTTCGAGTATTGCTTAGGCGACGCCAACGACTACGAACGTCTGGCGGCGCGAATGTTCGCGGGCTTCGTTAGATGGACAATGCTCTATGGGAAAGCGTGGACGACAAACGATCTGAATGCAGTCGCGCTCCGAAGGCCGCCAGGGACCAGAAGCATCGGATTCTGGAACGCCATGCGTTCAGGCCTCGTGTTGACCTTTTTGCGGATGGACGTTGCCACGAGGCGACGATTTGATCGCGCAACTCCGATCATCGAAGAGACTCACAAGTCAATCATGGGCGATCAGCCACACTGGCACTGTTGGATGATGGGCGTATTGGCGGCTCGCCAGGGCACAGGGGTCGGCGGACAACTTATGAGGTACACGTTTGAACAGAGTGATCGCGCAGGGTTGCCTTGTTATCTCGAAACCTTTAGTGAAAGCTCGGTGCGTGTCCATGAAAGCCAGTCGTATTCGATCAGAAAAGCGGTGGCAATTCCTGATACACCGCTCACTTTATACGCCATGGTACGGTCGCCACAGTGAGGGGCAGCGACAGGATGTCGCAACGGACGAAGTCCGTGAGGCGACTCGGAGTCACGCCTTTGAGTCGGCCCGGCCAGACCAAGAAGGATCGACTGTCCTTGCGGTTTGAGCGGTTTAGGGCGGCGTATTGAGAGTCGAGCGTGCTTAGCCAGCTGTTAGCGATTCGAGTATTATTTGAGCGCCTCGCGACCTGCGAAACGCCAAGATAGGTCTAGCGCCATGGAGAGCACAATCGACAACAAGATACCTGAGGCTCTACCGACAGCGGTGCGGGCGTGGCTGTCGCAGGCTTCCCAAGCTCTGATCGAAAGCCTGGGCGAAGATCTCGAAGCGCTGATCTTATTCGGCTCGGCGGCCGAGGGGCTGATGCGCGCGAGTTCTGACGTCAATCTGCTCGTCGTCATTCGTCGGTTCGATCCGGAACGAATTGACAGGGCAGGTGGCATGCTGCAGGACG
>DATNKB010000480.1:0-4225 GCA_035603595.1 Candidatus Dormiibacterota bacterium
CTTGCCGAGGCGGCAATTGGCGACGAGAGCGACGGCGTCCGTCATGCAGCGGTCGATTTCGACGTAGGTGACGATGCGCTTGCGTTCTCGGATGGGATCTTCGATGCCGAGTTCGCGGAGGCCGAGCATGGCAAGGCGGACGCCGAGGACTTGTCCGGCGCAGATGTGGCCGTGGGCGACGGGGGCGTCTTCGAGGTATTGGTCGAGGGTTTTCATTTTTGGGTGCTTTGTGATTATAGGACGGATTTGCACGCGGGCGTGGGCGGCTTGATTTTGGGCGATTGCTTGGGGTGGGTTGGGATGCTTCACGTCGGGCATCTTGGTCGGATGCTTTCCCTTCCTGCGTCAGGGCGGGCAGGATGACAGGCAAATGAAATTCAAAAAACAAAATGCGAAGTCAAAAGAGCCGGCGGGACGCCGGCGTTACGGAATTGCAACCGAGCTGTTGGCTAGTGCGGGGTCTGGGGTGTTGCTGCGGCGATTGATTAGGAACGCGCCGACGGTGACTGCGATCGCCAGGGCTAGGAGGGAGCCGTCGCGTAAGAGGGTCATGGGGCCTAGGCGTTCACCGGGGCCGAAGCAGCCGCAATTTATTTCGAGGCCGAGAAAATAGGAGCGGACCATTACGGCGAAGAAAACCGTGAGTAGCAGAGTGGTGACGAGCGCGGCGTAGCGCAGCGCGAGGCCGCTTAGGAGCCAGAGGCCTACGAAAAGTTCGAAGGGCGGGAGGAAGTGGGCTGCTGGGCTGACGATTGCGGGCGGGAGGAGTTGGTAGGAGTCAACCTGCATGGCGAACATGGAGAGAGAGACGCGCATCGAGCCCATTGACCAGGGTACTGGGGCCTGGGGTTTTAGTTTTGCGTAAGCGGCGACGATGAAGATGGCTGCGAGCGCGATGCGGCCGATGGTCAACAGGATTTTAGCGGTTGTTTGTCGCGACGTGTCAGTCATGTTTGGTCAGGAGAAGCATTTCAATTTGGATGCGTGGGGAGCTTCAGGGGCTAAAGCTCTTACTCCTTGGGCAATTTTATGTCGCCCCTGAAGGGGCGACCCACAAAGCTCTCGTCGTTCGACGCGCCACGAGCTACTGGCTCATCAGGGAATCTAGATACTGCTTCATGATGGGCCAGGTGAAGATGCCGGACATTGGCGGGTAGCGCTGGCCTTTGTAGGTGATGACTATCGTCGGCGTGGAGTTGACTGGCACCTGTTTCCCCAGGGCTTGATCTTGCTGGATGAACGTGTCGAGCTCGCAGGAATGGCCGGTTGTCGCGGCGCCGGTGTTGCCGGGAGTTTGTGTGAGGCAGCCGGCTACCAGTTTTTGCACGCGCTTAAAGTCTGTGGGTCCCAGGGCTGTGGAGATGTATTGCTCCATGCTTCCGTCTTTCGTCCATTTGTCCTGGTTGTCGAAGAGAGCTGCGTCGACGGTTTCAAATCTTCCGATGCGAGCTGCGGCGTTGGTCCAGCGGGCGGCGTCCATTGAAAAGGGGTGCATGGGAAGAGGGAAATCGCGGTGGACGAGGTAGACCTTTCCGGAGGCTACATAGTCGTTGATCATGTAGCGCAAGGTGTTCTCGAAGAAGGAGCGGCAAGCGGGGCATTGATAGTCGCTGAAAACTTCCATCGTAATCGGGGCGGATTTCGTGCCAATGGCTTTCATTGGCGCCGGGAGGGACTCGGCAGCGGCAGGCTTTGCGTGCGCTTTGGTGCTGACGGATTTGGTTTGCGCGTAGCTCGCGGGCACAAAGATCAACGCGAGGGTGAATAGTGGTGCCAGCGCATAGAATCGAATTCGGCGCGCTGGATGAATTGAAAGATTCAACTGTGCCTCCCGAGCGTGGTTGAGCGACGTCAATAGCTTCAGAATTGAATTCGAACGACCATTGTAGCCCGAATTAGTTCACCTTTGAACCGAGCGATGAAGAGGCGGTGCTTAGGTGCAAAGGCGTGCCTTAATTTGGCGGGTAGTGTGATGCCGGGGTTGACGGGTTGGTTCGATTTGGAACTGGGGTGACCCAATGCAGTCCGACAACAAAAATCAGGAGAAAAGTCAAAAGAGGCGGCGGGACGCCCTTTGTGCCTAAGGACAAGCCGGCGTTACGGAATGGCAGATGTGCCGGTGAAGTGCTGGGCGCATTGTCTGCGTGATTTGGCCTTGGTGTTGTTCAAGGCTATTATATGCAATGGTATACGGGCGCATAGATAACTTGACAATGTAACACTCAACGTGTATTATAGCGGCTGCTTTGGCTGGCACGGTTGCAGATCGAGGCGAGCGGAAAGCACTAGGAGCGATTTTATGAGCAAGATTATAGGTATTGACTTGGGCACGACCAACTCGGTGGTGGCCGTGATGCAGGGAGGCGAACCAACCGTCATCCCGAACCAGGAAGGGGCGCGAACGACGCCGTCGGTAGTCGCGATCACGAAAAGCGGCGAACGCCTGGTAGGCCAGGTGGCGAAGCGGCAAGCGATCACGAACCCCGAAAACACCGTGTATTCGATCAAGCGATTTATGGGCCGGCGCTTTGACGAAGTGACGGAAGAAGCGAAGCGCGTGCCCTACAAAGTGGTGAAAGGGCCGAACGACGACGTGCGCATCGACATTTCCGGCAAGGTGTACACCCCGCCCGAAATCTCGGCGATGATTCTTCAAAAGTTGAAGACCGCCGCTGAGGATTTTCTGGGCGAGAAGGTGACGAAGGTGGTCATCACCGTTCCGGCGTATTTCAACGACAGCCAGCGGCAAGCGACGAAACAGGCTGGCGAAATTGCGGGCATGGAAGTGGCCCGGATTATCAACGAGCCGACGGCGGCTGCGCTCGCGTACGGATTGGACAAGAAGAAGGATGAAACGATCGCCGTGTACGACCTGGGCGGCGGAACGTTCGACATTTCGATTCTGGAAGTGGGCGAAGGCGTGGTGGAAGTGAAGTCGACGAACGGGGATACGCACCTCGGCGGCGACGACATCGACCAACGCATCGTGGATTGGATCGTTTCTGAGTTTAAGAAAGAGCAGGGCATCGACCTCGGCAAAGATCGCATGGCGATCCAGCGGCTGAAGGAAGCGGCGGAGAAAGCCAAGATCGAACTTTCGCAAGTGATGGAGACTGAGATTAATCTGCCGTTCGTCACCGCGAATGAATCCGGGCCGAAGCACCTGCAATTGAAGCTGACGCGCGCAAAGCTCGAGCAATTGATGGAAGACTTGTTGCAGCGGACGGTTGGTCCAGTGAAGCAGGCGTTGGCCGACGCGGGAATTACGGCGGACAAAATCGACGAGGTGGTGCTGGTTGGCGGTTCGACGCGAATTCCGCGCGTGGTGGACATCGTCAAGAGCCTCTTCAACGGGAAAGAGCCGCACAAGGGCGTGAACCCGGATGAAGTGGTGGCGGTGGGCGCTGCGATTCAAGGTGGCGTGCTGGCGGGCGAAGTGAAGGACATTCTCCTGCTGGACGTGACACCGCTTTCGCTGGGCGTTGAGACGCTGGGCGGAGTGATGACGCCGCTGATTCAGCGGAACACGACGATTCCGACGCGCAAGTCGGAGACGTTTTCGACGGCGGCGGACAACCAGACGTCGGTTGAAATCCATGTGCTGCAGGGCGAGCGCCCAGTGGCAAGCGGCAACCGGTCGCTTGGTAAATTCCACCTGATTGGAATTCCGCCGGCGCCGCGTGGCGTGCCGCAGGTGGAAGTGACGTTTGACATCGATGCGAACGGCATCTTGAACGTCTCCGCCAAGGACATGGCCACGAACAAGGAACAGAAGATCACGATTACCGCTTCGACCGGCTTGAGCAAGGAAGAGGCGGAGCGCATGAAGAAGGAAGCAGATGCGCACGCGACCGAAGACAAGCAGCGGCTTTCGGAAGTGGAAGCGCGTAACCGGCTGGACAACCTTGTTTATCAGACCGAGAAACTCGTGAAGGAGAACCGCGAAAAGTTGGGCGAGACAGATGCGAAGTCGGCTGAAGAAGCCATCGAAGAGGCGCGACGAGCGTTGAACGAGGGCGGGCTCGACCGGTTGAACGCGGCGGCGGAAAAGCTGACGAAGATCTCGCACACGATTGCGGAGACCATGTACAAGTCGCAGCAAGCGGCGGGAAGCGCGGCCGGCGCGGGTGCCGGGGCTCCGGGCGCGGGGCACGATAGCGGCGGAGCGAGCGGGTCATCCAGCGGTCCATCGGGCTCGTCGGGAAGCGGACAAGGCGATGTGGTG
>DATNKB010000481.1:0-11473 GCA_035603595.1 Candidatus Dormiibacterota bacterium
ATGCCCAATGGTTTCGCGTTTCCTCGTGGAGAAGAGATGCCCGGCAGTTTTCAATTTCCACGCCTGCCGGAAATGTGGGTTCCAGCGATCACGGATATTTCCGCAGACCCCACGGCCCCGGACGAATTTGCAGTCATCGCATGCCTGAAGCCCGGAGTCTCCATCACCCAATCCCAGTCGGAAATGAATGTACTTGCGAAGGAATGGGAAAAGACTCCGCGCGACGCTGGCTGGTTCAACTCCAAAATCACGCCGCTCGCCTCGCAAGTTGCCGGTGACACACGCCGCCCGCTTTTGCTTCTCCTCGGTGCCGTCGGCGTGGTCCTTCTCATCGCTTGTGCGAACGTTGCCAATCTTCTCCTCGCGCGTTCGCTCGGCCGTCGCAGGGAATTCACTCTTCGTGCCGCGCTGGGCGCTGCACAGGGCCGTCTCGTTCGCCAACTTCTCACAGAGAGCGTGCTGCTCGCGTTCCTCGGCGGGGTTGCGGGACTCCTTTTCGGCGAGCTCGCGATTCAATTCGTGAAAACTTTCGGCCCGTTGAATATTCCGCGGCTTCATGAAATCAGGCTCGATCCCGGCGTATTCGCATTCACGCTTGCCGTCACGCTTCTCACCGGCCTGCTTTTCGGCCTCGCACCCGCGCTCGGTGCCTCGCGTGAAAATCTCGTCGAGACCCTGAAAGAAGGCGGGCAGCGCTCCGGCTCTGGACCGGCGCGACAGAAAATCCGCAGTGCATTGCTCGTCTCCGAAGTGGCGCTCGCCCTCGTTCTCGTCATTGCCGCCGGCCTCCTCGTCCGCACATTTTTCCACCTGCTCAAAGTCGATCCCGGCTTCAATACCACCCGCGTCCTCATGTTCGAGCTCACGCTTCCCGGCGCGCGCTATCCGGATAAAGACACCCTCGCTGGCGTCTATCGCAAGGTCCTCAATCGCTTGAGCGACATTCCCGGAGTCCAGGCTGCCGGCCTCGGGAGCCCCATGCCGATGAGCGGCGGGCAGGAATCCTCCGCGTTTACAATCCCCGGCCGCACTTTCGACAAAAGCTCCGGCCGCAGTCCCATCGCTTCCTACACGATCGCCTCCCCCGGTTACTTCGCCGCGATCGGCACGCCGATTCTCCGCGGCCGTCCGTTTCTTGATTCAGATACCGCCGATTCGCAACCCGTCGCAATCATCAGCAAGACGCTCGCGGATCAGTTCTACCCGGGCGAAGACGCCATCGGAAAATCAATCAAACTTCCCCCGGCCAAATTTCCCACGCTGACTATCGTCGGCATCGCCGCGGACGTAAAACATTTCACCGTGCGCGAATCCACCGGCCCCGAGTTCTATGTCGTTTACACGCAAAAGCCCTATCCCGACATGCTCACGATGCAAGTCGCGCTGCGCACGCAAGCCGACCCGCGCGCCATCATCGGCAGCGCCCGCGAAGCGATTCGCTCCGTCGATCCCACACTGCCAATCGCGAAAGTTTCCACGCTAGCAAGCCTGGTCGACGATTCCATGACCCAGCCTCGCTTCTCGATGCTGCTCCTCGCCGCGTTCGCCGCTCTCGCGCTGCTTCTCGCCTCAATCGGCATCTACGGTGTGATTTCGTATGCCGTTGCGCAACGCACTCAGGAATTTGGCATCCGTCTCGCCCTCGGCGCCCAGCCGCGCAACGTGTTCGCGATGGTTCTCGGCCAGGGCGCGCGCCTTGCGCTGCTCGGTGTTTTTCTGGGATTCATCGCTGCTTTTGCGGTAACACGGTTGATGACGAGCCTCCTCTTCGGCGTTCAGCCTACAGACACCATCACATTTGTCGTCGTGCCCGCCTTGCTGATGGCCATCGCGCTGCTCGCCTGCTACATTCCCGCTCGACGCGCCACCCGCGTTGATCCAATCATCGCGCTGCGCTACGAGTAGACGTTAAGCTGGACCAACCCCAGCATCCACAGTGGCAGCCTCCCCGCAAGATTTATGTTGCAACAGCAACACCGATATGTTGTAATGACAACATGGAGGGACATTCAATGGCCACGATACTCGATGCGATTTTCCAAAGAAGAGCCGTGAAAGTTTTTGACCCCGTGGAAATTCCAGCAGAAACCCGCGAACACATCCTGGAAGCAGCCCGCCTGGCCCCGTCTAGCTTCAACATCCAACCCTACCGCTTCTATTGGATTGAAACGCCGGTGGCCCGCCGGGAAGCCGCCCGACTCTGCATGAATCAATCGCCCGCGGCCACCGCATCGGCTCTCGTCGTAGCCGTCGCCGATCTCGGGTCATGGCAATCGACGACCCAGTCTTACCTCGAGTGGATGCGCACCGCAGGATTTTCCCCCGAGAAGATCGCCGAGTCCGAGCAGAAGTCCAAATGGGGCAAATGGTTTTTCATACAAGGTTGGTTCGGCGTCCTAGGAGCTTTGAAATGGGTGATTTGCCGGCTCGTGAATATTTGGAAGACCCTCGGCTCTCCTCCCGTCGCTCGACAAGGCATGTTCAAATGGGCCACGAAGAACACATCGCTCGCTTGCGAAAACCTGATGATCGCTGCCGAAGCATTGGGGCTGAATACCTGCCCGATGGAAGGGTTTGACGGCCGCCGGCTCTCGAAATTATTGGGCCTCTCGGCACGCCACCATGAGATCGTATTGGTCATCGCGATCGGAAAAAAATCTTCGCGCCACGTGGACCAGCCGCAATGGCGCCGCCCGCTCCGCGCGACCGTGCAGGTTCTATGATCCCCGCAGACAAGAGACCGATTCCGCACGAGATTCTGAGAGATTCGGTGATCGCTCATATCGCTCAAGCCTATTTTTCGATCGCCAAGAGGCTCGAGCAAAAGACCGGATGCTCGGCGACACGCGGCTTCATTCTATCCACCCTGCGCGGCGGTGCGGCACTCAACCAGAATCAAATCGCAAAACTCCTAGGTTTCGACCGCACGGTAGTTCACCGCGCCATTAAAGGAATGATCAAGGAGGGCCTGCTCACAGAGAGAAAAGCCGATTCCGGCAGAGCGCTCTTGCTTCGTCTCACAGCCAAGGGAAATAAGTATCGCGAGTACCTGATCAAGGAGCGCCGCGCTGTGGATGAACGGCTTCGCAAGGTTCTCAAACCGGACGAAATCGCAATCCTGATCCGGCTCCTCGATGCGGCCGCTGCACTCGAAATTTGAGCAGGCGCCTCAGGACTGTGCCAGCACATCGCCAAAACTGATAGGATACGAGCGGTCGGCTTGGCATTCGTCGCGCCGTTTTCGCCCGCCCTGCCGAAACGGATCTAATGGCCAAACCTGTAAAAGTTTTCCGCGAGCCCCGCTGGCCCGCCTTCGTCGCCATGTTCGCCGCCGCTCTCGTTCACCGCTCGATGCCCGAGCGGCTCTCCTTCGGCCCCAGTTGGGGCCTGCTCGCCATCACCGTGATTCTGCTGATTCCGCTTATCTATTCCACTCATCGAGGCCATTACAATGTCTCCCGAATCCTCACTTTCGTGGCCACTGGCCTCATCACCGCCGCGATGATTGCGTCTCTCGCTCTTCTGGTTACGGGCATACCGAAGCATCTTGATCCTCCACAGACGCTCCTTCGCTCGGCGGTGACGCTTTGGCTCACCAACGTGGTTGTCTTCGCTTTGTGGTACTGGAAAATCGACGCGGGCGGCCCACTCGGCCGCGACAAGGCTCACGGCGATCTCGACAGTTCGTTTCTATTTCCTCAGATGATAATGCGCGATGAGCCTGAGGAAATCTGGTCTCCGCAGTTTATCGACTATCTTTTTCTTGCCTTCAACACCAGCACGGCCTTCTCGCCTACGGATACCGCTGTCCTCTCTCGCTGGGCCAAGGTGGTCATGATGGTGCAGTCGATCATATCTCTGATGATCGTCACCCTGCTCGCAGCTCGCGCCGTGGGCATCCTTTAAGCAGAGTTGCTCGCCGCGTGAGCGAAGTTGCTAGATACAACTCTCCAACTGCTTCTGATTTTTTAACGGAATCTCTTAATTTGAACGATGGAGGGTCAGCCCACTCGAAAACGCCTGCTTCACATCGGGCTTTGCGAGATACGCAATCGACCAGCCCGCTGCGCCAATCACAAGCGAGTGAACAAAAATCATCGGGGCAAGTGGAACTACGGGGTATCCGATAAAAGTAAGAATGCTGACCACCGTGCACAAAATTCCAATTCCGATACAGCTAATCGCCAGAATTCGCGCCCATTCGCACAATTGCAGCACCCCCAGCGCAAGGCACCCTGCAACTCCTGCCAGCACAAATAGCGAAAAACCTCCTGCCACTCCCATACCGGCAATCGAGGCGGAAACCGGATCGCCTCCATCTCCTCCGCTGATCGACATTATCGCAACGAAAAAGAAAATGCAGGAACCCACCGCAAGAATCGCAGCCCCAACAAACGTCGCTATCGCGATGATTGTCACTCCGGCTGGTCGTTTCATGCTCGGCTCGGCTAAGACTTCTTCAGATCGAGCGATAAAGCTGTACCGCGCATCGGTCCGCGAATTGTGCGCTTCGGGCCGGCGGCGAGGCATTATACTTCTGTGAATATACGAGTACAGGTTTTCCAGTTTGAATGGTTTAAACGGCCGTGGCGCCGTCGCCATGAATCTTCCTGCCCTTTTTCTTTCAGTCTCAATTGTTCGCGAGATTCCTCGTGACGCCTGGCTAAGCAGCGCGCTAAGCGCGATCTTCGCCTTCATCGCCAATGTGATAGCCCTATCGGAATAAAGTTTTATCTTTGCCATGGCGTCTGACACGGAGCAGCTTGCCCCAAGCTTGCGGTTCGCGATGATGATGGCGCACTCAGCGCTTTTCGCCAATACAGCGCAAACTGTAGGTCGCAACGCGGGTCTTCAGCGTTTCAATCTCGACGACCTTTCCAAAAAAATGCCGCACCGCCCATCCGACTCCCCGCATTATAACCTTCAGACGAGCGGCGCGACGTTATAGGCCTGTGAATATTTATCCGCTTATGCGGGACTGCAAAATTCGCTAATCCGGATGGCTGTGCCGCCAGTTCCAATAATCCCGCTGCTCCTTTTCCTTCAGTTTGTCGTACTTCCGGTACTGCTCATGCCGCTCTTCGATGTAGTGACGGTAGGCACGATCTTCGCGCTCATCCCAGTTGTGATAATCCTTGTGCCCCGGATCGTACACTCGCACTGCCACCTCTTGCGGTTTCGGCATCGCTGCCACCACAGAACCAGTGGTTGCAAGAGCCGCCGTCAGAACAAACGCGCTAAGGCATCGCCGTGCTGCATGCATCGGTGTTTCCTCCAAGCCGCAATTCATGCCCTAAATCGAGAATTGCGGCATTCAAGTGAATTAAATGCTGTCGTGCTGATTGCCAGTGTGATGCGGCGGGAAACGCACCACGATTTGCCTCTCCACAATGGTGCTGCGCCCAGCTTTTTTCGGGAATACAGGGCACGCTGTAGATAATGCAGCGCGGCGCTTTACCTTCGTCGACGGAAATCCCAATAAAATTACCTGCTTAGTTTCTGGCTCACTACTAACGCACCCGCGCCGCAATTTCGTCCACCTTTTCGCCGCCAGCCTCCAGTAGGGGCGGGTCTCAGACCGCCCGCGTCGCCCCGCACCCCCATCCGAGCCACTCACCGCGATCCTTAAAAATGGTCGAAGGCAGGCAGCATCATGTGTAGTAGTATCGCGCCGACGCAAGTCCCGCCGCGCCGTACGAGAAATCAACGGTAACCGCTTCCAATTCGCGCCTTCTTCAGGCGACCGCCGTCGCAACGAAACGCAGCGGTCTGCTCGACCAATATTTCTACTTCTTCATGTCGCTCCTGATCCCCGTAGTGGTGGTATACGGCTTCAGCTTCACCGTGGACCAGCATCTGATTCACCCGGCGATTCCGCGCCCCACGATCCTGTATCTTCACGCGGCGGTTTTTTCCGGCTGGCTGCTGTTCTTCCTCCTGCAGTCAGCGCTGGTGCGAACGCACAACGTGCGATGGCATCGCCGCTTTGGCTGGTTCGGAGCCGCGCTGGGTGTTCTGGTTCTCGTGCTCGGCGTCTCCACAGCCGTCGCCATGGGACGCTTCAATACCTTACAAATGCATGCTACAGACGCGGAGTCTTTCTTAATGATTCCGCTCTTTGATATGGTCTGCTTCACCAGCACCTTCGCGCTGGCGATTTACTGGCGGAAAAAACCGGAGTTCCATCGCCGCCTGATGTTCATTGCCACCTGTGCGTTGACTGCAGCGTCTTTCGGGCGCTTTCCCGAGCGCCTGCTGCCCCACGAGTTTTTTTACGCTGGCGTCGACTTCCTGATTCTCCTCGGCGTCGTCCGCGACATGATCGTCAACCGCAGAGTGCACCGGATTTATTTTTACGCTCTGCCCGCCTTCATCGTCGGCCAAACAATCGTGATGTACACCGTTATCCACAACCTGCCGTACTGGACCAGGACCGCCCACTCAATCCTCTGGTAAGGGTTACAAGACTCTTCCGTCGCACGGGTCAGCTCATCCCCGGCCTCACTTTCGTAACTCAGGTCCGATTCCAGCCGTCCCCGGTCGGAATTGACCTGAGGCTGCTCTACCCATTACGTAACCGTCGAAGGTCAGCGTCTTTACACATCTCGGCAACCCGCTTAGTAACACTTGCATCAAGTTCCTCAGTGAGTTCCAGCCTCCTTGAATGGAGGGCAGAAATGATCCGCCGGAATATCGCGTTACTAGTGTTGCTCGCCGGTACATTCACGCTTCTTTCTTGCGGCGCAACCCACAACATGCCCGGTGTAGGGATGGGCGGCAGTATGCCCGGAAAGTCACCGTCTCCTTCACCCAATCCGATGCCCCCAATGTCACCTCCGCGTCCGCATCCCTAATCAGGGTGCGCCGGCCAGCGTCGTCTTTTCTTTAGCGCGCTTGCGTTCGTTAAGGGTGGATCTTGCACTCCTCACAGACCGTTTGACCAACCACGACATACTTCTCCTTTGGTGAGCGGCCTACGCGGTTCGATATTCGCCGAACGGAGGCGTTCTTAGTATCGGTGTCTCGCTGTGAGATGACTTCTGCCGGAAGTAACCGAGAATTGCTTCTAGTTGCCGACCTCCCGGAAGTTGGCCAGACCGCTCACTGGTTTGCTAAGGTTGTCGTCATGTTCGAACGTTCCCCCGAGCAGATAGTTGACCAGATACGCGAATTGCTCGACTCCCTTTATCGCCTGGATTCGAGACGAATCCTGGCAACTCTGATTCGCTTGCTCGGCGATTTTGATCTTGCCGAGGAGGCGATGCACGAAGCCTTTGCGGCTGCGCTGAGCCTGTGGCCGGGAAGTGGAGTACCAGGCAACCCGCGACCATGGTTGATTTCGACGGCCCGATTCAAAGCCATTGATACTCTGCGTCGACGCGCCAGATTTGATGCCTCTCAAGACGACCTCGTGCGATATCTCGAAGCGCAATCGAGTTCGCCGGAAGAGTCCAATGAAGAGGACCGCCTGGGAGATGATGGCCTTGAAGATGACCGGCTGCGCCTGATTTTTACCTGCTGTCATCCATCTCTCGAGCCGGAAGCGCGCGTTGCGCTCACCTTGCGTGAGGTCTGCGGGCTGACCACCGAGGAGATAGCCAAGGCCTTCCTCACCACTCCGCGTACGCTGGCGCAGCGCATTGTGCGCGCCAAAGCAAAGATTCGAGACACACCGATTCGCTACGAGGTGCCCTCGCCGCAGGACTTGCCAGACCGGCTGGGCGCGGTGCTGCAGGTGGTCTATCTCGTCTTTAACGAAGGTTATTCGGCTGCGGCGGGAGCGGAAGTAACGCGGGCCGAGCTCACCGGCGAGGCGATTCGATTGGGCCGGTTGCTGACCGACCTCCAGCCAGAGCCGGAGGTAATTGGGCTGCTCTCCCTGATGTTGTTGCAGGAATCCCGTCGCGCCGCTCGCACCTCTCCGACCGGAGAGCTGATTTTGCTGGAGAATCAAAACCGCTCGCTCTGGAACCGAAGACAGATCGCAGAGGGAGTGGCATTGCTGGAGAAGGCTCTGAAGTCCCGCCGCTTCGGCCCCTACACACTGCAGGCTGGGATTGCGGCCGTTCATGCCGAAGCGGAATCGGTCGCGGTGACCGACTGGGGGCAGATTGTCGCGTTATACGACCAATTGGTGCGAATTCAGCCTTCGCCAGTTGTGCAGCTAAATCGTGCCGTGGCAATCGCCATGCGCGATGGTCCAGAGGCCGGCCTCACGCATATCGACGCGGTGTTGGAAGATGGCGAACTGGAAAATTATTACCTGGCGCATTCAGCTCGCGCCGATATGTGCCGCAGGCTGGGCAGGACCGCTGAGGCTCGGTCCTCTTATGAGAAAGCTCTGGCCCTCACCCAACAGGAACCAGAGCGGCAATTCCTGCAGGAGCGGATTCGGCAGCTGAAATAAAAAAATCAGCAGATTAAATAAAAAATGGAATAGCTGTCGATTTTCCGTCTCCTCAACGACTATAGGACGAGAGAACGATGAGCTACGGCTCCTGGGTGAACCGGAAACGAGTCATCGGGAACAAACCACAGAAACCAAGGAGAAAAAGTGATGCCACAATATCTGGTTGCTAGTTTCCTCCCCGACGACTTCGACCCGTCCAGCGTAACCGAAGCGATGGTCGAAGAGATCCACGCGGTCAACCGCGAATTGATTGCTGCCGGGGTGAGGAAGTTCGCCTGCGGCATTTCCCCGGCGAGCAGCGCGAAGACGCTGCGGCGACAGCCCAATGGTAAAGTGCTCGTTACCGACGGACCATACACCGAGACCAAGGAGCACCTGGGCGGATTTTGGATATTGGAATGCGCCGATATGGATGAGGCACTCGCGTGGGCGCGCAAGGGTGCCATCTCCAGCGATGCGGTGGGCGAGGTGCGCGAGCTTCTTTTCTTCCCGGCTCCGGAACTAGAACCCAGCGGAAGCAAGTAAACACCCCGGCTAGGCGGCCGCTCAACGCTATACGAGAAGAAAATGCGCTTCATGATGATCATGTTTCCGAAAGAATACGTAACCGCAAAACCCGGCTGGGTACCCGACTTCAAAAGCATGGAGAAAATGGGCCAGTACAACGATGAACTAGGGAAAGCCGGCGTGTTGCTTGCGCTCGACGGTCTAACGCCGCCTGCGACGATGAGCGCGCGCGTCACCTTCAAAAACGGAAAATCGATAGTAACCGACGGCCCGTTTCCCGAAACGAAGGAAGTGATCGGCGGCTTCTGGATTATTGAAGTGAAGTCACGCGAAGAGGCTCTCGAATGGGCCTCGCGCATCCCCGGAAAGGATGACGAAATGGTCGTCGAAGTCCGCCGGCTATTTCACACAACCGACTTCGATCCCGAGACCCAAAAGGAAATCCAAAAGAGGTTCGGCGACGACGTCGCGGGGGAGCTGAGCCAGTAGTAGAAAAACTCTCCGCGCTTCGTCGAATTCCGGTCCGCTCGTTCGTCTATGTAGTGAAGGCAGAGCCTCGGAACACGCGCCCAATGACGAGATGATCGAGCCGGCGCAACGCTCTGTTGCGGTCCGTTCAATCCGCAATGAGGAGAAGAACAATGAAATACGTCTGTTTTGGCTACTACGACAAAGGCAAATTCGATGGCATGAAGGAGAGCGAGCGAAACGCCATGTTCGACACATGCCTTGAATATGACGATCATCTTCGCGCCAACGGGCACTGGGGTGGTGGCGAAGCGCTTCAGGGGTCGGAGACCGCCTTGACCCTCTCTTGGAAGAACGGCAAGGTGGCAACGATCGACGGCCCCTATACCGAAACCAAAGAGCAACTCGGCGGCATTATTGTTCTTGAGGCGAGGGACATGAATCATGCTGTACAGCTCATCGGCCAGCATCCGGCGCTGACGTATGGCAACATTTTCGAGATTCGCCCAGCGGGGGACATGAATGAAATCATGAAGGCAAGCGAGCAGCGACGCGGAAAGAACATTGCACGCTGAACACGGCGTAACAGAAAGAGGGGAGACATCAGCCGAGAATCTGCCTCATACGACGTCTATGTACTGCCGCCACCGGAGAATGGAGAACTCATGAGCCAGCATTTGCCTGCGATTCACCACCCCAACAACTACGGCCCGTCCGTTGAGGGCGAAGCGATGCAACGCGAGTGCCTTCTACTCAAATGAGCAATCAACTCACTCGTCGCGACTTCGCTATCCGCACCGCCGGCTTTGGTCTGGCTTTGGGACTCGCGCCTGCTGCTACGCTGGCGGAGACTGAGCAAGCCTCGCGCTCAGAAACTTCGCCGACGGTCGTGGATCCATATTCCCTCGTCGATCCGGAACTTCTTCCTATGCTCAAGCAGTTCCCCTCCTTTGACTTCTCAGCAGAGATGGTCAGCAAGTTCCGGCAAACGCCCGGCCTGCCCCCGTTACCTGTTCCCGCGCCGCAGCCCGTGGAGCGGCATATCCCCGGGCCGCCAGGAGCGCCCGAGGTTCGTCTTTGGGTCGTTGATCCCGCGCCGTTGGAGAAGGGCAAGCCGTTGTTTCTTCACATGCATGGCGGCGGCTTCATGATGACCGATCCCGGATGGATGCCCCTGCTTCAGGGAATCGCGACGGATTGCCATTGCGTCGTCGTCTCGGTTGACTACCGGCTCGCTCCGGAGACGCACTATCCCGGCTCGCTTGAGGACAACTACGCCGCGCTCAAATGGGTCCATGCCCATGCGGCGGAGCTCGGCATTGACCGCTCCAGGATTGCCGTGGGTGGTGAGAGCGCGGGCGGCGGCCACGCAGCGAGCCTTGCGATTCACGCGCGCGACCGCAACGAAGTTCCCATCGTCTTCCAGCTGCTCATCTACCCCCAGCTGGACGACCGAACGGGCAGCACCCGTCCAGTGCCGCCCGCCATTGGCCATTTTATGTGGACTCCGAGTACCAATCGTTTTGCCTGGAGCTCGCTGCTCGGTGTTCCAGCGGGTTCGTCCAAAGTGCCGGTAGCTGCCGTACCCGCCCGGATAGCCAGTGTCGCCGGCCTACCGCCTGCCTGGATCGGCGTCGGTTCTATCGACCTGTTCGTCGAAGAGGACATGGAGTATGCGCGGCGGCTCGTCCATGCCGGAGTCGCAACCGAACTCTTGGTCGTGCGTGGTGCCTTTCATGGATTTGACCGCCTCGTGCCGGATGCCGAAGTCTCCAAACAATTCAGCGCGAGCTGGAAGTCTGCGCTGCGCAAAGCATTCGCCGCTGGCAAAGCTGATATAGCAGAGAAGCCAAAAGCGTAGCGGCAGAGTTCGGGGCAGTGAGAAAAGCTTCCTTGACGGTTTGTCGAATTCGGGTCCGTCCGTTCGTCCATGTAGAGAAGGCAAGCGCCCGGTCCTAAGATTATTCGTTATAGATAGAACAAGGAGAAATCATGCCGCAGTACTTGGTCGCGATTCACCACCCCGACGGTTACGACGGCTCCCTCGAAGGCGAAGCGATGATGCGCGATATCGACGTGCTCAACGAA
>DATNKB010000482.1:0-4281 GCA_035603595.1 Candidatus Dormiibacterota bacterium
AAATCAGCGAGGACGAGAAGAAGCGAACCTTGGACGAACTGGAGAAGCTAACTCACTCGGAAACGAAGAAAATCGAAGACCTATCCGCGATGAAAGAAAAAGAAGTAATGGAAATCAAATAACGTTCTGACTCGGCTCGCACCGTCGTTAAATCTCTCACCCCTGTTTTTTGGGGCTGTTAGTTGACCGAGCGTACATCCTCGGGACGTATCAACGTAAAGGTGCAGTCGCCGGTGGACGCGGAGCATGCGAGTGTTCCGCGGCGGCCGAGTTTCACGGGAGCGGCATCGGGGAACATTGGACCGTAGTCGAGATCGCGCAGCTTTGCAGCAAATGGCCGAAGTTTTTCGCTGCCGGAAATAAATTTGACGGCATCGACTTTTGCATTCTTTCCCCCTGGCGACAGTAGAATGAAGAAATCCGCCTGAGCGTCTTCTTTCAATAGTTTTCCGGCAGGCAGAGTTCGAAGTGAAACGAGCTCGGGCTGCGCTTGCTTGACGAGAGCATCAATCCCCGTATTGCCTCCGAGAAGTATCACCAGACGCGCGCGGGTTTCGGGAACCGAATGCGGCGCGGCTATTGCTAACGCAAAAGTGTGTATCGCGCGGTCCTTCTCCCCTCGCTTCTGATAAATCTGCGCCAGGTGATCTCCTACTTCGCCGTGCTGGTTCAGCAGCCAGGATGCGCGAACGAAATCCAGAGCTTTCGCGTTGTCGCCCTTTTGAAAGTAGACCCAGCCAAGCGTGTCCCAATAGGCGCCCATGCTTGCAACCGCATTCAGGTTGTCGAGCGAAAGGTTCGAGAGTTCCACGTTGCGCAGACTGGCGGCGGTGGTGGAGACAGCGGATTCGGCGTATTCGAGCGCTTTGGCGAGTTCGAGTGAATGATCGGCGAGGTTGTAGGCGACGTTGTTCCAGACGTCCGGAGTTTGGGAGATTTCCGCAGCTTTTTCGAACGCAGAGAGCGCTTTTTCTCTTTCGTTTGTGTTGAGGTAAGCCTGGCCGAGTCCGACCTGGAGGCCCGCATTCTCGGGAGAGAGGACGCTGGCCTTATCCAGTTCGGGAACGGCCTCGGCATATTTATGCTGCTGGAGAAACAGCGAACCGAGGGCGGAATGGGCGATCGGGTCGAGAGGATTCAGCTCAATTTGCTTTTTATACGCAGCTTCGGCTTCGTCAAATTTTTCCTGCTGCTGCAAAGCAATACCCAGGTAGTTGTGGGCGTGTTCGTCAAACGCGTTTACGCCGATCTGCTTGCGAAATGCGTCAGCGGCTTTATCGAAATTGCCCGCGCGGAGATAGGCGAGACCGAGATCATTCCATGCCTGCTTGTGTTCCGGTTCGAGTTCGACGACACGCTGAAAGAGCGGAATCGCGGCGCGGATGTTGCCGGAATTGAGCGCGGCAAGACCTGTCTCGAGCAACTCATCTGCATTTGCAGTGGCGGGCAGTGCGGGCATTCCGGTGGCCGAGTTTGCGATTGCGAGTGTCTGAGTCTCGTCTGATTCCACGGCGCGCGAAAACGCAAGGTAATCGCTTGTGCGCGATGGCGGCAGTTCGCGCATTTTGAAGGTGAGCGACCGGGCCACCGTCAGAATGTGGTCTTCGTATCGATAGCTGGATTTGAATTCGGCGTAGTCGCGCGGGACCGAAACACCAACGGGAGGCTGGGCGATGTAGTTGTCAGGCAGGAACAGTTTCAATTGTACGCTCACGTCGAGCGGGCTGCCGAGATGAATCGGTCCCGAATTATTTTCCGGGACTGCTGGTACGCCTATGGCGGCAAGCGGAAGCGCGACTCGTGTTTTCTTGCTGGACCAATCAAGATAGTTCGGTTGAGCCAGGTCGAGATCGAGTTCGAAAGGCTTCAACGTATCCGAGGGATCGCTTGGTTTTACGGCGGTGACTTCGCCGTGAAGCCCATCGAGGGTAGCTACCGTCTGGCCGAGCTCTTTCCATTGCGTTTGCGGAGTGCGGCGGAAAGCAATGCGCAGCGCAAGTTCGTTGTCACCGCGGACGAAGTAGCGAAGTTTCGAAGTGAGCTTACCCAACTCGTTCACCTGTGCATCAACTTCGACGCGCTGGGTTGAAAGAAATGGCGGATCTCGCGGAGTTTCAACAATCTTTCCTGCGCCATCAGATGGCACAAGCAGCGCTGATTTATTGCGCAAAGATGCGGCCAGGAGCCGGAACGGCGCAACTTCGGTCGTTGTGTCCATCCAGATCAGTTGGCCGTCCACCGGAACAGCCGTGATCATGTGGTTGAATTGCGATGGCGAGGGCAGCGAAGCATCGAGTTGTCGCAGCGATGGAATGAGCACCGCGTCGGAACGAATGCCTGCAGCTTCTAGCATTGCGGCCAGAAGGGTGTGCTTGTCTTTGCAGTCGCCATATTGATTTTTGAAAACTTCCGCAGCAGCATGCGGCTGATAACGCGAAAGGCCGAACGAAAGGCTGACATAGCGAATATTTTTAGCGACGTAGTCGTAGAGCGCCTGGATCTTGTCGAGTTCTGCGGTACGGCCTTGAATCAGCTCCTGCGCCTTCGCTCGAATTTCCGGCGATGGTTCCGTACGGCCTTTTTCGAGCTGTGAGTACCAGCGCGCGATCTCCTCCCAATTTTCAAAAGTTGTGAGCCGGACGCTCGGCGGCTTCGGATTGGCGTCGTCGCTTTTTTTCTTGGCGTTGTCCTTAGGACGCGAAGGGACCGAACGCTTCCAGCGATAAATCGTCCGGTCGCCGGAATCAGATTTTTCATATCGAAAGTCAGGAGACTGTAGATTGATTGCGCGGCCTTTGGGAACATTCACTTCGAGCTGTTCATCGAGAACAATCGTGCCGTCGAGAAAATTGTGCTCAAACCAGAACTGGTTGGGCGCGAATGCCTTCACGATTTGTGTTGCGATCGAGTACTCGAGAGTGTCGCCGGGTCGCAGAGAAGGAACCGTGATGTGTTTTTCCTTGTAGTCCGTATAAACAGGGGCATCGCGTGCAATCGGCGCAGTCATTTCTTTCACGGCGTCGGGACCTGCGGTCACATTGGTGCCGTCGGCTTTGTGCACGACAACGGAACGTATGTCCATTTTTTCGTTCGCGTCGCTATAACCAAACACGAGTTCGCCGAGCGCCTGAAGGCCAGCGTCGCTTTGAACGCGGATGCGGACGTTGAGATCTCGTTCTCCGGTGCCGTCATCTTCAAATCGAGCGGTCGAGTAGTACTTCTCGATGACGAAAGGTTCCTGAGCGTAGTCGGGTGGAGACTGAGGAGCCGCAGCGGGAGGCGTTCCATTTTGGTGCGCGGAGGAGGTTGGCGAAGCTGGCGGTGCAGCCTGGGGTGCTGCAAGTGCAGCCGAGGATACGAGAAGAAGAAGAAGACCGAGGCCGAAGAAGCGATTCATCCAAGCTCCCTGTTGAAAAGTGCGGTTCAAGTGTAGGCATTTTGCTGTTACTGGTAAAGGCGTGCCAATCGCACGCGTTCGCAATCGGAAATATTCTCCGGGCATCCAGCCTTCGCGCAGGTGAGGTACTAGGACTTGCCGATCGAAAGTTGGTCTCCCGACTAACCTACAGATAAAATAGCTAGTTATTGTAAGCCGCTTGTGCCTGCGAGGCTTAGGTGCGGCCAGCGTCGAAGTCACCTCGGCTCGATTTTAAAGGTAGTGCTGAAGAGCCAACCGACCAAATTTCTTCGACGGGGGCGTCATGCCGGCGCGAAATTGCCCGGCAAAAATATTTGTAAATTTTTTTCCCATAATTTCCACAACTGAGCGGGTTGACAATAGTCTTTATTTTCCCTATACTTCGGCGGTTGTCCGGGCCTCGTTTTAGGCCCTGTGGTGAAAGGGAAGTCTTCCAGCCCCGGAACAGAGAACGGCGGAACGGGGCGCGGAAGAGCGGCCAGAATGGGGCGCCAGCCCCGCAAAGCCGTGCAGCCTCTCCGTATTAAGCAGATGCAGTTCACTCCTCGGGGTGAAGCGTCAGCGCGGAGTACCTGAATTACCTTCGGGTGCGTGGGCGACCTTTTCTGTTCATTCACGTGCGTAGCTCTGCGCGGCGAATTTGTATTTTCGTCAGCGTAGAAGAGGACGCAGAGTTTTCGAGATGCGAGGGGGTAGAGCGTGCCGACGTTTGCACAATTAGTGCGTTACGGACGGGAGCAGATCCGGACGAAGACGAAGTCGCCGGCGCTGGAAGGCTGTCCGGAAAAGCGCGGCGTGTGCGTGCGCGTTTATACGCAGACGCCCAAGAAGCCGAACTCGGCGCTGCGCAAAGTAGCGCGCGC
>DATNKB010000483.1:0-9454 GCA_035603595.1 Candidatus Dormiibacterota bacterium
ATGCCCAATGCGAAAATTCGCATCCAACGGATTCTCATGTTTCCTCGCTCAAAGATTTGACGCACAGACTTCCAGGTGTGATCGTCAATAAATCAGAGGCTTGCCCCAGGCAGGAACCACCTAAACTGCTACCCGCCACGCCTCAAATATTCTGCTAGGCGCGGCAATGAGTGTCAACCGGAGCACCGTCTTGCAGAAGGTTTGGACCGCGGCCGCTATAGTTCGCTGGCAGTTGAGTTCAACAACGTGCCACAATTCTTGCTTTGCGCCGCGCAGTCATAAGTTCATTCGGTTCTGGGTGAGAAAAACGAGTCGGGTCGCAAAATTCGCGAAGAAAAATGTCGAGCACTGAGAACATCCGTTTTGCAGTCCAAGATGCCGGCGAGGTCTCCGCAGTTTTCTTGCAACCGCATAGCGCCCAATGCCTTTTGGTGCTGGCACACGGCGCGGGCGCCGGCATGAATCATCCTTTCATGACGGCCATCGCCAACGAGTTGGCGACCGCTCAAGTGGCCTCATTTCGCTTCCAGTTCCCCTACATGGAGCAACGACGGCGAGTCCCCGACCGTCCGCCCGTCCTCACGGCGACAGTTCAGGCGGCGGTCCAGGCTGCGTCTAAAGCGGCTCCTGATCTGATGTTATTTGCGGGAGGAAAGTCCCTTGGAGGACGAATGACTTCGCTCGCAGCTTCCGAAGGGCGTCTGGATAACATTCGAGGCTTGGTCTTTTTCGGATTTCCGCTCCACCCGCCGAATCAACCAGGAACAAAACGTGCAGAGCACCTGCGCGAAGCGAAATTGCCGATGCTTTTTTTACAAGGCACGCGTGACGCCCTGGCCGATCTCAAGCTCTTGCGACCCATCCTAGCCAAGCTCGGAGCCCGTGCGACGCTGCACGTATTCGAAGGAGCCGACCACTCCTTCCACGTGCTGAAAAGTTCAGGCAAAACCGATGAAGATGTTCTGAAGGAATTGGCTCAATCGGCCAGCGATTGGATGAAGGAACTGCCGCTCGTATAGGTCATTCGCATCGGGGGCACGGCACGCCGTGCCCGAACAACCAACCAACCCGACCGTGCCACATCTGCTTGCGCGTTGCGCACGGCACCGCAACTTCGAGAAAATATTTGAGCCAATTCGTCAGGGTTTTTTCGCATTAACAGTTGAACGCCGGAATGCGCTGCAGGGCTGGAGTAGGTACCCTACCCACACTATTCATCGGCTCCTGCAGATGCGATCACCGAATCGGAAAGAACGGTTCGCGCCATGTTTGCGCATCCGGAATAAGGTCGGCGAGTCGGTGCGAGAGATGAGGAGACGCTATCATGAATCCTGTTCACCGGTTTTTTGGCTTGTTGTTGCGCATCTGTGCGCGAACCAGGGTTTTACCGGTAGCGCTCGCGGCTTGCGCTTTGCTCGCGATGGCCGCAGCGCCATCCGCACGCGCCGACGGCTTCACCTACACCTATACCGGACTTCCCTTCGACTCATTCTCACCGGGAAGCACCTGCCCGCCGCACTGCGGAATCGCCGCCACGCTGAACCTCCCGGTCCTCGCTTCGCAGGGGACGGTGGAATATAACTCGATTGTCGTGACGGATGGGTTCGCCTTACTGTTCGATATCAGCATCTCGTCGAATATCGGATCCTCTGAGGTCTCTTGGACCCCAAACTTCGGAATGTTCTCGTTTAGCTTCACCTCGGACCCTTTTCCCTCTATCGCCTGCTCTGCCGGCCAGATGGAGGAAGTCGTTATGGGCTTCACCAATGAGGCAGACGACTTCTCAGCGGGCGAATGCGTGGATTCGTCCGGAGACGTTGAGAGGATTCTGTGGCAGGATTCGGTCGAAACGGGGGGCACTTGGAGCGGACCGGGAATCGCTACCTCAACCGTTCCGGAGCCGTCCGCCATGCTGCTGCTTCCGTTGGGCCTCCTCGGCGTTGTATTCTTCGGCCATCGCCGGCACGGCACGCGCGTTTAGGGCCAACGCTCATCCACTCGAACGTCCGTGAACTTGTCGCCTCGATCCCCATTCGGCGTACCGAGCCTACCTCGCAGTCACCTTGATTTCGCGTTCTTGGCCGCTTCCCACCTCAACGGACGTTCCAGCCGCCAGATATCCTTGAATCACCTCCGGCTTCCCCCACTCCAGGTCCCAGTCCTTCAGGGCAACCACCGTGTACTTCCCCGGTGACACTAGGTTCATCGAAAACGATCCATCGCTGTCGCTCTGGTCCCGCCGATACTCCGCAAGATCCCGTAGATCTTCGGGAACGAGCACTACCATCATTCCCGGCGCCGGCTTTCCTCCCCGCTCCACAATCCCCTTCACCCCAGCATTGACGCCGCGTGCCAGAGTCAAAATCAATCGCAGGTCACTCCCGTTACTAATCTCGATCTTACGCCCCGTCACCTTTGTTCCGCTCGCGCTCACGCTCCGAAGCTCCAGCCCCCCCGGCGCCGCGGACGACACTTCGTACACTCCCGGCTCGAGCTCATCGGCAAAAAATCTGAAATTTCCGGCGGAGTCTACGTCCTGCCTGAAGGCCCGTCCGCTGCTCTCCTCTCTTAGAAACACAAGCACGCCCGGCGGCACGGACGCATTTCCTTCCAGCTTTACGATCCCGCTCACCACTCCTGAGGGCGCGATTCCCCCTACGTCAATCGTCTGCCCGCCGGCGGGATCCACCCGCACCGACTTTTTGACTTCATCGGACCCCAAGGCCTTGCCGGGCTCGCCGGTTATTATTTCGACAGATGAGAGGCCGGGGCGTAAACCATCGACTTCCATGATCACAGGCCCAGACAACTGGGAAGCGCTCCCATCCTCGCCGTCTTGAAAAGCGGCAGTAGACATGGTTAGTCCAGACGACACCCTCTCTTCATCCGGATAAGTTCCGAGAATTGTTTGCGAGACTAGGATCTCCCGACTCGCCCGCAGATCGATTTTGTCCACTTCAAGACGCAGGCGCAGCGCAGGTACGGGCACGAGCCTCACGTCAGCTCGCGCGCTACCGCCTGCGTCCACGCGGATAGAGGCTGCGCCACTCACCTCGGTCGCATTTGGGTAGTAAGTGATCGGATAGACCAAATCGAGGCCAGAATTTTGTATTTCAGGCTCTTGCGCAGCCGGCGAGGTTCCGATCCAAGAGCTATTCGATCGCGCGTACTGCGCATACCATGGCTCTGCCGACACCGCCAGATAGTAGTCGCCGCTTGGCAGAGACCCGAATCGATACCGCCCCTCCTCCTCCGTGTTTTGCTCTTCTTTAAAATGCTTCATGTGCCTGCCATCCCCCGCGTCCTCACGAAATAAAAGCATTTTTGCGGAATGGACCGGCTCGCCAGCCTCATCCGTCACTTCGCCGGAAATCACTCCCTCCGGCGCCAACGGAAAAACCAAATTTTCGGAATTCAGGCTTGGGCCCACAAGAATCGCGGTTGTAAATTGCTCGTGCTGCAAAAACATCTGCTCAATGTAACCCTTCCGTCGAGCCATTAGGACGTAGCGGCCCGCTAGAATCTGTGTGAACGCAAAGCTACCGTCAGTGCCGGCTCGCACTGTTCGGCTGAAGTTCGATGCCGACGCCGCGTTAATCACCACATAGGCGCCCGCCACAGGCGCATTTGTCATCGAGTTCACTACGCGGCCTGTGATCCGGAATGCTCCTGTAGTCGCGATGTTGCTCTGCTTTTCCTGATGCGCAACTTGCGTCTGCGGCAATACCGGCCCCCCCGCGCGAGACGCATTTTGCACCGCGCTTCCCGCCACCAACAATCCTACCCACGCAAGCGTTTCAAGCATGGCTTCACTTCTCTCTCTGCACGAGTTCCAGGTCCACGCGACTCTCTTGCTTCGAGCTGACCGTTACGTCCTGCGCTTTGGTGAGGTAATCGCGCAGCACTTCTGGATTCCTATACTCAAGGTCGTCTGTTCGATCGATTGCCAGCGCCCGGTATGAACCCGGCGCAAGGTCGCCCAGGGTGAAGGCCCCATTCACGATTTGCGCCTCTTTCACCATTCGAGGCGCACGACCGGACACTAGCAGCACCATCCCGCTCGCAGGCGTCGCTCCTCTCCCGCGCACAGTCCCACTCACGCTCGCGCCATCGTTCTTCAGCGCAATCTCGATCGCTTCCGTCGCACCGCCCTCTGGCACTGTTAAATCCTCCGTCAACAAGTCGATGGACCCATACATCGCAGACTCCACGTACCAGCCCGAGTTCGGTCGTATGTCCACCGAATAAAGTCCTGGCTCCACCCTTCTAACTACTACGCGTCTTTCGGCCCCCTCTCCTTCCCACTGGGACCACGCATTGCCGTGCTGGAGTACGGTCGATGGCTTCCGCGTCAAAAGTATCGTCGCAAGAAAATGATTTTTATTTGCGTCGGCCCCGCTCTGGTTCGTTCGGAAGATCACTGGTATGGAAGCGGTTGGTGCCACTGACAAGTTCACGTTCCCAAGATCCGAGTCCACATGCAGGGGCATCCTGCCCGCAAGAGAATTTTCCCCGCTGATGATGCAGTTCGCCACGAGCGTGTAGAATCCTCCCGGTATCCCACCGCTCCGAAACATTCCTGTCATCGGATTCACCCTCACGCCAATCGCCATATCCACTCCAGAGCCGTCTGTGAGCCGCGGACGGCAAAACTGATCAAGCGTTCCTCCTACCACAGCGCCCGAGATTCGGTATAGAGGGACAGTGCTTAGGACGAACTCCACTCGCGCGCGCCGCCCTGAATTTACGTCCACCTGCACCGCTCCTTCCAATTCTGCTGCGTTCGGATAGAACACACGCGGATAGCCAACATCACTCTCATGAGCACCGTCCCCCGCATGTCCTGTTGGCCGAAGGCTCGGTCCTACCGACACATAGTATTTTCCAGGCGTCAGGTTGCCCGCACGGAATTCACCTTTCTCGTCCGTCTGTCCCCCTCCGTTCATGCGCAGGTAACGGCGCCCCTCCTGAACCTGCGAGATCAGCACGCGCACGGGTAAGCCCTCCACCCCATCACCGTCCTCACCCGTCACTTTCACCGTGATCGTGCTCTCCGGCTCCAGCTTCAGTACCAGCGGCGACGTATCCGTACCGATCGTAATTACCGTGACCGATTTGGCAGAGGAATCCGTATACCCCGGCTTCTGTGCATCAATTCCGTTCTGGCCTCGCGATAGATTCTCGAATCGGAATTTGCCTCCTTCATCTGTGAGCACGAGCTGCGATTGCGGTCCAACCAGTCGCACCAATGCTCGCCGGACTGGTGCGCCTGTCAAAGCGTCCACAACGGTCCCGCTCAAGGTGTACTGCCCCGTACTACTTGATTTATCTACGGCTGCAGGTGGGCTCATGACGACTTGCAGTGCCTCTGCGGGCATGGGCACCACACAGGAGGTTGCGGCGAGAACACAAACCCAAACTACGGACCGCAAGAGGTGCAGTAGCCGATGTCGCATGTTTACTCTTAACCGGTTGAGTACTTTAGCGGATTATATCTTAAACCAATCGGATAAGTCCTAAAGGCGTCATCTCCATTCCGGAGATCCGTGGTTGGGACGGCCCATTTGGAGTGCGCGCGGCTTGCCGGGGCGGTCCTCGGCGAAAGCGTCACTAAGCCAGCTTCATCGTAGAAACGGGAATCGGTGTCTTCTTGCAGCTGAGAAACGAAAGCTCCGCGGCGGATTGCACCGTCATAAGAAGCCCTGTTACGGAAGCTCGAGTAGCCTGCTACGTTAATTATTTAGGAGCGTAGAAAAGATAATCTGCGGAATACGGCACGCGGATTTCCTCGCCGGAGTGCGAACTGTCACAGCCGGACGCAGGCGCTTTGCCACCTTTAGTGTTCAGCCGCTGGATCGTCGTGGCGCGCGACAGCACGCCGTTACCTTCATGGCTCACAATGTTGACCAAAAGCCATGGAATTGAATCAGCGTCAGGTGAAGGAACATTGGCAATAGCCTTCCCGGTCACACGGCTGCCGTCGCTTGCTTCCCACGACGGTCCAGCGAAATGTTTACCGAAGGCTTTGCCATCCTGGTCGAAAAGTTGCGCGTCCGGAGCCTTCAGCGTCCAGGCCAATTGCCCCGCTTCACCCTTGCAGATGTACACCTGATCGCCCTTCGCATGCAGCCGAAAAAGAAGTTGTTCGTTGGCCGGCGGCCGAAGTTTTTCCGGCACCTCTTGCGCCGCAACGGCGCACGAAAGCCCAGTGCTGGCAACAGCGAGAAGAGCAACACAACCGAATCCGCCAATGTGATTGAGCATAGAACGACTCCTCCTGTAAACGCGCAGCGCAGCTCGCTGCGCAATATAACTCAAATCACCCACGTCATGAAACAGAACAGCGCACCTTCCCACTAAGACGCGCGCCGCGTTCGAATCGCTCTGTCAGATCCCTTTGAATTCACCACCGTCCATTCGTAGCGAAGCTCCGGTCAACCACTTCGCCTGGGCCGACACCAAAAAGGCCAGAAGGTCCGCAATCTCTTCTGGTTGGCCAAAACGAGCGATGCCGGATTCCTCTGGATACTTTTTAATCGCTTCCTCCACGGACATGTGGTGCGCGGGCGCCCACTTTTGAAAGAAGGATTGCCGCCGGCCCGTCATCACGGCTCCTGGCGAAACGCTGTTCACTTGAACGCCGTCCTTGATTCCTTGCTCGGCGAACGCTTTCGCGAGAGCGATAATCGCCGCATTGGTCGCAGCCACCGCAGCAAATCCCGGCTTGGGGTCATAAGCGGCAAGGCCCGAAAGCAGCACAACGGAACCCTTAGAAGCCCTCAAGGCATCCCAGGCTCGTATGGTGAGGCGGCGAGCTCCGTGAAACTTCAGCGCCATGCCGTCGTCCCACTGCGCGTCCGTCATTTCGAATAGATCGATTTGGGGCACTGCCCCGGCGATATTCACGAGCGCGTCGATCCGGCCGAAGTGCCCGAGGGTGTCATTCACGATTTTGTCAGCGGCTGCTGGTTCGCGCAGATCGAGCGCAATCACAAGGCTCTCGGCTCCCAGAGACTTTGCTTGCTGAGCTGTCTCTTGCAGGCGCGCTTCGTCCCGTGCGACCAGTGTGAGAGATGAAAAATCCTTCGCCAGCCGGAGCGCCGTGGCCTTTCCAATTCCTTGGCTAGCGCCCGTAACAATGGCTACAGAGTTCGGCATGATTGATTCCCCTCAGGCTTGCAAAAGTTTGACAAGGCTCCATCGCTACTCCCCCATCGCGCTCCGCGCCTTCCCGCCGGAACTCTTTTCGCGCACTGCCTCCGAAATGATATCCACCACAAGATTCGGCGCTGTGTACATCGGACTGTGGTCCACCGGATGCGAGTGGATTTTCGCGCCCATCCTCTCAGCCATGAAACGCTGCGTCGTCGGGCTGATCATGCGGTCTTCTTCCGCTAGGAAGTACCAGGTCGGCTTCGTCTTCCAAGTCGGTGTGGGAGTCACTTCTTGAATGCATTTCACGGCAATCGGCCGTTGCACAGCCGCGGAGATAATTTTTTGATCGGTGGAAGCGTTGTGAAGCACTGCATTCCGAAAGCCCTCTTCCGGCATCCAAATCAAGCCGTGCCTGTCGGGTTCCAAATGAGGCGCCTCCGAATGCGGCTTCTCGCGATAAAAAACTTGCGCCACCGTTTCACCGTCGCCGGGCGCAAGCGCCGCAATATAGACGAGAGCTTTGATTCGCTCGTCAGTAGGCCCGGCAATCACTGCCCCGGCGTACGCGTGCCCAACGAGAACGACTGGGCCGCTGGTTCTCTCCAGTGCCATCGCGAGCGCCGCAATGTCGTCGCTAAGCGACGTGAGAGGGATTGGAGCGCAGATCACATCAAGGCCGAGCCGGTGCAGCGGCAGTACGACGTTCTGCCAACACGATCCGTCAGCCCACGCCCCATGCACCAAAATAATCGTTCCGTTTTCAGCACTCATCTTGAGACCTCACCTTTTCGCTCCGAAGCTATATTCCGTTCGCTTCAAAGAAATGTCTCATCGCCGCCGCAATCTCCGCCACATGCGTCTCCAGCGCAAAATGCCCTGTGTCAAGCATCTTCACCTGGGCGCCGGGAATGTCCCTTCGAAACGCTTCCGCCCCTGCGGGAATGAAGAAAGGATCGTTCTTTCCCCAAACAGCAAGCAACGGAGGCTTCGACTTACGAAAATATTCCTGAAATGCCGGGTAAAGCGCCACGTTTGAGGCGTAGTTCAAAAACAAATCCAGCTGAATGTCTTTGTTTCCGGGCCGCTCCATCAGCGCCATATCCAGCGTATAAGATTCCGGCGCAACGCTATCCGGGTCAGCCACTCCATGGGTGTACTGCCAGCGTGTCCCATCGAGCGTCAGCACATTCTTCGCGAGCACTTCGCGATTTTCTGCGTTCGGGAAAGCCCAATATTTCCGGATCGGTCCCCACGCATCCCCGAGCCCTTCTTCATAAGCGTTGCCATTTTGCGAAACGATTGCCGCAATCCGTTCCGGATGAGCCATCGCCAGGCGGAAACCCGTTGGCGCTCCATAGTCAAACACGTAGATCGCATAACGATCGAGTTTGATCGCTTTCGTGAAAGCATCTACCGTCGCAGCCAGCGCGTCGAAGGTGTAAGTATATTTCCGCTTCTCCGGCACTTCCGTAAACCCAAAACCAGGCAAGTCCGGCGCGATCACCCGGTAGCGATCCGCCAACCGCGGAATCAACTCGCGAAACATGTGCGACGAAGTCGGGAATCCGTGCAGCAGTAAAACCACTGGCGCCTGCGGATCTCCTGCTTCTCTGTAAAACACTTGAACGCCATCCGCTTCAACCCTGCGAATGGATGTAACGGGCACCACAAAGTGAGCGTCGGTGGATCGGAAATTCCTCTCGGTGGACTCTGCGCTTGGAACGCCGATCTTTTGTCTCTTTGCTGAACTATCTTGAGCCATCAGGAAATCCTCCTGGTTTTGCTGGCGCATCAACACCAGGCAACATCCATTTAGCAGGTTACACCAGATTGGCCGTAACTTGTCAAGACCCCGATTTGTGGTTACACTATTCTCGAGCCTAATCCATTTGAACCGGTTTCAGCGGAAGCAATCTTCAAGCACTGGCCCTGTGTTCTTGGCAGGACACCTTGGGCTGGATTTTCTAAACACTCGGATGCGAGTGAATGGGAAAGTTGTGGACGTCCTTCAGCGCGACGAGGACGTGTTGCATTGGCTCAAACAAGCGGGAGTTTCAGTCCCGAAAGTTGGACCCGCCGCAGCGCGGATATCTCTTCTAAATTCCGCCCGGACGCTGCGGGAGAATATTCGCTCGCTTGTTGAAAAACACAAGGCCGGACAGAGGGGAGATCCTTCCGTCCTCAACCGTTTTCTGTCTCACGCCCGCAGTCACTCCCGGCTCGTTTGGAACAAGCCACGCTCGTTGAGGATCGAAAAAGTCAGGCGAAAAGACAGCGCCGAGGCGATTCTTGGACCGGT
>DATNKB010000484.1:0-16933 GCA_035603595.1 Candidatus Dormiibacterota bacterium
GACCCCGCGACCTCTGCCGTGACAGGGGTGAAGGCAACCACTGGCATGAGCGGAATCAGTCGGTTACGCGTGGGTTTGGCGGGTTTGGTTGGCTTTGTCGGGTCTCGTCGGGACGGTTTGTTCAACGTTTTGTTCAACGCCGTCAGGATGATTCCCTGATTGAACGTCTCACCTAATATTCTTCGGTTGTCTCTGACTCGCCGATCCCTCAGCCGGTTTGCGCGAGCGATGATGCCGAGCTTCGAGGTTGCGCCCTTCCATAAGCTCATGATCGAGAACCTGGAACAGCTCCTGGCCGGCACAATCAAAAAGCTCGCCATCATCGAACCGCCGCGGCACTCCAAAACAACTCTGGGCAACGTCATGCTGCCGGCCTTCGCACTCGGCAGGAATCCAACCGAGACCATCATCACGGTGTCCTACGGATCCGAACTCTCGGAGACCTGGGGCCGTAAAGTCCGGAACATCTTGAGTGACCCTGCATTCCAGCAGTTGTTTCCTCATTGCCAGATGAGTCCCGATACATCCGCGGCCTATCGATTTTCTACGACCGCTGGTGGCGAATATACGGCGACCGGACGTGGAGGGCCAATCACCGGTAAAGGCGCCAGCCTCTTGGTGCTCGATGACCTGATTAAAGACGCCCAGGAAGCCAATAGCGAAACCACCTGTAGATCGATCGTTGAGTGGCTGCAATCGGTCGCCTTCACTCGATTGACGCCGAACGGTCGTGTCCTGGCAATTGCCACGCGATGGTCGGAACGGGATCCTATGGGTTGGATCCTCCAACAGAATGGCTGGACGGTTCTGCATCTGCCGGCATTCGCAGAGAGCAAGGCAGATCCGTTGGGCCGTGAGATTGGCGAAGCTCTTTGGCCGTCACACTATCCGGTTGAAGCTCTTGAGCAGATCCGCGCCGACGTTGGCAGCCGAGTCTTCCAGACGTTGTATCAGGGCAATGTCAGCGCCAGCCAGGGAACCATTTTCAAGCGTGACTGGTTTCAACACTATCAGCAGAGGCCGGAAACCTTTACGCGCATCGTCCAGTCATGGGATACCGCATTCAAAACAGGCGCGACAAACGACTACAGCGTGTGTGCAACGTTCGGCGAATCGAAAAGCGGATTCTATTTACTGTCGCTCTATAGGGCCAAGGTGGAATTCCCCGAACTGAAGAGACAGGTCGCACAGCAAGCCGATTTCTGGCGCCCATCTGAAATCTACGTTGAAGATAAAGCCAGTGGGCAAAGTTTGATTCAAGAGTTGAAGCTCGCAACTACATACCCAATCATTCCCGTAAAAATTGACAGGGACAAAGAGACGAGAGCTTCAGCCGTAACCGGTTATTTCGAATCCGGCCGTGTTCTGTTCCCTGAGGGCGCACCGTGGCTTGCTGACCTGGAGGATGAACTCGCTAGCTTTCCTGGTGGCCTTCACGATGATTGCGTTGACGCCGTGAGCCAGGCACTGAACCGGTTGCGCGATTCTGGTGGTGGTCTCGGACTGGTGGATCTTTTCAAGGACATGTTCGCCGGCAAGCGGAAGTTGCCGCGGAGTTTTGAGGAAGCGAAGAACTCGAAGCCGGCTGTCGAAGATGCCAAGGCGAAAAGCTTTCAGACGTGGCAGGGAAGGACTCGTAACCAACCAGGACCGCCGTGTCCGGCCTGCGGAAAGACGTGCACCACCTTCGTAGGTGGGCCGCCGAGACTTCATTGCAATGATTGTGGCGCAGAAGATGGTATTAAACCGGCTCCAGCGATTGTTGATGGTAAGTGTCCGGTTGACGGCTGCAATTTAACGATGCGGATGGTGTCCAGTGCGTGGTATTGCCAAAACCATGGCCAACTTCCAGCCGCAGCCAACCGGCTGATTGGAGCGACCTTCGCAGAGCTTCGCCGTGGTCGTGGTGCCCGCTGCGGCTAGAAAAGAAAAATCCCGACCGCCGGTACGCCGGACCCTGACAGTCGGGATAACCGAATCCTAAAACAGAAAAAGTTGAGGGGCGTGAATCACTCGGATGGATTCACGCCCCCTGGGATTCAAGACAATCCAGCGCACTCCATAGCAGGTCAAAACTCGGATGCACTTCCATCGCTCCAGTTTTCACAACCTAAGCCGTCCAGCCTAGTCCGCGTGTGAAGTGGTGGCGCACTTCGGATTTTACCCCACTCGCCAAGGTTTGACAACTTAGATACTGATAAGGAAACTATGGCATGGTTTACGGGTGTGGAAACATTTAGATAGACGACGAGCAGAATATTTTGTAGTGTGCTACCGGATGGTGAACGTGGCCGAAACTAAAGCAGGATGGTTCGAAGATACGCAGTGCCCCAAGTGTGGCAGTCCCTTAGTTATTCAGATTGCAAATCAAAAACACTGTCAAAGTTGCGCGGCTGATTTTCTCCAGCGTCGAAATGTCGCAAGGCAGAGTGTCGGCACTCGTGGCATACCGCCACGTCCGAACGCGCCAAAGGAACCGGTGAAATACTGATGAACTGGTTTGCAAAACCTACGGCAGTGATCGAAGCTCCAGAGAGTGACGGCGACCGCTTGGCGCTAGTGGAGGCCGAGTATCAGGCAGCCAAGGCCGAGCATTCGAAAGCCGCGTTAGCCGTTCGCACGTATCAAGCTGTGAATCGCACGCCCCCGCCGATGTTCTTCCGAAATGGAAAATGTTTCGTTCCGGTCAACCGTGAGCAGCGCTGTGATCCAGTGCTCAACTGTCTCCAGAATGAAGCCGAGCGTGCACGGCAGAGGTTCGCGGCAGCCCTACGAGTAAGGGCAGATTTTTTAATGCGAACGGGAGCTATCAAGTGAGGTGAGGAATGTTCGAATTTCGATTCGATTCTGCGACTAAAACTCGTCTGCTGGTAAAACTTCAGGGCATGTCACCACGATTCGTCGAGGTCGTCGCTACGAAATTGCGGGCTTTGATGTTTCAGTTGCAGAGCAAAATCGTCTCTGAAAAACTTTCGGGTCAAGTCTTGCATCGTCGCACTGGCGTCTTGGCTGGCAGCGTTCGCACTTTGCCAGTCACAGTAGCCGGCAACCAGATCTCGTCTGGTGTCGCCTCTAGTTCGGGGCCGGCCTTCTACGGAAAAATTCACGAGGTCGGTGGCTCTCGTCCGTATCAAATCTTCGCAACCAAGGCCAGAGCATTGCAATTCATGCAGGGGCCGCGCACTGTCTACGCCCAAAATATTATTCATCCCCCCGCAAAAATGCGCGCATTTATGAGACCCAGTTTGATTGAATCAGCGCAAGAAATTCGAAATGAATTGCAGGCGGCTATCGATGAGGAGCTGAAGAAGAAGTGAATCTCGTTCGCGCAGCGTGGCTCGTGTGGCGCAGCCGAAAGCCTGGGGCTGTTGACACATCGATGTCCAGGTACGGCACATCGGTTACGTTTGAAGAGCAGGAGTTTTTAGGCAACATCGCAAGAGCGCAAGCGTGCGACGTCGAACTGAAGCTACTCACGCGGCGATTGCCGATACTCGAAAGTAACCTGAGACGAGCGCAAGCGGAACTCGCCGAATGCCAACAAAAACTCGAGCGCATCAGCCAAGCACGTAATCGACTGCTAGGACGCGGTGAGCAGGACCAAAAACTTTTGACCGGAGGTAACAGCAAATGTCTGACAGAAAAGGCAGTGGTGGCGATGGATTCTTAATGACGTACATGTTTGGCCACGACAATCCGCTAGATGGACTTTCGGAGAATGGCGGACTGAGTGGAAACGAAGTCGATACGCACAAGGTGAACGATTCGGGCGAATCGCAAGTGTTCGATCCGTGTGAAGCACTCTGGAAGGCGACTGCTGCGAACAGGCTCAACACGACACCAGAAGGCGCGAAGCTAGAGAAACGCTGGGCGGACAATGATCCTTTTGCGCTCGCCATCCAGAAAGCCACGCGGATGCGGAAAGACGGCAACGTGATGAAGCTTTACGACGCTGCCGGCAATCTCCTGGTGGAAAAAGAGGTAAGCGAATGAGCAAAGCCAGACACGTTTTTGATGTGCTCCAGAACCATTTTGAAAAAAGCGCCGAGCGTCACATCCGCAACGGCAACCGAGCGAAAGCAGCGTCAGATCATCTCCGCAAGTGCTTCACGAAGGCTGAAATGGGGGACAGTGACGATAACCCATACTCTGCAATTTGCGACCTATTAGACGAGTTGGTGGGTGAGTATGCGGATGCGGCTGCTTCGGACATTGAGTCTTGCAAGGAATGCAGCAAGGCAATCGAAGCTGGCGACCTGGCCAAACTGGTTCCGACCGCTATCAGTGCCGTCGTGCCTACGGCGCCAGTCCGCGCCGTGCCGAGAGCAGGACAGCGAGAAATCCCGCTCACCGACATGGTGGAGCCGCAGTTTAGAAAACTTGTCGAAATAGACGAAGGCGAGGAATACGCACGGTGAAGTTCTATGGATCACAGAGCGATTGTCGAGAGTAGCGGGGCGGAATACATCGGCAGGCGTGACGGCATCGTGTATTTTCGTGCCGATGGTGCGGTCGTTTCACTATATGCGTTTGCCGTCACGCCGGAAAATGTCGCGCTGAGTGTCAAGAATGTGAGGGAGCCGGTTTTTGACTTCGAACCATTGTTCCTAGAAACCGCAGAGGTGGACGCCTAAATCCGATGTCACGCGTCTGGATCACCGTCCCTGGCGAGGATGTACTCCCAAAATGTCCTGAGTGTCACTCAACCGAACACGTTCGCAAAGGTGCTTTGTACCGTCGCAAATATTACCCACTAACTAGATACTACGTTTGCTCTCTCCACACTCCGAAGGATTCTGCGGGTTTTCTCAAAGAAGCTGATCGAGGCTGGAAACATCCTGCAAATGATGCGAAATCCACACATCCCGAAGCGAAAGACCGTGCACGGTATCGCCAAGCATTGAATGAACTCAACGAACTTGTACCACCACCGCCGAATATGGAAGAACTTTCGCCAACGTCACGACTCAAAGAAAAACCGACCGTATCAGCGACTGACGCAATTTTCTTCGGCAATTGGAAAATCAAACGCAGCCTCGCTCGAAGTCTCGCCTGCATGTTCAGGGTTGCGAACGGATTCACGCCGACGACAGAAACTTTAGACACGTTCATCAGCACGATCATCGAGGCTGAGGTGGCCACCTTTAGACTCAACCACAGAGACGAAATCCTGAGAGGTTACGGCAGGCCAGTCGCAAAACCGGTTGACCCTATTGCGACAATCCGAGAAGCGATTCTCGAAGATCCTTGAAACGGAGGTGACACGCCAATGACGATGAAAAATCAACCAGTGACGATTAAAAGCCGCAAGACACTTACACCCGATGAGGTTCGCCGTGCAATCGCGGCAATTGAAGATGGCGTCAGCTATAGAGTAGTGGCCGCACGGTTCCATGTTCACGCCACGATATTACGCCGTGAAACCGGCGTGAGTGCGAAAGGCGCCAAGGGTAAAGGCCTGTCGGTGTGTCGGGGAGCAATAAACAGAAAGTGAATAAGCACTACTGCGAGGCCATGCACGAGGCGCTAGTCCATGAGCAGGAGCGCATTGCCGAACGATTCCGGTGTGCCGACGAATCACAGCGGCGATGGCTCAGGGAACAGTTACTTGCGAACGAGCGCGCATTCAAGCGATTGAGGGAACGGGAAGAGAGGGAAATGGCGAAATAAACATATGTTTGAGAATATACAAGCCGACTATTGCGCGATAGAAAGAGCGTACTTTACACGCGACAAGACGGATAGGAACCACGGAACGGTCTCCGTGAGATTGATGAACGGACAACGGTTTGAGTTTGAAGGCATCATCCGTGCAAGTTTCTACAAATGGCAGCAGCATTCGTTTGACTATCAGTACGCACCTGAAGGAGTCGCATTCTATGAATAATTGCCCGTGAGCAAAAAAAGGTCTAGGATTCCGTCGGCAAGGAAGTCGAATCAAAGACTCTCCTTAGCCTAAACGCTCTTTCAGCGGGGCGTTCTTGAACACTCCAACTAGACCTAATCCACCTAGTCGGGGTGTGTTTTCTAATTCAAGTTGCGATTCTCACAGCAAGCCAGAGCAGCACTCACCGTGTCTTCGCTATGGATTTCAAAGGTAGTCATTATTTCTTGCCTATCTGTGTTCGGTGGCGCGTTTGGGTGAGCGGTTAGCGTCGTATGTTTGAGAATCCAGCAAACAAACGAGACTGCGAACAGGATCCAGAAAGCCATTGGTTCCTCCCTGAAACGGGATACTGGGGTACATCTTAGTGGGCCGCGTACGAGAGTTGCGATTCGACGAACAGACTCTTGTCCGTGAATACGGAGAATTTATTGCTGAAGGCTAGGTAGTAGATGCCAGATTGCGTAATCGGCACGTCGAAACTTCCTGTGGTGATCTTCCCTGTACTATAGAGTGCCTGCGCCGGATGACCGTTTATCCAGTTCGTGTACTCGCTCTCCTCGGCGATCACAACCTGAATATCGTTGCCGGTGCCACCTGAAGCCGTGAATTGGCCGGTTATACGGACATTACTCATTCTCGCGGTGTCGATAATTATCCGCTGCTGTACATAGCCACCTTTCATCACGGTCAGTTGTCCCGAGAACAACTTCTGGGTCACAGGTACGAATACAGGAACCGGTGGAGGAGCCGGCGTTGGGTCTGGAACTGAAACAGGTTCCACAGCAGGAGCGTCGGTAGTCCTTTGCACCGAACCAACAGCTACCTTCGGAGGTTCCTGGCGCAAAACAAAGAGCAGCACCGCAACCGCAAGGCCGAAACCGATGAACAGCCACGTTGCCTTGATTCCCGCTTGGCTTCTGGTCTTGACGCTAGTCGGTTTGCCGCAGTGATTGCAGAACGGGGACTCGCCAGGAACATCTTTACCGCAAGAGGGACATTGCATAGTCGGCCACTGTATAACGTGCGAGAACTTACCGTCTCAGTCGTTCAATGTCAACTTCGAAAGTGGTAAAGTTCCCATGGGCGATTATCTTCTTTCTTAACCAATGTCCGAGGAAGAATCAAAGCAACGTCCATCTCGTCGATTGATATCGAATAGCTTTAAAGACGGCATCCTCAGAAAACCCCACGTTCATCAACATCAAAAATCGCAGGAGCGCGTGAAGTTTCTGATTAAACAGGAAGAAATCTCCCGCGCTTCTGAGCACTTTAGTTTGTCCACGGATTCCGAGATGCGTAAGGAAATTCCTCGTCTGGCGGAGAGTTTGTTCGAACTCGATAGGATCGCCCAGAAGTATCTGTACATGCTCTGGCTTGAGGCGGCCCAGCAAGCCATTGATCCGATTCCGGAAACCCGGTTCGTTAGCGAACTGAACTGACTCTTCGAGCTTTGTCACTAGAGCGGGAAAATGGCACACAGCTTCAATGACTTCGTTAATTTTGGTGCGTATACCTTCAAACGTCGAACTGTCCACAAGGCTGGCAGAGTCGGTCAATCGATGAAACGATTCGAGGGCCTGAGCTAAAGACAGGAATTCAGTCTCGACAAACATCGAAGTATCACGAACTGTGCCATATACGAAGTTCTGTAGCGGACGCAGGTTTTCCGTTGCGCTAAACCATGCTGTAATTGCGGCTGCCAGTTGCGAGGATTCAGAACCAAAGCTCGCCTCTAGGTCGTATTTATCAATCCTTCCACGTTGGGGGCGGACAAACCAACCCTCGCGGTTATCGGAACTAGAGAACCGAACCGTTAGAAGTCGGACCGAGACTCCCAGGAACAATGACAAGAAATCTTCGAGGCGTGATGCGTCATCATAGAGTCGTTCAATTGAGGCGAGTTCGACTGGCTCGATCTTTATTCGCGGTCGGTTGACAGCCGTGTGATGCCAGGCACGGAGGTGCACGTCAGATCCGACGGACAACGCGATGCGAGTTTTGTTTGCACGGACGCAGAAATCGACTAACGTGCGGGATTTCAGTGAATAGTTGAGCGAGATACCTTCTTCGGTAGGTGTTACCCGGCTGGTGGGTCGGAGCCAGTTTGATAGCCCACTGTAGGTACACTCGACGGAACCACGCAACGGAGCGGCTGGATCATCTAAGTGCATTCCAACGATGCAGAGACTGACCCGGAATCGACGAATGGACAAAACCTCGCTTGTCGCGCCGTCGAGTTGCTGTGGTCCGTTAATTGCGTGAACATCAATTAGTGTGCAGTCCCCCAATATAGTCCGGCCGTGCATTACTCCGGGCGATGCAGGCTCCTGGTGGGCAAAGAATGTCTCTGGACCTGTGATTTTCGCAGCCGACAACTCAATACCTTTCGCCGAAGCGACTAGTCGTCCCGCGAAGCTCTGGTTTCGACTCCCTGCGGGCCAAAAAACTCCCTCAGCTTCGAACTGAGATCGGAGGCTGAATTTCCTAGGCATTCTCTTCACCAAGTCCGCTAAGATTCAGTCTTCTTCAAAAGTGGGCAACTGCGAAAAATAAGTGTTTTTCTGTATGGGGAGTGTTAAAGCGGGGACGCCGCTAGGCCTTACGCTGACGCCCCCCGAATGTTCAAGCACAATTATCCTAGCACGATGATTGAACAGGGCCGCGGGTCTTGTTCAGGTTCTATGAACAAAAAAAAGATTCTGGAAAAATACCTCGCCCTCATTGAACCGCAGTGGCATCCATTCTTAGAAAAAATTGCTGACACCGTTCATCCGCTAGATCCCGCTCCGCACCGCTGGAGCCCACAAGATGAGTCTTGGTTCAAATTAGTGAATCATCTCAACGGCATTGCAGCCGCATACGTTGCCTGGCAAGGCGCCGGCACCCTCATTAACGAACACGGTGACATCGATGACGCTCGCGTACTTGAACTCATTCAACCATGCGGGCTCAGTGAAACAAACCAACGCCTCTTTCTTTCCGTATGCCAACAACTCGTTCGAGACCTCCAGAAACTTCAGCAGGATGCTTCAGAGGAAGCAGGAACGGAATAACTTTCGGTGTTCCAGGGGAAAACAATAGCCTCGTTGTGGGATGGCGACCGGTCGCTAGCGTAAGTTATGAGTAAGGTATATTAACACTCGGTTATCACTGTGGAGATTTCTTTCTGTTCGTTATCCTGGGAAAGATACCGATGTCGCCGGCTGAAACTCCGCTACCGGAGTGCTGCCCAGGCCAGGCAGAGGTCATATTCTAAGGCTTTAGATTCAATGCCTTGGGAGGGTCGTTGAACGCGTGTTTAACAGATAGCTCGGTAAATGAAGCGTTTTCAACGGGCCTTACAACGAGCTGCTGCAAGCGCAGAAGCTCGGCAGGATCGAAACCATTCGTTGCCTCACTAATCAACTGTGCGAACTCGGTGTCGTCATCAAAGCCGTGTTTAATCGTCACTTTGTTCGATGTGAGGTTTAGATGAATTCCACCGCTGTGTGCTGATTGCAATTCTCCGGACAGTCTGCCGAGCAATTCTATTAACCGCGTAAGCGCACCCACGGCACCCGTAGCAGCACGGAGATCTTCTTTCGATGTCGCAGTCGCCAAAATCTTCTCCGTCGTCTCCATGAGCTTCAGGACGCGTTCTAAAAGTTGGCCGCCCTGTTCCGCACGCTGGCCTTGTTCGCATCTCATGGCATCGGCGAGGGCCTGTTTGACGCATGTTTTGTGACGGTGCAAAGCTCCCAAGGACAAACCGAAGCGCGCTGAGATGGGACGAAGGGCGGTTCCAGAGACGATTAATCGGTCGATTTCGTTGCGGTCATGATGCGAACAGGTTTTGCACGGCATGCCGTGGATTCTACATCGAGTGGTGAACACGTTCCATAGTGTTCCGGTTCGTTTAGTTGATGTTCCGGTATATTTCGTCTGCTTAGGGTTTTGTCGGTTTTGTCAGTTTTGCCTAAGAAAGCTTTTAAAGAGGTTTTGTCAGTTATGTCAGTTCAGTCAGTTTTGTCAGTGCTCTAGGATTCAGTGGGTTCTGTCAGTTAAAGGGGTTTTGTCAGTGTCGGTTTGGGGGGTTACATAGATTCTGGAGGCTTGGAAATTCGTGTAAGCCCCCTCCGGCGCACTGACAAAACCTCAAAACCGACGAAACCAGGAGCAGTGACAGAACTGACGAAACCCTGGGAATTGGTGCGAGTGGTAAAATCGGACCTAGTAAGAGGAAAGGCCGCCAAGGGGAATGAGCCCGAAGCGGCCGATGGTGCTGATGAAACGTCGAAAAAAGCATACCGGCAGGCGGCCGGCGAAGTCAACGAGTCGCCGGGCGAGGCCAGGCAGCTTTGTAATTGAACCGCGGATGCCGGAAGTAGCACCAAACCCCGAGCTAGAAGCGGAAGTGGCGAAGAGGATCGCGCCCAAACTGCCGGTGCGCGACGCGATGGGCGGCCGGAATCTCTACTACTTTAATCAGGTCGCCGGCACTTACTCGATGAGCTTTCCTGTTGCCGATCCCAGCGTTCCGCGAAGGACAATCGAGATATTGAAGCAGGCCGCAGCGCTGGAGGCCGCCGACCGAGAAACCTGGCAATTAGCGTTCAAGTTCTGGCCACGCATTAAAGATAAGGAAAAAGCTAAAAGCCGACTGCGCGTCATGATTTCCAAGCACCGCAAACTCTACGATTCCCTCGTAAAAGCCCACAAACATAGTAACGCAGTTGTAATCTAATCCTTCGGGTACGTTTCCGCGCTGGAAACTTTTTGTTCAGTCTTACCTCGCTAATTTCTGGACTCTGTTTATGCGCGGAGCGAACATCTGCGCGTGCGTATGAAAACCCCAAAAAGGAGACCGAAGATGCTCAACCAGACAAGGAAACAGCGCGATGTAATGGTGCACCTACGACTACCGGAAAACGTACTGGCGGTTATCGAACCGCAGGCGGAGCACGAGGGATTAAGGCTCCCGAGTTGGATCCGGCGCGTGCTGGTCCTGGCCGCACGTGAATCGAGTTCGAAGCAAATGCAGAAGTAGAACGGACACACGCCAAGCGATGTCGAGTCGCCGGCGTGTTGGAATTCAAAGGGAGTTTTATGCAGCAAGTCAATCAGACCACAGAATCTGAATCGGCGTCAACGGTCAGCGCCATTTATTCCTACGAAGACCGATTCGGCGTTTTGCAGTATCAGGTCGTGCGCCTCGAACCAAAGGCTTTCTTCCAGCGACGACCCGATGGCAACGGCGGTTTCGTGAATGACCTGAACGGTGTCGAGCGTGTCCCTTACCGATTGCCACGAATCTTGAGTTCTACATTCGAGGTGATCTTCGTGACTGAAGGCGAGAAAGATTCAGACACCCTTGACGGGCTCGGCCTGATCGCCACCACCGCGGCGTCCGGCGTTTGGACGCAGGAGATGATCGCTTTTCTAGCTGGGCGCGATGTTGCAATCCTCATCGACAATGACGGCATCGGCCTCGTCAAGGGCGACGATCTAGCTAAGAAACTTTATGGAACAGCAAAGAGCATTCGTGTCGTGTGGCTGCCGGGACCGAAAGGTTCGGACGTAACCGATTGGTTTGGTGCTGCCCATACCGTCGAAGAACTTCACAAAATAGTTGGCGAGACTCCGTTGATGCAGGCGCCTGCATCTTACGCCGATGCCGATGGCTGGGGCGAGCCGCTCGATCTCCGGCCGGAATTACCATCGGTTCCTGTTTTCGATATTCATTGGTTGCCTGAGTGCCTAAGACCGCTAGTCGAAGAAGTTTCAGAATCAATGCAGGTCCCCGTAGATTTTCCAGCCGCTACGATCACGGTGGCGTTGGCCGGCATCACGGGGAGAAGAATCAGTCTTCGACCGAAGTACAAAGACTCATCGTGGAAGATGCCCAGTGTTTTGTGGGGCTGCCTCATCGGTCCGCCTGGATCATTGAAAACACCAGTGCTGGAACGAATTGTCCAACCGCTCGTGGAAATCGAAAAAGAATGGCGAGCCATCGAAGCACTCGACGTTGAGACCTACGAGACGGCCAAAGCCCAACGGGATATCGAACAGCAAGTGTGGGAATCTGAAGTAAAAGCGGCCATCAAGAGCAATCAACCGCAACCTCCACGACCTGAAGGAACCCTCCTCGAACCAGAGAAGCGGCGAATCTTGGTTACAGACGCGAACTACGAATCGTTGCACGTTATTTTGAAGGCCAACCCTGCTGGAACTTTTTGTGTGCGCGATGAATTGAGCGGTTGGCTGGCTGGATTGGAACAAGACAATCGTGCGATGGAACGCCCTTTCTGGCTTTCACTCTGGAATGGTAGCGGCCATTACGCTATCGATCGGATCACTCGCGGCAATGTCTACGTGCCAGACATGTGTGGAAGCATATTTGGGAACCTCGTTCCCACCAGCGCAGCTCGTCTCGTGGCAGCGGTGGCAAATGGCAAGCAAGACGATGGCTTTCTAGAGCGTTTTTCATTTGCGGTCTGGCCGGACATCGGTTCCTGGAAGTATATCGACCGCCAGACTCAGCCTAGTGCCGCACAAAGGTGGGAGCGCGTTGTAAGAGCGATCGTTGCCCTGTCCGGAACCGACCCACTCCCCATGAATTTTAATCCCGCGGCCCAGGAAATCTTTGTCAATTGGATCTCGAACTTGCACAAAAAGCTTGGTGCTGATTCGCTTCTTCATCCTGCAATGCAGTCGTTACTAGCAAAATATCCGAAAACATTGGTGGTCATTGCCGGCATTTATCAACTGGCGGAGATGGCCGACAGTGGCGAATTGCTGTCTCGCGCTGCGATCGTCGAACCGTACACCGAGCGGGTGAGGCCCTCAAGGCGCATCGTACTTCCGCATCAACCGAATCAACTGCCGCCCGCACCTGTCGAATCCACTTTAATCAGCGTCCAAAACATCCGGAGGGCGATCGAGATCGTTAACTATCTTGAGGCCCACGCCCACCGGCTGTATAGCTGCGTAATTACTCCACAGCTCAGCGCCAGTCACAACCTCGCGCGACATCTTCGCCGCGGTGACCTTGATCCAAAGTTTTCGAAACGCGACATTCAACGCCGCAATTGGACAGGGTTACAGGAAGCCGAGTTAATCGAAGCGGCGATTAATCACGTTGCGGATCTTCACTGGATCCGTCCGGTCCCGGCGCCGACGACAGAGAAGGGAGGCCGGCCAACGATCCAGTATGAGATTAATCCGCGGTTGAAGTGAGAACTTAAAAAGGAGAAACACAATGAGCAACACGCTAGCAGCACACGAAAAACTACCGTATAACCCAGCTCAGAAATGTGAGATTTGCGGTGAACCAGCAACGTTCAACCGCCCTTTGGTCGAGGACTGGTCGGATGGCGGCGGCGGCTGGGGGTACGAAGTAAGTATTCACGAGGATTGCCGGCGAGCGGATTATGAAATCCACGATAACAAGCAGGAATATGCACCTGCCCTGAACGATGATGTGCGGCCTATTGATGTGGAGGCGCTCGCAAGGCGATTGGGAGTCCGTGCCAGAGTTATGCGAGGAATCCTCGAATACAGGGGGATACTCCCTCGACTCAGCGAAACGTGCGCGCATTGCAACAAGCTCGGGACTGCACAAAACCGGCTATCGCGCCGGATGATGGGCGTCGATGATGGAGTCGTCTACAGGCACCAACCTTTGTATGTTGGGTGTAGGCCTGTCGCCATACACCATCCGTGCGAACTTGCTGCCTATCAATCCACGGAATTCCTGCTGCCCGACCAGATAACCGACCTTTTGAACGAGGCACACCGCAATGGCTGGCTGGCGTACCAGATCCCCGAACTCCTAAAAGAGAATTTCAACGTTGCCAGGCCCAAAGATTTGCGGCAATCGCAATTGGCCGGCGTGATGGACATCGTTCAGGAGGCGCCGAAATGCCAGTATTGCGGGGAACTAGGAACCACAGACAGGCCCGTTTTGCGCCGCACCCTGACTGAGGATGGGGCCTGTTACCGAGACGATCAAGAGGTTCCTGGCAACGTTTGGCAGATGGCCGTCACCGTACACGATGCATGCGCTGGTACGGATAGCGGACTTTGGGAGCGCTTGCACGAAGGCAAGTTGAGATGAGCGAGGAGAAACAACGAAATGAAACTCACTGAACGACAAAAAGAAGACGTGTGGGAATACTGGCAGCGCACCTTCGATTTGTTCATCGCTTGCACGCCGCCGGACCAACTGTATCAACTCAAACGACGCTTCGAAGCAGGAGCACCGATCCGCATCGTGCAAAAGAGGAAGGCGCGCCGAAATAAACAATCACCAAGGAGGAATGAACAATGAGCGATTGGGAAACGACTAAGATGAGCGACGTACTACAGAGTATCAAGGCCGAGGAGTGGATTGCGGACCACGTTCCGATTTGTCGCGCCATCGTAGAAGCCGGATACGAACGCTTTAGAGACCGACTCTCACCGGAAATCATCCAAGCAAAATCCACACTCGACGAATTATTGAAGCGATGCGAACTGAGCACGCATGCTTGTGAATATTTCTTCGCGGCCCCTAGCCTGTGCGGAAAGCCTGCCACTAAAGAGTTTTGTTCGAGAGATGGCGGCGTGCCGAATACCTACGTTTGTGACCGACATTTTAAAATGCTTTGTGATGAGTTCGAGAGAAAGGAAAGAACTGGCAAGGCAGGAAGCACTCGGCAATAGCAGCGCCAGTAGCCAGCTATCTGATGGCAGCAACACTCAAACTCGAACCGGTGCCGACTCCCGCGGTGGTGAGTCCTGAAGACATCCTGACGCCAGAGCAATTGGCCGACAGATGGCAGGTCAAGCCGTCGTGGGTTTTCGAGCAAACTAGAAAGCGCGCAAAGATTCGCAATAAGGGCAAAGTGCCTCTACCCTGTCACCGCCTTGGTAAGAAAATCCTGCGGTTCTACTGGCCTGAAGTCTGCGAGTGGCTGCTCCAGAATAAAGATTGACCCTCACTAGTTATCTTGGTATAAATAATACCCTATAGGGGAGGCACGATGCGGAAGCGAGCAGGTAGGCCGGAGATAGACCCAAGCCAGAAGAGGGAATCGGTGTTTCGTTTTGTCACAACCAAAGCCGAGGCGACGAAGATCCGAAACAAAGCGAAGGCATCTGGCCAAAGCATCTCCGAATACCTACGCAGCGTTGCGATCCCCAAAAAGTGAGGGAACAAACATGGCCCAGCATGGATTCGTTTTCAGACGATACGATTCGTGGTTCCTGAAGTTCCGAACAAAATTCCTTGTCAATGGAGTGATCGTCCGCAAGCAGAAATGTGTGTTCCTTGCGAAGTATGATTCCAACCGATTTCGGTGCGAGGGCGACGTCGCCGACCTCGCGTCCGAGGTGATGGCCGGAATTCGCGCAGCGGAGAAGTGCCCGCAATCGGAACGTCCGTTCATCGATTATGTCGAGGACGTTTACCTACCGTTCGTTCAACGCACCATGAAGCCGAGCACCTACGCTGGGTATCGCAGTTATTTCGAGAGGTACATCAAACCAAGAACGAAAAAGTACGCGCTACGGGACTTCACCATTGCGACTGTATCAGCTTTGCTTGAGGACGTTGCGGCCATGCACACTCTAAATACTGACACAGTTGGAAAGGTGCGCTCGATCCTGAGTGGAATCTTCACCTACGCGATGGCGAAGGGAAACTTTCCTGGCAAATCAGCGTCCGACAATCCGGCGTCGAAGGCGATGATTCCAGAAGCGGCCACAGAACCAAAGGAAACTGTCGCAGCTACGCGCGATGAAGTGAAGACGATCCTCGCTCTGCTCGATGCCGATGGACTGACGCTAGAGCGGGCTGCCGTTGCGCTCATCGCCTACACCGGTGTTCGCCCAGGCGAAGCGCGTGGGCTCAGATGGGAGGAATGGAACAGAACCGCCTCGCAGATTAAAGTGACGCGATCGATATGGCACGCCATCGAAGGGACGACCAAAACGGAGCAGTCCAACCGGTTCGTCACCGTCACTGATGAGCTGCGGACTATCTTGCTGGGGCTGTGGAAATGGCAGGGCTCGCCACTCGGGGGCTACATCCTAGCCAGGGCCGATGGTGGCCGCGTGAACTTGGACAATATGGCCAAGCGCGAAATCCGGCCTGCCCTGTGGCGCTGTGTCGTTTGTAAGAAGGCCGAATCAGCTAGCCACGAGGGACACGAGTTCGAGAAGGATGAGACAGTACCGCGGTGGCGCGGTTGGTATTCGGTGCGACGCTTCCACGGCACGGTGGTGCGTCAAGAATGCGGCAGTTCTGAGACGGGTTCGAAGGCTCTGGGAAACTCGAAAGAAGTCTTCAACAAACACTATGACAAGCCGACTGAGGTGCCTTCTGACGTGCGAAAAGCGGTGAATGGCGCAACTCGCGGCCTCACCGATGTTCAACGTTTGTTCACCGGATCGAACTAGCCATCGTGGTAAGTTGTTGATACGATGGCGGGGACGACGGGACTCGAACCCGCGACCTCTGCCGTGACAGGGCAGCGTTCTAACCAACTGAACTACGTCCCCCGCGTTGTAGCTCGGACTGCCGGATGGTGGGCGGTCACGGATTTGAACCGCGGACCTTCCCGGTGTAAGCGGGACGCTCTAACCGCTGAGCTAACCGCCCCAAAGCCCAACCATCCTAACAGAAGGTGCGCTCGCGATGCTAGCGCTTCTATCATTCTCTCGTCGGCAGTAATTTGATTTCTTGGTAGACGATGGAAAATGCGAGTCACCATTTGTTCCAAATCTCTTCGATGGTGAACCGGGTGAGTGCGCGCGAACCCCGGAACGGTGACCTGTACCTTCGTACAGGAGCAAAAATTCACCTGTTCAAGCGTACAGGTTTGGCAGCGTCCTATCGGATGTTAGCTGATTCACCACGACGAGTCCATGCGAGACCAAATCTGTCGTCAGCGCGTGTTACGCTGCCAATTCCGGCGGGTTCTAGTACCGCGGACGCACAACCATGTCTTCACGACTCGGCGAAATACTCGTCAAAGACAGCCTGATCTCTGCGGATCAGCTCAAGCAGGCCCTCGACTATCAGAA
>DATNKB010000485.1:0-3122 GCA_035603595.1 Candidatus Dormiibacterota bacterium
GTCACTGTGTGGCCTTTTCGCGCAAGGTAGAGATCCCCCTCAAGGCATTTCCGGGATAGGGGATAGGCTAGCGCGAAACTGCCCTCCTGGGAATGTATCGCGCAGCCGTGCAGCCGCGAATGGAATGAAGTCGGCACGCGCCAGCTGCCTGGCTCGTCTTCTCAAATACCTCGTAAGAAAACCTTGCGAAATCCAAATAGTTCAGTTATACAACCCGCCATCGATTATCCCGATGTCTCTTGAGGAGTTGTGTAAATGGGGATCGACCTGGCACTGGAGCGCGACACCAACATACCGGTTTCACTCGGAGCGTCTGCGCTCGCGAAGCATTGCGCGGTGCTCGCCCAGTCGGGATCTGGAAAATCCTTCATGATGGGCAGATTGATCGAGGAACTGCTTATCAAGACGAAAGCGAGCGTGGTAATTTTCGATCCCAACTCAGACTATGCTCGCTTAAACGAACTGAATGCAAACGTATGGACTAGCGCAAAGTGCCAGCCGTGGTTTTTCCCCGGAGAGAACCAAGCGAGTTTTCTCAATTCTTGGAATAAGCTGTCGTGTGTCATTGCCTCCAACCACAATTTGCCCAATGCAAAGAGACTAGCGATCGACTGGGGTAAATTGAGCCAGTCGGAGAAGGCTAATGTTTTAAACATTGACCCGCAACGAGACGCCGATTTGTATTGGTGTCTTTTCTTGTCAAGTCAAGCTGCAACCGAAGCCTGGGATTCCGAAGATGACGAATCCTACGATTTTGATTTCTTTCGCGAACAAAGCGAGAAAGTTGTGCAGTATTTGCTTTCTGGGAACGGGCCGAAATCCATCAAGGATAATCCACTTGCGCGGATGCTAAGGAGTGGTTTGAGCCATCAGATGACCTTGCAATACAGAGCAGTCGTCCAGAATCTTGGGGAATACGAAATTTGGAGGAGCGTAGGTGACGGAGAGACTGATATCTCTGATTTCATTGTGAATCCTGATTCTGCGCCCCGGGTGCTCGTAATTGATCTCCAATCTCTAGGTCGCGATGAGGAAAAAAATGCGATTGTAAACAGGGTGCTAGACGCTTTGTGGATTAAGGGGAGGCGCGAGCAATGGGAAGCACTCCGCGATTACGATAAACCAGACCTGAGAACTCCCACCTTCATTGTGATTGACGAAGCGCACAATCTAGTACCCGAGCGAAAGGTATCGCCTGCGTCCGAAAGCTTGTGTGCGAAAGTTGTACGCATAGCTGCCGAAGGGCGGAAATACGGCTTATTCCTAATTGTCGTGACCCAGAGGCCACGCAAGGTCGATTCCAACATATTAGCCGAATGCGACAATTTGCTTCTGATGAGACTGACCAATCAATCGGACATGGAGTACGCTCAACAGGCCTTTGGTTTTGTATCGAAGGAAATGGCGGATGCGGCTGCAGCTTTGACAACCGGGGAGCTGTTGCTGGCCGGGGCAGTGCGACATGGGCCAGCAATTCTTCACGTTTCGCCCAGGAGGACTCGGGAAGGCGGCCGAAGTATTGATGATTCGTACTGGGGTGCGCCATAAGTCGTATGAAGGAGTGCCGTCGTAAATGGGCGCAAAGACTTGGGAGTTTCCATATTACAAATATACTTTGGGTAGAAGGAAGGTTTTTCGTTGACGTAACCGCATCGATCCCGGCATTCGATGTCGAAATTGACGGACTGAGCGACGTAGCGGCTGAATTTAGAAGCCGCCAATTTACGGACATCTTAGACTTCGGTGCCGGGAAACTCAGGAATGCATTCTATTTGATTCGAAAAGGATTCAAGGTTTGGGCTATGCAGTAGGTGTTGCATTTCGTATGCACGATGAATTGGGAGTCGGGTGCCGATTCTTGACTGTGGACTCAGACCAGGATGCGGTTGAGTTTTACAAGAAGATGGGGTTTCAAATGAATTTGCACCGCGATTATAAGAATCGGAAATATCCCAGCATGCATTACGATATTGTTGCTGGCCCTCAACGCCATCCAAAACTCAGTTCCTCACTGGGTAATTACCGCAGCGACGACGGTGCGAGATTTAACACGCATTAAATCTTCGACCCGATATTTCACAGACGGCGGCGAGATTTCACGCGATTTAACAGCATTGGAGGCTATTGAATTCGGATACTAATTCGTGCTCAGTATCGTATAGATATCTCTTGTCTTTACAGCGGATTGCAGCGAGGGCTTGAACTGTTAAATTTTGCGTTAGCATCGCTCGTCAGATTTCTCATTCTTTAGATTTCGGCTTGTAGAAGCAGGATCGCTCTGGCCCATTATTGTCCGCTGCCTCACGAAATTCTAAACCCCAATGATTGCATAACAATGTCGGCCCCCCTCGACTCGAGTGGGCTTTTGTTGATCGGCTCGGGAAGACGGAGCCGGAATTCGGTTCGCACGCGGGACAGCTCGGTACCGGACATGGCGTGAACTGGAACGCCGCGCACTTGAATGGGCATCCCGCTCTCTCGCGGGAGGGAGTTCGAATAACTAATCATGGTCTGAAGTTTACGATCGAAGAGATGTATGGGTCGGACTGAAGCCGACCGCTAGATTACGAGCGATCCGAAGTCGTCAAGGCTGACAAGAAAGACCACCCAGCAAGCGGAAGAAAAAACTCTTTTAAGTGATTGGAGAGGTCTGCTCAAAAAGTGTTTGACAGGGCCGACATTGTTAGCGATGTCCGGTTATGGCGGTGGTCCCAATAGGCCGATGCAACAGCATCTGATAGGAGTCTGCTTTCTACTTTCTAAAGGTGGTGTTTATATGAAGCCAGGGAAACGGTTTGGGCTGTCTGCGATTGAGAAGAGCGACATCTGGAGGCGATGGAAGGCGGGAGAGACGCTGCGTGAGATTGGGCGCGCCTTGGACAAGCCACATACCTCGATTCGCTGTTTGTTGTTGCCTCGCGGAGGGATTCCTCCCGCAGTGCGCCGTCGCTCCCGTCTAGCCCTCCTGCGGTCTGAGCGAGAGGACATCTCGCGCGGAATCGCATCCGGTTCATCGATTCGTGAGATAGCTAGACATCTGGATCGAGCAGCCTCGACGGTGGGCCGGGAGGTCACACGCCATGGTGGCGTCCCGCCTATCGAGCGCATGAGGCGGATGACCA
>DATNKB010000486.1:0-3134 GCA_035603595.1 Candidatus Dormiibacterota bacterium
GTCCTTCGACGCGTAGACTTGGCCGCCGGTGGTGCCGAAATAAATGCCGCACGAATCGAGCGAATCGACCGACATGGCGTCGCGCAGCACGTTCACGTAACAATCGCGCTGCGGGAGACCCTTTGTCAACGGTTCCCATTCGTTGCCGCCGGTGCGGCTGCGAAAAACGCGCAGTTTCCCATCTGGAACGAAATGCTCGGAATCGCTTTTAATCGGAACCACGTAAATCGTTTCCGGCTCGTGAGCGTGAACGTCGATCGCAAAACCGAAATCCGTGGGCAGGTTGCCGCTCACTTCCTCCCAAGAGTCGCCGGCATTGTCGCTGCGCATCACGTCCCAGTGCTTCTGCATGAACAAGGAATTCGGACGCAAACGGTGCATCGCAATGTGATGAACGCAGTGGCCCACTTCCGCGTCGGGGTCCGGAATTCCTTCGGACCTCAATCCGCGATTAATGGGCTGCCACGTTTTTCCGGCATCGTCCGAGCGAAACGCGCCCGCTGCCGAAATCGCGATGACGATTCGATTCGGATTTTTCTCATCGAGAATGATCGTGTGCAGGCACAAGCCGCCGGCGCCCGGGTTCCAGCGCGGTCCCGAACCATGCTCGCGCAAACCGGGAAGCTCATGCCAAGTTTGCGCGCCATCAGTCGAGCGGAACAGCGCGGCGTCCTCGACTCCTGCATAAACCGTGTCGGGATCGGTGAGAGACGGTTCAAGATGCCAGACTCGCGCGAATTTCCAGGGATGCGGCGTGCCGTCGTACCACTGATGAGTGCCGGGAACCGTGGCGTAATCGAATTTGTTGCCGACTGGCTCCCAGGTTTTCCCGCCGTCATTCGATCGCTGAATCAACTGGCCGAACCAGTTGGTGGATTGCGACGCGTAAATGCGGTTCGGGTCCACGGGCGAGCCTTTGAGATGATACATTTCCCAGCCGCCAAAGTGCGGGCCGGTGATGTCCCACTTCTCGCGCTTGCCATCTGCCGTCAGGATGAACGCGCCCTTGCGCGTCCCGACCAAAACTCGCACTCCGCTCATTAACAGCTCCTTCCACTCTGTTGGCCGCGTCCGGCGCTCGGATATTTGCTCGAGACGCAGTTCTCTTCTACTGACGAAGGCTGGGCGAACTGGTAAGCAAGACGAACCCTTCAATTACTTCACAATTCCAGCTCATTTTCGCAGTTTCCGGTGGGTCTCGGCAAGAGCGGCGATTTTGTTACGGGTGATGCGGAAAAATCAGCTCATTGCTAGAACTACAATCAAACGGCGAGGGCCGTGCGCGCCCATAACGAGAATCTTTTCAATGTCGGCGGTGCGGCTCGATCCAGTGATGAGGCATAGAAACGAATTCTGGGCGACGGTGCCGCGCTCCTGAACGCGTGCCAGGGCGGCATCGATATCGGGCAGGAGTTGATTGATCGTTGCGACGACGATGTGGACGGGCGCGACGACCGAGGCTCCGCGGCCTCCGCATGCGGCGGAGACGAGCACGGAACCGGTCTGTGCCACGAGCGCTTCGCAAGCGGAGATCGTGGCTTGCGCGGATTCCTTCGGCCCGCCTTCGCTTGACCATTGAATCGTGCGGCCGTCCTGCCACTCCGCCGCAAGTTCGCGAAGATCGGGCGAATCTTGAACAAAGATTTCTCCCGGCGGGAGCGCAGCTAGGATTTCTTTTATCGCGCTGGCGCTCACGTGCAAATTGGGGACGGCGACAAATTCCGTAATGTTGATTCCGCACTCTTTCTGGAAGCGATCTAGCAGATCCGTAACGGGAGCAAAGATTGGGCCTGCTTTGACAGGTTCGTGATGCGGGGCAGGCTCACGCAACGCGGTGCGGATGCGAGCGAGGATTTTCTCGCGGCTGGGATTTTCAGTTTCCGGCATTGTTTTTTCCCCAGAGCGCACGAAATGATTTTTCAGGGACGCGCGGAGCGGCGTGATTCTTCGACCAGGGACCCATGGGATCGAGCGCGGTGCCGTCGAGACCGAGGCTGTGCGTGATGCGCAAAGTCATGCGTGCGAGGCCGCCAAGGATACGGAAACGCGAGGCACTCTGCATGGTCCATTGCCAGATTTTGAAACCCATCCGCTCAGCCCAGGGACGAGCGGAATGATTGACGGCGTTACGCCGGTTTTCGAGAAGGTGATGATGCAGATCAATTTTCACCGGGCAAGCATCGGTGCACGCGCCGCAAAGGGATGAGGCGTAGGAAAGATGGTGGAACTCGTCAATTCCGCGGAGATGAGGAGTGAGGACGCTGCCGATCGGTCCGGGATACGTGGTGCCATAGGTGTGGCCGCCAACAGTGCGAAACACAGGGCACACGTTGAGGCAGGCACCGCAGCGGATGCAATGCAGTACGTCGCGCTGCTCGACGTCCGCGAGCAGTTCGGTTCTGCCATTGTCGAGCAAGACGACATGGAATTCTTCGGGGCCGTCGACTTCGTTTGGCTTGCGTGGGCCGCCGATCAACGTGTTGTAGCAAGTGATCGGCTGGCCGGTGCCGGCAGTGGCAAGGACGGGCCAAAACAGGGCGAGGTCCTGGAGGCGCGGAATTACTTTTTCGATGCCGGCGAGCGCGACATGAATACGGGGGACGCTGGTGCAGAGGCGGCCATTGCCTTCGTTAGTGGTGAGGGCAATCATTCCCGCGTCGGCGACGAGGAAATTGGCGCCGCTGATTCCCATCTCAGCCGAGAAAAAATCGCGACGCAGCGCGCGACGAGCGACGGCAACCAACTCGACCGGATCGTCGGTATCCACGTCGCCCAGTTTCTCTTTGAAAAGATCAGCGATGTCTTTGCGCGTGAGGTGCATGGCGGGCGTGACGATGTGATAGGGCGGCTCATTGCGCAACTGCACGATGTACTCGCCAAGGTCGGTCTCGATCGCCTGAATGCCGGCTTTCTCGAGCGCCGGCGAGAGGTGAATTTCCTCGGCGACCATTGATTTCGATTTCACCATTTTGCGGACGCCGCGACTGACGGCAAGTTCGGTGATGTAACGGCAGGCTTCGGCGGAATCCTCGGCCCAGAAGACATGGCCGCCGCGTTCTTTCACGCGGTTTTCGAATTCGAGGAGGTAGCGATCGAGATTGTTGAGCGCTTCCCATTTGATTTCATGGCAACGC
>DATNKB010000487.1:0-6479 GCA_035603595.1 Candidatus Dormiibacterota bacterium
GCGGGGGCGCGAGCTGCGAAAATTTCGCTGGCGCATAGTAACGGATCGACCGCGTTGGTTGGGCACGCAGGTCAGCTTGCGCGGCGAGTCGCCGACGAATTCAAACTGCGGCAAGAGGCATTCGTGGCCGAATTGCGGCTCGAGCCTTTGCTCGAAGCGGTCGATGGGAGGAGCGCTCGGCTCAGATTCAAACCGCTTCCACGTTATCCCGGTGTCGAACGAGATTTTTCGCTGATTCTTCCTGACGGCGTCACGTTTGCGCTGGTGGCCGAAACGATTCGCGGGCTGCAGATTGCGGAACTCGAAACGATTGAGGCTGCGGATTTGTTTCGAGGCGGGCAGATACCGCCGGGGAAATTTTCGTTGATGGTTCGAGTGACGTTTCAGAGCGCGCAGGCGACTTTGACGGAGGCGCAGGTTGCAGAGTTTTCGGGGCGGATTGTAAAGGCGTTGCAGGAGAAACTTGGCGCTGTGCTGCGAGCGAGTTGAGTTTTTTTGCCCCTCACGGCCACACCAACGTCAAAGGAGCCGGCGGTACGCCGGCGGTACGGAAGTGCAGCGGCGGATTCGATGGACTGCGGAGTCTGGCGCGTTGGATTGTTGTTGAAGCACAAAAGCGCTGGCCGGAGGCCAGCGGTACGGAAACCAGAAGGTGGCGGCTCCGGCTGGCCAGACAAAGTGCGTTGCGCCGTTGCTGCTAATGGATGACAATGCGGGCTGGCTTGGCGGGAGCCTTACATGAAAATTGAGATTTATGATCAGCTTTACAACGTGAATGGCGAGCAGGATGAGGAGTATTTGAAGGAGCTGGCCGCTTATGTGGACGGCAAGATGCGGACGATCGCTGAATCCACACACATGGTGGATTCGCTGAAGGTAGCCGTGCTCGCGGCGCTGAACATCGCGGACGAAATGTTTACGACGCGCCAGAAGCAGCAGGAGATTGAAGGGCCGCTGCGCAAGCGCGTGGAGAAATGCGTGGCGATGGTGGAGAAGGCGCTGGAGATGTCGAACTGACCGCCGCCCGTAGCTTCCGCGACACCCCCGCTCTGCAACCTATTCCTACTGTGCAGCGTCTAGCATATGATTGTGGCCAGGTTCCCTCTAACTTTCTGATCCATGCCAGATAGCAAGGCAATTCGGTACCTAGCAGTATCCGTGACGCTGGTCGCGGTGCTGATACTTGCCACGCTGGGTTGCGTCTGGCACCATCATGCGACTTCAACAGATACGAACTGTTCCATCTGCCATCTGAATCATCAGGCGATGGGACATTTGGTGATATCGGATCGAGCGCCAGTGCTGGCGCTTCTCGGCACGCGAATCGATCCGCGTGAACCTGCATTTATTTATGGCCTCGTAGTTTCCCGCATTCCGGCTCGCGCTCCACCCGCTGCGTAAGGATTCTGTCCTTCTGCGCACCTCCACTGCTAGTGCAAGAGGGCGCTTCGATTCACGTACGTCTCACTCAAGAAGGTTCAGCGCGTATGCGTGCACGACATATCGGGTTCCTGGCTCTCGCCGCAGCAGTTTGCATTTCCAGCGCGGCTTTTGCACAAACCACGCCGCCCACGAGCGGTCCGGTAAAGATCACGCTCGACGACGCCATTCAGATGGCGCTTCAGCACAACCATAATTTGCTGGCGCAGCGCACTGTGGTGCAGCAAAACCAAGCCGAAGAAATTACGGCCAACCTTCGGCCGAATCCGGTGCTGCAAGGCGACGCGCAATTTCTGCCGATCTTTCAGCCAGACAAGTTCAGCGCGGATTACATCAATACGACGGCGCAGTTTGACATAGGGCTCAGCTATTTGTTCGAGCGCGGGCGCAAGCGGCAGCATCGTTTGCAGGCGGCGCGCGACGTGACCGAGCAATCGCGGTTCATCGTGACCGACAACGAACGCAGCCTCGTTTTTCTTGTGGCCTCGCAGTACATCGACGTGCAGGTGGCCGAATCCACGATCGATCTCGCCGCGCAAGACTTGAAAAGCTTTCAAAACACGGTGGACATCAGCGAAAGCCGCTACAAAGCGGGCGACATCAGCGAAGTCGATTTCCTGAAAATCAAAATTCAGCTGCTGCAATTCCAGACAGACATGTCGCAAGCGCAGCTGGCAAAAGTGCAAGCGCTCGCGTCGCTGCGGCAATCGCTGGGGTACGAGTCAGTTCCTGCGGATTACGACGTGGCGAGTGCGTTCGATTACGCGCCGGTGACGATGAAGCTCGAAGACCTGCAGGCGAAGGCGCTGGCGGACCGTCCTGACCTGCGAGCGGCGCGGCAAGGTATCGCAGCAGCGAACAGCCAGTACGAGTTGCAAAAAGCCATCGGCAAAGTGGATCCGACCGGAACCGCCGTCTACTCACACGTGAGCAACGCGAGCAGCGCGTCTTTTTTTGGCAACGTTCAAATTCCGATTTTCAACCGCAACCAAGGCGAAATCTTGAGAGCGAAATACGCAATCACGCAGGCAGACGAACTGGCGCGCGCGGCGAGTGACCAGGTGATGACGGACGTGATGAACGCGTACGAAGGCGTGCGCACGAACGATCAGATCGTGACGCTCTACCGCTCCGGTTATCTGAAAGAGGCGCAGGATTCGCGCGACATCAGCGAGTACGCGTACAAGCGTGGCGCCGCGAGCTTGCTCGATTATCTGGACGCGGAGCGCAGTTATCGCGCGACGGAGCTGGCTTACAGGCAGGCGCTCGCGTCGTATCTGACGGCGGTGGAGCAATTGCGCGAAGCGGTGGGAACAAGGACTTTGCCTTGAGACACGCACAAATAAGACGGCGATCGCAGGCGAGGCGAATGCGCGCGCGATCGGAGATGGCATTGGCGTTGACGATCGGGTTTGCAGTTTTCGCCGGAATTTCCGGTTGCGAATCTGCAAAATCCGAACGCGCGGCGGAGATGACGTCGTATTCGTCGAAGGAAGCGAAGGGCGCGGCGCCGGAACTATTCACGATTCCACAGGATCAGATGTCGCACGTGCAAGTGGTGACGATCGCGCCCGGGAAAATGACGCGCAAGCTGCGTCTCACCGGCGCGGTGGCCTACAACGCGTTCGCGACGACACCTGTGATCACCCAGGTGGGCGGACCCGTGAGCCGCATTCTCGTAGTGCCCGGGCAATTCGTGAAGCGCGGCCAGCCGCTGCTCGAGGTGAGCAGCCCGGATTATTCGCAATTGCTGGCTGTGTATTTGAAGGCGCGCGACACACTGCGTGTGGCCGCAAAGAATTGGGAACGCGCGCAGGACCTGTATCAGCACCATGCGATCGCGGAGCGCGATTTGCTGCAAGCTGAATCCGATCGCAACCAGGCGCAGGCGGACATGAACGCCGCTGAGCAGAGCATGAAGATTCTCGGTATCCCGAAGCCGGAGGATCTCGAGAAATCGCCGAGCTCGGCGGAAATTCGGCTGCTGGCGCCGATTGGGGGAGAAGTGGTAGAGCGGCTGGTGGCGCCAGGACAAGTGCTGCAGGCGGGAGCGACGCAGGCGTTCACGATTTCAGATATGAGCACGGTGTGGGTACTCGCGAATATTTACCAGGCCGATCTGGCGGACGTGAAGATCGGCGATGTGGTGGACGTGACGACCGATGCGTATCCCGGAGTGTTCCACGGGAAAATTTCATTTATTTCACCCGCGCTTGATCCCACCACGCGAACCCTGCAGGCCCGAATCGTGGTGGAGAACAAAGGCGAAAAGTTGAAGAAGGACATGTATTGCACCGTCAGTGTGACGGCGGGCGAGATTCAAAATGCGATCGCCGTACCGGACGCGTCGGTGCTGCGCGACGACGAGAACGAACCGTTCGTGTACGTGGTAAGCGGATCGAATCAGTTCAGCCGCCGCCACGTGGCGATCGGGCTTAGCGAGAGTGGAAAGACGCAGGTTACCAAGGGACTTGCACCGGGAGAAAAAGTGGTCGGCGACGGGAGCTTATTTTTGCAGTTTGCGAATTCGTTCCAGCACTAGCCTTTTTCGGACGCGGTGAATAGCAGCCGCGGATTTAGCAACGCCGCAACACCAATAACGAAAACATGATCCATCGCATCGTCCAATTCTCCCTCAGGCAGCGCTTCTTGGTTCTGATGCTGACGGCTTTCGTGGCCGTGGGCGGCGCGGTTTCCTTCAAGCGAATGCCGGTGGATGCGTATCCGGACCTCGCGCCGCCGCAAGTGGAATTGATCACGCAATGGCCCGGGCACGCTGCGGAGGAAATCGAACGGCTGGTGACGCTGCCAATCGAAGTGGAGATGAACGGCGCGCCGAAGATGGATGTGATGCGTTCGATTTCGCTCTACGGCCTCTCGGATGTGCGGCTCACGTTTGACGAAGGAACCGACGATTACTTCGCGCGGCAGGTGGTTTTCGAGCGGCTGAGCGATGTGCAGCCGAATTTGCCAGCGGGCGTGCAACCTTCGATGGCGCCGCTTTTCAGTCCTTCCGGTCTCGTTTATCGCTATGTGCTGGAAAGTCCCGATCGTTCACCGCAGGAGCTCAAGACTTACGAGGATTGGGTGATCGAGCGGCAGTACAAGCAGGTGCGAGGCGTGGCGGACGATTCGGGACTCGGCGGCACGGTGATGCAGTATCAGGTGCTTCTCGATCCGGCGCGCCTGTATGGCTATCACGTCACGGTGCCACAAGTGGTGACGCAGCTTGGAATCAATAACGCCAATACCGGCGGCGGATTTTATTCGCAGGGCGGCCAGTTCTACTACGTGCGCGGGCTGGGGCTGATTCGCGACCAGGCGGATATCGCGAGCGTCATCGTGGGAACACAGAACGGCGTCCCGGTGCGCATTCGCGACGTGGGCGACGTGACCATCGGGCACGCGCCGCGGCTCGGTGAATTCGGTTTCAACAAGGTGGACGACGCGGTGGAAGGCGTGATCCTGATGCGCCGCGGCGAGCAGACGCAGACCGTGCTGCAAGGCGTCCAGGCGAAAACGAAGGAAATCAACGAGCGGATTCTGCCGCCGGATATCAAGGTGCGTCCGTTCTACGATCGCAGCGATCTGGTGAGGCTCACGACGGACACCGTGGAGGCCAACCTGCTGCGCGGGATGGTGCTGGTTCTCATCGTGCTGATTTTTTTTCTGGTTAGCATTCGGGCGGCATTGATTGTGGCGCTGACAATTCCGCTCGCGCTGCTTTTCGCGTTCATCTTTCTGCACGCGCACGACGTGGCGGCGAACCTGCTATCGATCGGCGCGATCGATTTCGGAATCGTGATCGACGGCACGCTGGTGATGGTGGAGAACGTTTTTCGGGTGCTCGGCGAACGCGAAGGGCAGAAGTACGACCTCAACAAAGTGATCCTAGAAGCGGCGAAGGACGTGGACCGGCCGATTTTCTATTCGGTGGCGGTGATTATCGCCGGTTATATTCCGATCTACGCGCTCAGCGGTCCCTCCGGCAAGCTCTTCCACCCCATGGCGGACACGATGTCCGTGGCGTTGGTCGGCGCGCTCATCCTCACGCTGACGTTCGTGCCGGTGATGTGTTCGTACTGGTTCAAGAAAGGCGTGCGCGAGCGGCGGAACAAGCCGTTCGAATGGATCAAGGAAAAATATGGGGAGGAGCTGACGTGGTGCCTCGACCATCCGAAGACCACGATGATCGTGGCCACGCTGATTTTCGGCGCGACGCTGCTTCTCGTTCCTTTCATCGGCGGCGAGTTCATGCCGCATCTCGACGAAGGAGCGCTGTGGGTGCGCGCCACACTGCCGTACACGATTTCGTACGAAGAGGCGAGCAAGTTCGCGCCGCAGATTCGCGCACTGATCGCGAAGTATCCCCAGGTGACGGAAGTAGGCTCTGAGCTGGGCCGTCCGGACGACGGCACCGATCCCACCGGTTTCTTCAATTGCGAATTTTATGTGGGGCTGAAACCATACAATGACCCCTCGTGGGAAAAGAGTTCCGTTCACGATAAACCCGCGCTGATTGCCGAGTTGCAGAAGCAACTCAAAGCGTATCCCGGCGTGATTTTCAATTACACCCAGCCCGCGGAAGATGCCGTCGACGAAGCGCTCACCGGGCTGAAGAGCGCGCTTGCGGTGAAGATCTACGGATCCGACTTGAACGTGCTGCAGGACAAAGCACTCGAGATCAAGCGGCGGCTAGCAAAGATCCCCGGATTCACGGAACTCACCGTGGTACGCGAACTCGGCCAGCCGAGCCTCTTGATCCAGGTGAATCGCGAGAAGATCGCGCGTTACGGCGTAAATGTGGCGGATGTGGAAGGCGTGATCCAGGCGGCGGTGGGCGGCCAGGCGGCGACACAGGTGATTCAAGGCGAGAAGCTCTTCGATCTCGTGGTGCGCATGAAGCCGGAGTTCCGAGAGAACGCGCAGCAGATCGCCAATCTGCTGGTGGGCACGCCCAGCGGGCAGCAGATTCCGCTCTCGTCGCTCACCGACATTCAGGAAGGAACCGGCGCTTCCTTTATCTATCGCGAAAACAA
>DATNKB010000488.1:0-22599 GCA_035603595.1 Candidatus Dormiibacterota bacterium
CGGCGCATGGAGCAGGAAGGATTCATTTCGGAACAGCAGCAGCAGTCGGCGCACGTGACGCATCCTCCTTCGGAGACGCCGGGCGGGCAGATTGGCAGCGGCGATGGGAAGAATGTGGAGGCGCGCTTCGAGATTACGGACAAGGCGCTCGATTTTCTTGGTTTCAAAACGCTCAAGGATTTGCTCGCGTCGCTGGGCAAGAGCAGCTTTGGGCGCCACGACACGCGCGATCTGGCAACGGGCGTGGAATCCGGCGGCACGTCGAAGAACTATGAATTTGGCGATACGCTGAACATGGATATCAGCGGGACGCTTTTCAACGCGGTGCAGCGGAATGGCGCGGGGATTCCGATCGAGCTCGACTACCCGGACTTGATGGTGCATCAGTGCGAGTACCAGAGTTCGTGCGCCACGGTGCTGATGCTTGATTGCAGCCACAGCATGATTCTTTATGGCGAGGACCGATTTACGCCCGCGAAGCGCGTGGCGTTGGCACTCTCGCATCTGATTCGCACGCAGTACCCCGGCGATTCGCTGCACTGCGTCCTGTTTCACGATAGCGCAGAGGAAATTCCGCTGGGGAAGCTGGCGCGCGTGCAGGTGGGACCGTATTACACCAATACGCGCGAAGGCCTTCGGCTGGCGCAGCGGATTCTCGCGCGGCAAAAGAAAGACATGCGGCAGATTGTGATGATCACGGATGGCAAGCCTTCGGCGCTGACCCTCGAAGATGGGCGCATTTACAAGAATGCTTTTGGTCTTGATCCGCTCGTAGTGACGCAGACGCTCGAGGAAGTTGCGAAGTGCAAGCGCGCCGGGATACTGATCAATACCTTCATGCTTGCGAGCGACTATAGCCTGGTGCACTTCGTGCAAAAAGTGACGGAGCTTTGCCGTGGGAAAGCCTACTTCACTACTCCCTACACGCTGGGGCAATATCTTTTGATGGATTACGTTGGACGCAAGACCCGCAACATCCACTAGTCTTGTTGGCCTACCGAGAAATCCATTCCGCTTTGGCGCGCATCAAATTAGTGTCAGTGACATTTTCGCTCCAGAATCCTTCCGCCACGGCAATCATCTAATCCAGAAAGGTTAGAATTTTCGAATGAGCTTAAAGAACACAGTCCGGGGACTTTTCTGTGGCAAGCGGCTGAGCACGCTGCCAGCGGGCGAACCGGCACCAGCGATTTCGCTGAAAGACACAAACGGCCAGAGCTTTTTGCTCGAAGAGGCGCTGAAAAAGGGGCCGGTGCTCGCCGCGTTTTTCAAAGTGAACTGCCCGACGTGCCAGTTTACGTTCCCATTCCTCGAGCGCATGTATGAGACCTACGGTAATAATGGCTTCACGTTTATAGGGGTATCGCAGAACGATCCTACCGACACTCGAGAGTTTGCGCAGGAATTTGGAGTGAAATTTCCGCTCTTGATTGACGATGAGAATAGCTTTGCCGCCTCCAACGAATATGGCATCACCAATGTGCCCAGCGTGTTCTTAATTTCGCAGGATGGCACAATTCTGGAACGGTCAGTAGGATTCGCGAAACAGGATCTGGAAAATATGGCGAAGGAAGCGGCGCTTTCGACGAAGCGGCCTGTTGCGCCACTTTTCAGGCCCGGCGAAGTGGTTCCCAGCCATAAGCCCGGTTGAGGCTCTCGCAACTAGGTTCCGTGGGAACCTTTGCCGTAAACGGGCGCTGCCGCCAAACATCCGCGCCACTTAAAGTAAGCCAAGCGTCCACGATCGCGCGTCGCGTTGCGTTGGCGCAGGCCCTTCGTACCTCAGGGTAAACTGAAGCCTACGCTACTGAAAGGCAATGCCTGGGGTGCCGATCGCACTTCTTAGTCCTCTACGAGTAATTCCTTCAAGCTTTTCTTGTGCTTGGGGTTCTTTAAACGCTTTTCCGTAATTGTGCGCTCGGGAGGAGGCAGGCCGATGCCCAGGCGAGCGCGCCTTCGCACCTCTGTGGCTACTTTGAATTTCGATTTTTTCTTTTTGGATGGCACGAGCTGTGATCCTGCATCTCCGACCAAAATGGAATCTTTTGCCGATTCGCCGGGAGTTTCTACTTTCTTCTTACCCATTGTAAGTTGAATTGCTCTGCCGTGCATCCTTCGAGCAAACTCGCGATCACAGAAGCTCAGTCACCAGCGGAAATTGCTGCTGTGCGTGAACTTTTCATCGAATATGCGGCGTGGCTCGGCTTTTCGCTGTCATACCAGAGTTTTGACGAAGAACTCGCATCACTGCCCGGCAAGTACGCCGAGCCCACTGGCCGACTCTTTCTAGCGTGCGTTGGCGAAGCTCCGGCGGCTTGTGGAGCGATTCGGCAGCTCGAGCCCTCGGTGTGCGAGATGAAGCGGCTTTTCGTGAGACCTGAGTTTCGGGGCTGTGGGCTAGGTCGCAAGCTCGCGGAAACGCTTATTGGCGAAGCGCGCGAAATGGGCTACTCGGCTATACGCCTTGACACAGTTGCCGAGAAGATGGGTGGCGCGGTGCGGCTTTATAAGGCGCTCGGATTCCACGAAATTCCTGCCTACTATTCCAACGCTCGGGCTGGGACACTTTACTTCGAGCTTCAATTGAGCTGAGGCTAGAGTCGCCATTTACCGGCTCCGGCGGCTTGCACGCGACTGTATGCGACGCAATGAGTAAGACCGCCTTTGAGATCACGCCCCCTTGCAATTTCACATCAAGCCCCTACCATGGATAGGATGAACAATGAGTCGGGAACAGGAAATCGCTGAGTGCGCGGCCGTTTGGCGTACTTCGTAACCGTCATTCAACTGATTCTCTTCGCGGGACACGCGTTGCTGTACGAGACGATCGTTTACTTCTGGTTGATGCAGTCCCACGCCGCGGTGACCTACCTGCGAGTCTTACTTGCGGTGCTGTCGGTGACGTTCGTCACCGCATCGCTGCTTGCTTTTCGCTACTTCAACATTGCGGCGCGGATTTACTACACGCTCGCGGCGGCGTGGCTGGGGATCTTCAGCTTTTTGGTTTTTGGCAGCTGCGCGTTGTGGCTCGCCTATGGTGCCGCGTCAGTTGCGGGCTTGCATCCGAACCGGCAGGAGTGGGCGAGCGTGTTTCTGGCTGCAGCTTTGATCGTTAGCGCCTATGGAATTATCAATGCGGCGGCGATTCGAGTGAAGCGCGTGACCGTGAGACTTGAGAACCTTCCCGAGGCTTGGCGCGGTCGCACCGCGATGCTGGTGAGCGATGTTCACCTCGGACATGTCCGCAACCTTGGTTCTATTCGGCGGCTTGTCACGAAGGTTGGGAGCCTCAAGAGCGACATCGTATTCATCACGGGCGATTTGTACGACGGAACCGCTGCGGACTATAACGGGCTCGCGGCGCCGTGGTCTGCACTCGACGTGCCGCTCGGGCAATATTTCGTGTTGGGCAATCATGAGGGATTCAGCGACTCGACTCGATATCTGAATGCCGTGTCGGGCGCTGGGATTCGCGTGCTGAATCGAGATAAGGTCGAGATCGATGGACTGCAACTCGTGGGAGTGCGATATCACGATGCGACTCACGCGGAACATTTTCGGTCTGTGTTGCGGGAGATTCGCGTCGATCGTGGGCGGCCGAGCATACTGCTGACTCATGCACCGGATCATGTGGCGGTTTCTGCGGCAGAAGGGATTTCGCTGCAGCTTTCGGGGCATACGCATGGCGGGCAGTTCTTTCCGTTTAATCTGTTCGTAAAAAGAATGTATGGGCCATTCGCGTATGGGTTGAACAGATTGGGCACGCTGCAGGTTTACACGACTTACGGAGCTGGGACGTGGGGGCCTCCGATGCGCGTGGGAACGAATGCTGAGATTGTTTTGATTCGATTTGAATGAAGCGTGGATTCAAAGGGGCGGGCTCTAGGCGCAATAAGGATGCGGCTGCCAAGACTGTGCCCGCGCGGGAAGATCGGGGTAAGAGAGTATTACTAAGGGCAGCGTGTTCGCTGCCGCTGATCGTTCTTGTGGCGCTGCTTCTGCGAGTCGGCTTTGCGTGGGACTATGTGGGGCAGAACTCGCGGCAAGCGCTGGCTGTGCTTCCCTTCTTGCAGGAATCCGGCAACATTGCTGCGTCGCTTGCGAGCGGGCACGGGTTTAGTTCTCCTTTTCGAATCGAGACCGGACCAACGGCGTGGATGCCGCCTCTGTATCCGTGGCTTTTAGCGGGGATTTTTCGCGTTTTCGGCGTGCGGACTTATGACTCGTTCCTGGCCGCCGTGGCGCTGAACATTTTGTGCTCCGCGTTTACCTGCGTACCGATTTTTCTTGTGAGCAAGCGTGTGGGCGGTCTCACCGTCGCTGCTTTGGCTGCATGGCTCTGGGCCTTCTTTCCAAATACGATCCTCAATGCGTTTGAGAGTATGTGGGACGCGTCGGTGGCGGCATTGCTGGCGGCGACCATTCTTTGGGCAACTCTCGCGATAGAGAAATCGGAGCGATGGCGTGACTGGGTTGGGTATGGATTGCTCTGGGGCGTGACGCTTCTGACCAACGTTACGCTGATTTCCTTGCTTCCGTTGCTGCTGGGTTGGCTGGCTTATCGCCGGCGAAAGACCTCTCTTAGCTCTCAAGACTCAAATGGACTTGTTAAGACCGCCTTTGCGAAACCTGTCCTCGCATTCGGGATTGCTGTGCTCTGTTGCATGCCGTGGACTGTGCGGAATTACCTGGTGTTCCATCGCATGGTGCCGATGCGATCGACTCTCGGACTTCAGCTGTGGATTGGAAACAACGAAAACCCGCAGGAGGCATGGAAGGAAGAGCTGCATCCGATTTTCAACTCTGCAGAGCGGGCGCGATACATTCGGATGGGCGAACTCGAGTACATGCAGGAAAAGCAAAGCGAAGCGATTGAATTCATACTGGCGCATCCGGGACGCGACGTCCGGCAGTTCGCGAGCCGGTTCATTGGCACGTGGTCGGGTGGGACGCCAACGCCGCTACAAGATTTCGTCCGCACGCCGGGATTGTGGTTTCGAGGCGTACTGCTATTCAATCTTCTTGTGGCAATCGGGACTGCGGCTGGAATTGTGGTCTTATGGAAACAGCGAAGCGCGTATCTATTTCCCATCGCAGTGTTTCCGGTGATTTTTCCGTGGGCGTATTACCTGACGCTTGTTGTCCCGCGTTATCGCCTTCCGGTTGATCCGGCCGTTATGCTACTAACGGCAGTCGCACTGCATGCAGTTTTCGGCCGCCAGATAACTCGTCCAGAGTAGATAGCTGCAACAGATCGCGACTATTGCTGCCAGCCGCCGCCGAGCACTTTGTAGAGTTGGACGAGGCTCTGGTATTCGTTGCCGCGCGCCTGCGCCAACGTGAGCTGAGCAGAGAATAGGGATCGCTGCCCGTCCAACACTTCAAGATAGTTGGTTGTGCCGCCGCGGTAACGCATGATGGAAAGGCGGACGGATTCCGCGAGGTCTGCAACCGCTTGCTCCTGCTGGAGCCGAACCTCGTGGAGTTTCTGATATCCGATCAGGGCGTCGGAGACGTCCCCGAAGGCATGCTGAATCGCTTCTTTGTAGGCGAGCAGGGATTGTTGATTCTGGGATTTGGCGAGACGCAAGTTTCCGGTGAGCGAGCCACCGGTGAAAATCGGCTGGCTGACACTGGCACCGTAGGACCACACAGCACTTTGCGAACCCATCATGCTCGCGAACGAACTGCTTCGCCCGAAGGCTCCGCCGCCGGAGCCGGTGAGGGCTATCTGCGGAAAGAACGCCGCTTTCGCCACTCCAATCTCGGCGTTTGCGGAAATAAGAGTCTGTTCAGCCTCGCGAATATCGGGGCGCCGCTCCAACAGCGCGGACGGAAGTCCTGCTGGCACGGAAGGCGGAATTGGCTGATCGGAGAGCTTGATACCTCGCTTGATGCCTCCCGGATAATTTCCGAGAAGAATACTGATCGCGTCTTCTTGCTGGCCGATCTGCCGCTCGAGATCCGGAATCTGGGCATTCGCCGTGTCGAGCACTTGCTGGGCTTGAAGGACGTCGAGTTTCGTCGCAACGCCGTGGTCGAGCCTCAGAGAGGTTAATTTTACAGAGCCCTCCTGCGTTTCGACGGTGTCCTTCGTGATTTGGAGTTCGAGATCGAGTTGCAATAGCAAAAAGTAGGCACTGGCCATATCGCTCACCAGCGTCAGCGCGACTGTGTGCTGAGCCTCCTCCGTTGCCAGCATTTGAGCGCGCGCGGCCTGTGTGGCGCGCCGTAGGCGGCCGAAAAAGTCGAGCTGGAAAGTGGCGTCCGCGGTGAGCAACAGGATATTAGCTGTGAGCGGAAAAAACTGCTCTTTGCCACCCGAAAAATTGCCATTGCCAGATAACTGCGGAAATAAGGCGGAACGTGTGATGGCCACCTGTGCGCGGGCCGCGTTGATGCGCTCAGTGGCGATCTGCAGATCGTAATTTTGTTTCAGGGCTGTGCGAATCAGTTCCTGCAGTTGCGGGTCCTGGAATACTTGCCACCAGGGAAGGTCCGCGAAGGATGCGGCCTGAGCTTGTGCCTCCACATTATTGCTTAGATCGTGGTATGCGTCGGGCGTTTGGACTACTGGACGATGATAATTGGGGCCAACCGCACATCCGCTCACGAGAGTGAGGGCGATGATCGGGGCCAAGGTTGCGGCGATCATTGAACGAAGCCAGACAGCATGCCGGGCTAACCATCGTTGAGATAGCAATCTTCTACGCATCTCAGTCCCCCGGGGCCGGCGCAGGAGAAGGCTGAGCGCCTGCGGTGGCCGGTTGTGTGCTAGCGCCTGACCACTTCTCGACCAGATAGAAAATAACTGGAATGAGAAAAATGCCGATGAAGCTCGCCGCGAGCATGCCGCCGATTACGGTGGTTCCCATGATTTGGCGGGCGACCGACCCGGCGCCAGTGGCAATCCACAGCGGGACGCATCCGAGGATAAAGGCGAAGGAAGTCATCAGAATCGGGCGAAGGCGCAAGCGGGCACCTTCGAGAGCGGCGTCGGCCAGTGGTTTTCCTTTTTCGAACTCGTCCTTGGCAAATTCGACGATCAAAATCGCATTCTTCGCCGAAAGGCCGATCAGCATGACCAGGCCAATCTGGGAATAGATGTCGCTCTCGATCTGAACCATGTAGGCGGGGTAATACGTTGACATGATGACGCGGCGCAACCACAGCACTAGAAACGCGCCGAAGACTGCGACCGGAGTGCTGAGCAGCACGCTGAAAGGCAGCGACCAGCTCTCATACAACGCCGCGAGAATTAGAAACACGAACAGCAACGACAATCCGAAGATCGCCCAGGATGGCACGCCTTCTCGCGCTTTCTGCTCTTGATACGACATGCCGAGGTAGTCGAAGCCCATCTCGTTGGGCATCGTTTGCTTGAAGACTTCTTCGAGCGCAGCGGTGGCTTGATCGGAGCTGTAACCGGGAGCGGCTGCACCGTTAATCTGTGCTGAGCGATACTCGTTGTAACGCATCGTGAATTCAGGACCGGAACGCGCTTTAATCTTTGTGAGCGCAGACAGAGGTACGTTATCACCGCGGCTATTGCGCACGTAGAATTGGCCGACATTTTCCATTCTGGCCCGGTAGCTGCCTTCTGCCTCCACGTAGACCTGCCACTGCCGGCCGAATCGATTGAAATAATTTATGAACGCGCCTCCCATAAATGTCTGAATCGTGCGATAGACGTCCGTCAAGGGCACGCCCAACTTCAAGACCTTATCTCGGTCCACGTCGATGTATTGCTGCGGAACCCCGGCCAAAAAGGTCGTACTCACGCTCGCAATCTCGGGGCGCTTACGGAGGGCAGCGAGGAATGTGTTCAGATTCTGCGCGAGAAATTGAACATCGTGGCCGGCGCGGTCTTCCAGGACGAACGTGAATCCTCCCGAGGTGCCTACTCCGGGAATCGCAGGCGGGGAGAAACTGAACACGATTCCTTCAGGAAGCTGGCTGAGCGCGCGGTTCAGTCGCGCTTTGATTTCCTGAAACTGTTCCGCTCTTGTCTTTCTATCTTCCCAGGGCTTCAAGGTGACGAAGAAAAATGCGTTGTAACTGGTTCGTACGAAGCTCAATAGGCTGAATCCGACGACGCTGGTGGAATATTGGACTCCGGGAGTATCCGCGAGGATCTTCTCGACTTGCCGCGAAGCCTGATCTGTGCGTTGCAGGGAAGCGGCATTTGGCAGCTGCATGTTGATGTAAAGATAGCCCTGGTCTTCGTCTGGGAGAAAGCTCGACGGAACTCGGCTACCGAAAAACGCTGCTGCTCCCGCCACAATCAGCAGCATTAGAACGGCGACAAAGCTCTTGCGGATCAGGCCACCGCATACGCGGACGTATCCTTCGTTGGCGCGTTCGAACACACGATTAAACCAATCGAAGAACCTCCGAAGGAGACCACGGCTCTCCTCTTTTTTTCGAAGCAATAATGCGGCCAGGGCTGGGCTGAGCGTCAAGGCGTTAAAGGCCGAGAGCAACACTGAAATGGCGATTGTGACGGCGAATTGTTGGTAGAGCCGGCCTGTGATTCCGGGAATGAATGCCGTGGGGACGAAGACAGCTGAAAGAACGAGAGCGATTCCAACGACCGGTCCAGAGAGCTCATCCATTGCTTTGAGTGCGGCATCTTTGGGCGTCATGCCCTCTTCGATGTGGCGCTCCACGCCTTCCACCACTACGATTGCGTCGTCTACGACCAAGCCAATCGCGAGCACGAGACCGAACAGGGAAAGCGTGTTGAGCGAAAATCCGAAGAGCGGGAAGAGAATGAACGTACCGATCAGCGAAACCGGAACCGCCAGGAGAGGAATCAGCGTTGCACGCCAGCCTTGCAGGAAGATGTAGACCACAATGATTACAAGGACGAGAGCGATGGCGAGGGTCTCAACGATTTCCTTGATGCCCTGAGTTACTGACTGCGTCTGGTCGAGCGCGATCTTGTAGCCCATGTCCTGCGGGAAGCGCTGCTCCATCGTTTGCATCAGCTTTTTAACGCCAGCGGCGGCATCCACCGCGTTTGAACCGGGCAGCTGATAGACAGCCACGATGGCGCTTGGCTGGCCATTCATGCGACTCGACACGCTGTAATCCTGCGCGCCCAGTTCCATCCGGGCGACGTCCTTGATTCGCACAAGACCATTCACAGGAGTTTCGCGAACTACGATTTCTCCGAATTCTTCGGGCGAAACGAGACGGCCCTGCGCCAGCACCGAATAGGTAAACTCCTGCCCCGGTGGTGCGGGCTCGTCACCCGCCTTTCCGGCTGGATTCACCGTGTTTTGCGACTGGATGGCTGCGATTACGTCGGGTACCGTGATCCCCAATTTCGCCAATTGGTCCGGCTTCACCCAGAGACGCATGGCATATTGACCGGCGCCAAAAATTTGCACGTTGCCGATTCCGGGCAGGCGCGTAATCGGATCGTTCAAGTTGATGTAAGCGTAATTGGCCAAAAATCTGGCGTCGTAGGTTCCGTGTGGCGAGTACAGGGCGAGGAGCATAAGGGGCGCCGTTACGGATTTGCGAACGGTGATTCCGTAGTTCGTCACGTCTGTCGGAAGCTGGGAAGCCGCTTGCGTCTCGCGCGATTGGGCAAGGATCAAGTCGGTGTTCGGATCCGTCTTGATGTCAAAATCCACGACCAACGTAGTGTTCGAGTTTCCGGTGGCGTTGAGCGAGTACATGTAGTTCATGTTGTCGACGCCGGTCATTTGCTGTTCGATCGGGGCGGCAACCGCCTGCTCGAGTGTCTCTGCATCCGCGCCGACGTAAGTAGCCAGTACTTGAACCTCTGGCGGGGCAATATTGGGGAACTGCGCAATCGGCAGGCTCAGAATCGTGAGCCCTCCGATCATCACCAACAGAATTGAAATTACGATGGCGACGATTGGACGGTTGATGAAGAATTTTGACATGGTCTTACTTGGTTCCCGCCTCAGCCATTTCGGAAGCGTAAGGCTTCGGTTTCACCTGCATGCCAGCCCGCACCTTTTGCGTTCCTTCGGCTACGACGCGGTCGCCTGGCTTCAATCCTTTCGAAATGATCCATTGGCTGCCGAACCGGTCTCCCACCTCAACGGACTGAATCAAGACTTTGTTTTCATTGTCCACGATCGCCACCTGGTAGCTGCCTTGCAGTTCGGTGACGGCGCGCTGGGGAACCAGCAACGCATCCTTCTCGATTCGCGTTGAGGCTCGCACCCGTCCGTATCCTCCGGGCCGCAGAATATTGCCGGCGTTTGAGAAAAGGCCTGCTATCAGAATCGCGCCGGTGCCTTGATTCACGGCGCGGTCGGCGAAGTCTATGGTGCCTTTTTGTCCATAGGTCGTGCCATCGGCCAGCACCAGCTCGAGCGGAGTGCGCTTGAATTCGGCTTCGCGGCCCTCTACGGTGGGAAATCTGCGGTTGAAGTCCAGATATTCTGATTCGCTTACGGTGAAATAGACCTTGATTGGATCAACGGTGGAAACGGTGGTGACGGCTCCGGTGCCCTGGCTGATCAAAGCGCCGACTTGAAGCTGCGCTCTCCCAGCAATGCCGTTGACAGGAGCCGTCAGGCGCGTGAAGCCCAGATTGAGCTGTGCCGATTCGACGTTTGCCTCCGCCGTTTTGATCTGAGCTCTGGCTGTCGCAACAGTTGCTTTCGCCGCTAGATTATTCTGGACGGAATTATCGAGATCCTGCTGGCTCGCGGCCTGCTCTTTTGCCAGCGGAGTATAACGGTCCACGTCGAGTTGAGTGCGCTTCTGAACGGCCTCCGCATTCGCAAGCTGAGCGACGGCTGTTGCCAGCTGTCCCTGCGCTTCGTCGAGCGCTGCTCGGAACGGGCGCGGGTCGATCTCGAAGAGAAGCTGCCCTGCCTGCACATAGTTCCCTTCCTTGTAGTCCTGTCGCAGAAGGTAGCCGGTCACCTGGCCCCGCACGTCGGCGTTGACGTATCCTTCAAGGGTACCGATCCACTCGTGGTAAATCGGGACGTCTTTCTGTTCGACTTGAACCACCTGGACGTCGGGCGCGCCCGGGCCGCCAGCCGCTCCATGTTTTGGGCGCATCGCCAGAACAGCCACGGCCACGATAGCCACCAGCGCTGCTCCCCCAATCACGACCTTGCGTCCCACTGAGCTACTCATGTTACCCCCGTCCTCGCAACCGCACGATTTGCCGACACGACGGCTCTTAAAGCGCCCGTCAGGGTGGTGAGATATTACTGAAAACAAGCGCACGCTTCTATTCGAAATTATCTAAAACAATCAAGAGGGTGACGCTGACCGAGCCGTGCAACGAGTCCCCGGGCTCGCAAGCGTCGGGTCGTATACGATGCGAAGGTGTCGCGGAACGATTCCGCCCAATGCAAACTCTGCCTGCACAGCGCACCAAAGCATTTGTCGGCTGGCCGGCACCGGCTAACGGCTGGCATTGAATCCAAGAGGTATTGTCCGTAGTCTAATTGGATACACTTCGAATCAGCCCCAGGAGAGTTGAACTGATGGCATCCCGTCCAGTCCCTAGTACGCTCGACGCGCGCACGCAAGCGTTTCCAACTTTAAGCGCGACGCAAATCAATCGCATTCGCGCCCTTGGAAGGGTGCGCCGCGTGGAAGCAGGCGAAATACTTTTTGAGCCTGGCGAAACTACACTTCCCTTCTTCGTTTTGCTGTCTGGCGCTATGGAAATTGTGCAGCCGTCGCTAAACGGCGAGCGCACGGTCGCCACGCACGGCCCCGGAGAATTTACCGGCGAAATGACAATGATTTCCGGGCGCCGCAGCCTGGCGCGAGGCCGCGTGACTGAGCCGGGAGACTTCGTCGAGCTGGATACCGAAGGCTTGCGTTCGCTCGTGGCCAGAGATGCGGAGCTTAGCGAAATATTTATGCGGGCTTTTATCCTGCGGCGGCTGCAGCTGGTGGATCGCGGGCAAGGAAACATCGTTTTGATGGGCTCGCGCCATTCCTCGAATACGCTGCGGCTTCGTGAGTTTCTGACGCGCAACGAACATCCGTTCACTTACGTGGATCTCGATGCGGATAAGTCTTCACAGGAACTCCTCGATCGATTTCAGGTAGATGCTTCCGAAATTCCGGTGATTGTGTGCAGCGGCGGGATTGTGCTGCGCAATCCGACGATTCAGAAATTGGCCGATTGCCTGGGACTCAACATATCGGTGGACGAATCGCAGATTCGCGATCTGATCATCGTTGGCGCGGGGCCCGCGGGGCTGGCTGCGGCTGTATACGCGGCTTCGGAAGGTCTGGATGTGCTCACGATTGAAGCGGGCGCACCCGGAGGTCAGGCTGGATCGAGCTCGAAGATTGAGAATTATCTCGGATTTCCTACCGGGCTTTCTGGGCAGGAACTCGCCGCGCGAGCGATTGCACAGACGGAGAAATTCGGCGCCAAGATGATGGTGGCGCACGGAGTGGTGCAACTTGAGTGCACAAGGCGCCCCTACAAAGTTGTGTTGGACAACGGGAACCGCCTTGCCGCGCGCGCGGTGGTGATTGCCACAGGGGCGGAGTACAAGCGTCCGCCGATTGCGAATCTCGAGAAATTTACGGGCCAGGGCGTCTATTACGGGGCCACTTTTATGGAGGCTCAGCTATGCGGAGACGACGACGTGATTGTGGTGGGAGGCGGTAACTCGGCGGGGCAGGCCGCGGTGTTTCTGGCGCAAACGGCTAACAAGGTGCACATGCTGGTGCGCTCGGGCGGTCTTGCGCAGAGTATGTCGCGCTATCTGATACAGCGCATCGAAGAAAACCCGGGGATCGAATTGCACTACAATACGGAAATCGTCGCTCTCGACGGGGACACTCAGCTGGAGGGCGTGACGTGGCGAGATAGAACCAGTGGAGCAACCACAGTTCATGACATCCGGCACGTTTTCATCATGGCGGGAGCTTCTCCGCGAACGGGATGGCTGCAGGGATGCGTGGCTCTGGACGAGAAGGGCTTCATTCTTACCGGCCGTGACCTGGACGATGCGAACGGGTCTGTATCATGGGCGCACACGCGCGCACCGATGATGCTTGAGACGAGCTTACCTGGGGTGTTTGCCGTTGGCGATGTGCGGTCGGGGAATGTGAAGCGGGTCGCTTCCGCGGTCGGCGAAGGTTCGATCGCGATTCACCTGGTGCATCGGTCGCTCGCCGAGCAATAAGACAGATAGTCCCCGCTCCCTTGCGGAACTTAACGGCCGGCTGTGGCGTCGCGAGAAATCGGTGCCGCCTGCCGCAATATTTTGATGAATTCACGCATGAATGCCGGATGATCCGGCCACGCTCTTGCGGAAACCATCACCCCATCCACCACGGCCTCGGAATTGACAAATTCGGCGCCGGCGGCCTGAACGTCTGGCTCGAGAGCCGGATACGCGGCAGTGCGACGACCTTTTAAGACGCCTGCTGCAATAAGCGCGAGCGGCGCGTGACAAAGTTGCGCGACCGGCTTTTTCTGGTCGAAGAAATGTCGGACGATCTGGCGGAAGTCTTCGTGGTTGCGAATGTGTTCGGGCGCTCTTCCACCCGGAATGACCAGCGCTACATAGTCAGCAGGATTCACATCTTTGAAAGCGAGGTCGGCGTCCCACGTATAGCCGGGCTTCTCGGTGTAGGTATCGAATCCAGGCTCGAAATCGTGGACCACGAAACGCAACTTCTTCTTCGTCGGTGCGGCGATCTTTACCTCGTAGCCTTCCTCCTGTAACCGCTGATAGGGGTACATCGTTTCAAGCGATTCCGCTGCGTCTCCCGTGAGAATCAATACTTTTGGTCTCGCCATCACATTTCTCCTCTTCCAATGGGCTTTCTCGAAAGGGCTGCGCTCTAATTAACGCTCGCGAGTGGGAGGCAGCGCGTGTGGAAGTGGCAGTGGATTGCGCTCTGCAAACTGCCACTGGTGCCAATACGGATAAGGCGGCCTGACGTCGCTCGCCGCATCAAGTTTTGCCACTTGCTCGGACGTAAGGTTCCAGCCTGCTGCGCCAAGATTCTGCCGCAATTGCTGCTCGTTCCGCGCGCCAATAATCACGCTCGCCACCGTAGGCCGCTGCAAGAGCCAGTTGAGGGCAATATCAGGAATGGTCTTTCCTGTCTTCTTTGCCACTTCGTCGAGCGCGTCAATCACTCGATATAAATACTCATCCTCGACTTGAGGGCCGAACTCGGCCGTCTTGTGAAGCCTGCTCTCTTTTGGAAGCTGGTTGCCGCGGCGAAGCTTTCCGGTCAGGCGGCCCCATCCCAGCGGACTCCATACGATGGTTCCAACCTTTTGATCGATGGCGAGCGGCATCAGTTCCCATTCGAAATCACGGCCAATGAGCGAATAGTAGGCTTGGTGCGCCACGTATCGAGCCCAGCCGTATTTTTCCGAGATGGCTAGCGACTTCATCAGGTGCCAACCGGAAAAGTTGGAACAGGCGATGTAGCGCACCTTCCCGCTGCGGACCAATTGATCGAGAGTCTGCAAAGTCTCTTCAATAGGAGTAACGGCGTCGAAGCCGTGCAGATGATAAATATCGATGTAGTCCGTCCCGAGGCGGCGAAGGCTCGCTTCGCAGGAGCGAATCAAATGGTGGCGCGAGGAACCTAGATCGTTCGGTCCGTCGCCCATTCGAAAGGTGGCTTTGGTCGAGATCAGCACTTTGTCGCGCCGCCCTTCGAGCGCCTTGCCCAGAATTTCTTCCGCCAGGCCGCGCGAGTAGACGTCCGCGGTGTCGAACAGATTTACGCCGGCTTCGAGGCAAATATCCACCAGCCTGGTAGCTTCGGCTACGTCACTACTTCCCCATGCGCGAAAAAACTCAGTGCCGCCGCCGAACGTACCCGTGCCGAAGCTCAGAACCGGCACCTTCAATCCCGAATATCCCAGCTGTCTGTATTCCATGATCTGTAGATGTTCTAACAAGGAAGCCGGATACAGCAAAAGATTTCGATCGCAGCGATTATGCTAGACTCACCAAACTATGCCGATTCCGATCGAGCAGCATATTCGTCTTGCGGAACTGCGAAAGAAACTCGAAGGAAAGCTGAAGATCACAGACTCGGGCCCGGACTCGCTGGGGGTTGAGCTGCTTCCTGGCAATGACGACGCTTTACCGGACTTCCACCAGTTGCTCGATCTGCTGAAGGAAATCATGCATAGCAAGACCACGCCGCAAGGTTAATTCGTTCGCGAATTGACATTGTCCGCGAGACTCCTGATTACAATTATGGCGGAAGCGTGCGGGAGTCGAAACTACAATGCAACTTACTAAGTCCTTGTACTCGACGGCGTTGAAACCCACGCGAAACGGTAATCGGTACGGAATCGACTGCGCAGCGCTGACCCAGTAGACTGGCTGGGCCGCGTCCCCATCGTTGGCAAAGCTGGCAACGCTGCGCGATTGTTGTAAGAATCCTGCTGTCAAACAGAGTACTTTACAGTGCAAAGTACACGAGGTATACTCTGTCGCGCTGCTGTACATGCTCGGTTTCTCAAACTCGCTTAAGTTTGATGTGGGATGGCCATCGGTTGCCGCCCTTGTCTACTTCACACTCCTCATCTCGGGTATTGTCCTGAGCTTAATCACCCGCCGGTCGCCTCGTCGTCGCAACATTCGCATCGCCACGATTGCGCTGACTACTCCAATTTGGTTAGCCATCGCCTTGGTTGTCTTCTTGTGGTTCACTATGTTCAAAGAACCGCCTACACTGGCAGAGCTACAGCGCGACTATCCGTCGAAGCGAGTTGATCTCGAAATGATCCTCCTCATGTCTGACGAGGACGTAGATTTCTCTCGTATTGCTCCAGACTTCCTTGATGGCACCCCTGGCCCGACAAATCAGAGTGGACGCTACATGGCGAACGATCCGAACGCGGGATTGCCGGAATCCCGTTGGGATGCATACCGCAAAATTTATTCCCGAGACGGCATAAGGCTTGGCATCCAACGCGACGGTGCGCGTGACGCCTTCATCATGGTTGATTCAGTCGGCTTGCTCAACCGCGGCCATACCAGCGGCTACCTTCACTGTGCTGCAGGCGCTCCGGCTGATGCCTACCGATTCGAGCCCTGCGTACTCCGTCAGGAAAAGGGCGAGCGCAAGGTCGACAGATATTCGAATGAAGAGGCTTATTCCTTCCAACAACTCGACGACAGGTGGTACGCCTACGACGAAGGTCCTGGTTAGAGCTATTTAGAGTCCGCCATCAATCTCTGCGGCTGCTCGGTAAACGGTACGGTACTAAAATTCGCCCGTAATTGATTCAGTAAAAAAGTGTTGGCGGAAGCGTGTGGGAGTCGAACCCACCATCCTGGCCGCGAAGGACAGGATCAATGGCTTTGAAGGCCACGAGAATCACCGGATCCCTTTCGCCTCCGCAACGATTATAGGGATGGCGATGTGCGCGTTCAACTTTTCGCAGGAATGCTCGGCGCTTTCTTGCGGGCCAGTTCGAGAAGCTTAGGGTGAGTGCACACTTCGAAGTATGTGCGGTTGCCTTGGGCGCCTATCTTACCGCCCGGCAGCAACTGGCGCACAAAACCCTTGCGGATGATGATTGGCTCGAAAGTGTCGCCGATCGGAACTTCTCCAAAATAGAGTTGCACGCGCTCTTTGCCCCAGGGCATCGGGAAATTGCCCCCCATGGGAGCGAGCGCGATTTCGGCGGCTACTTTCTGAAAACCTTCCTCATTGAGCTCAATTCCATTTGAATTGTAACGGACCACCAATTCCTCGCCTTCGTCTTCCACCGCGTCTTCCATGAGCGTTTGCAGCAGGAATACGTTGAATGGCGACGGATTCTCTTTGAACAGCCGCTTCGCCATCTTCGAGCAGCTCGAAAGCCGATCCGACAGATTGAGTGCCCGCGAAATCATCACGCGTGAATCGGCGTCCATCCAGAGCGACGGGGCCGAATCCTGAAACGCCACGCCAAGGCCCAGTTCAAGCGCTGGCAAGTTCGTCGTCATCGCGCGCTGGTTGTACGCCTGGGTCACCGCCAAAATTTCGCGGGCCAGCACGCACGCGCGCGCCACTGCTCTCTGAGTGGCTCGCTTGGCTTCCGTTTCATAAATCGCGAGAATGATTGCATCGCCCTCGATGAAGACCTTGGCGGCGCCATAGCGCTCGAGCATTCGCTTCACGGGCTCGTGCAGGTTCATGCTGAAGTGCGATGCCGGATTCATGCCCCGCGCGAGGAGATCCTTTGTGATTCCCGTGGAACCGCGCACATCGGCTTTAATGATCACGTGGGAGCTGACCGGATCGTCGTCGGGCCGAACCTCATCTGGATGGAGAAATTCGTAGAGGCTCTTGTTTACCCGCGAGAGCTCGCGCGCACGCTCCGAGCGCACCAGATTGATACGTTCCATCCAGGAAGCTACTTGCTGGTAATTGCGGCGATCGCGCCGCAGACGCATCAGATCCTCGGCAAATTGCGTGCACGTCGCGAGCGTTTCCTCATGAGTACGCCGGCGAATGGCGCGCGAAGCTTCATCCAATCGCTTCATCGAAATCTTACGTGCCGGGAACTGCTCGAGAATCGTCTCGATTCGCTTATGTTCTTCGCGATGCACAATCGCTTTCTTCAGTTGTTGCAAGTGGATGGGCGGACAGTACTCGGCATAGATCTTTCTCAGCTCATACCCCGCGAGAACATGAAACAGGAGATCGCGCTCTTCCAACCGATGAGTCCATTCCTCGCGGAGTTGCGCCCTAACTTCCGGCGGAGCTTCTCCGTGGGAATCGTCAGCTGCCGAACGGTGTGCACCGAACAGCCTCGGAGAATTCTCGGGCTGGTTCAGATAATCACCCAGCCGATTTCTGTATTCCTCTGTAAGGAAATCCAGCCGCTGCTTGGCCGCGTCAATCGGCGGGGCCAGTTCTTCGAGGTTCTGTTCCGCCGACGAAAACTTTTTCCTGAGAGTTTCAAGCTCGGCTTGGATTTCAGCCGATGTTACGGACTTCTTTTTGAAAAGCCACGGAAACTTCTCGTCGCCGGCGCCCGCCCGCGTGGAGAGTTCACGCTGCTCCTCCTCAATCCTCTCGAGCTCAGACCGCAACTGCCGAGCCTGCTCCATCAATCGCTCGTAGGCTTTCCGCGATTTGCTCAGTTCCTCGGAATCGTCATCAGCGAGAACGAAATCACGCACAAAATCCAGCAATAGGTGGTCGAACACGTCGAAACGGTCCGGGTCGTTGACGAAGTTCCCGAGCAGGACGTAATGCTGCAAGAAAAGGTGATCGTCATTTCCATTCTCTACAAAGAGAAAGCGATTCTGCAGCAGGTCGTATGTCTCGCGGAAATCGTCGCCAAAGAGTGCCCGGCGGGACTTGGAGATGATCCCCTCTTCCACTTCGCGCCATACTCGATGAACTGTCTCGCCCACCTGACGATAGACCTTCTTCTTGTCTGCTTGAATTTCGGCAATTTTCGACCGCATCACGTGCGCGGGCTCGCTATGTTCGAAAAGTTCGCCGCGCCCGCGTATCCATTCTTTGCATTCCACGACGATGCTCGAAAACTGGCTGGAGAGTTCAGTGGTCAAGTGCTTGAGAATTGCCAACTGGTGAAGAACATCCGTTTCGATCGATTGCTGATATTTTGCTCGCGTCAGCGATTCCTGCAGGATATCGGTGAGCAGCTTGCGAAAAGACGCGTGTTCGGGCGGACCAGCGCGCTTCTTGTCCTTCCCGTAGACGAGGCTGATGTTGACGGTCTGGCGAACGAGATCGAGCAGATACTTTCGCGAAAAATCGACGAAGCGGGGGCTCAGAAAAACGTCATAATGGATGTTGTCAATGCCCAGGGTCAGATTCGACAGCCGAATTTCGGCGGAATAAGGCTCAAGTTTCATCCGGGCGGGATGCGTGGGTGAAGGCAGAGTATGAGTGTCGGGCATTTCTGACACCTGATTCGGATAAACTTCGACTCTAGGAGCCAGCGGGGTAACGTGCAATGGAACTAGGCGTAAGGGTTAATGCCGGGTCGGACCACGAGGCTGAAGAGATGCCTTTCGACAGCTTCGAGTGGCCATCGGTCAATATTCATGGCCTGAAACAGGCTCGTACGACCCCGACGTCCGAGCGTTTTTCAGTGAATCCGCCCAATCAGCTGCGTAGGAGACCGTCGGCACCGAACCGCGTCTTGCCAGGCGATCTCGGACCCTGCCTCTACTTCGGCCCTGCCGGACAGCGCTGCGATCGCCGCGCCACTCGGGATGGCTTCTGCCAACGCCATCAGCAGGGCATGCCTACGATTTCGGCGCCATTCTTAACACCCAAGAAGTTGGCAGCATTCTTGATCGCTCTCGCGATGCTATGGCCAGAGTTGACTAGATTTCTTAGCGCGCTTGCTCGACTGTTGCGTTAGCACCGCTCAGGCACCAAAACAGATTCCTGTGCATTCAGAAGTCTGTCTTCAATCCCGAAATTCAGGGTAAAATCCGCCCATGTCAAAATTACTCGAAGGCAAGACTGCAGTTGTTCTCGGTGTGTGGAATAAATGGAGCATCGCCCATGCGATCGCGCAGGCATTTGTCCGCGAGGGTGCAACGCTGCTGCTCACATACCAGAACGATCGCGCAAAGCCGACCGTCGAAGAATTGGGCAAAGAACTCGGCGCCAAAGCGTTTTTCCCGTGCGATGTCCAGCAGCAATCCGATATTGATAGTCTGGCTACGGCGGTGAAAGCACAGGGTCACAGGCTCGACGCTGTCGTTCACTGTCTCGCCTTCGCAAACCACGAAGACCTTGGCAATCCGTTCGTCAATACCTCGCGGGCTGGTTTCCAGCTTGCACTCGAGGTGAGCGCGTTTTCGCTCGTGGCTGTCTCGAAAGCGCTGGTCCCGCTGATGTCCGAAGGCGGCGCGATCATGACGCTCACTTATCTCGGATCAACGCGGGTTGTGACGAATTACAACATCATGGGCGTGGCCAAGGCCGCGCTTGAAGCCTCGGTGAAATATCTCGCCAGCGAGCTTGGTAAAAACAAGATTCGGGTAAATGCGATTTCTGCGGGGCCTATCAAGACGATTTCTGCGCGAGGTATCAAGGATTTCTCAAAGGTCCTCGAGTTCGTAGCGCAGCATGCTCCGTTGCGCCGTAATACAGACATCGCTGAAGTTGCGGATACGGCCGTATTTCTTGCAAGTGATTTAGGCCGCGGTGTGACGGGGAATACGATTTATGTCGACGCTGGTTTCCAGATCATGGCTCTCGACCCGCCGTCTTAAACAAATCACGTCGCCGAGAAAATCCCGCCATCGTCGCGAATCACGATCTTCCGCACGTCCTCCGCGACGTGTTCCAGCTCGATTCGTATCACCGGCCAATCCGTACGCAATGAGAGCCTCTCCGGCCACTCGACCAGCACCACGCCGGGCTCGGACAGCACGTCCTCCAGGCCAAGCGTCTCCAAATCGTGAGAATCGCCGATCCGGTAAAGGTCCACATGATAAACGCGCGAGCCGTTTCCGTATTTGTGTACGAGCGCGAAAGTTGGGCTCGTAACTTCGTCCTCGCGGGCTGCTCCCGCTCCGCTCACAATTCCTTTTGTCAGGGTCGTCTTGCCGGCTCCTAACTCGCCCGATAATAAAACGAGGACAGGCGGCCTGAGCCGCGCTCCAAGATCGCGGCCGAATTGGATAGTCTCTTCGAAGGAGTGCGTCACGATTTCGCGGCTAGACACGGCCAGACTCGGCGTAAAACTGTTGGTAGGCGCGTGGAATTGAGCGGATCAGGTCTGTAGCCATCAGAGGCGCTTCGCCCGAATCTGCGTAGGCTATGTCGCCGGCGAGGCCGTGAAGGTAGACGCCAAAGCAAAGCGCAAGTACGCCAACGCCGTGTTGAGCTATAAGACCGGCCAGCATCCCAGTCAACACATCTCCTGTGCCACCAGTCGCCATGCCGGCGTTGCCAGTGGAATTGATCCAGGCATCGCCGTTGGGAGCCGCAATTACGGTCTGGTACCCCTTCAAAATGACGAACGCGTTCCATTCCGCAGCAGCCTTTCGGGCGACTTCGAGGCGCCGCGACTGAATCTGTTTTGTGTCGCTGCCAACCAGCCTTGCCATTTCGCCGGGATGAGGTGTGACAGCCAACATCTTGCGCGCAGCTTTTAACTGTTGCGCATGGCCGTCGAAAGCGTTCAGCCCGTCCGCATCGAGCACGATTGGCAGGTCCAAATACTTTCCAACTACCGCGCGGACAAATTGCACGGTTTCGGTCTGCGTCGTGAGCCCGGGTCCAATTCCAATAACGCTCTTGCCCTTCACGATCCCGTTGAAGCGCTCGTATTCGAGTGCCCGCAAAGAAATGCTGCCTGTATCGGTCGCCGGCAGCGGTTCCGTCATCACTTCTGGATTCGGCGCTGCCACAAGAGGCAACACAGGCTCTGGCACAGCCGCGGTAACGAGGCCCGCTCCAATCCGCAACGCCGCCCAAGACGCCATGACCGCCGCACCACTCTTCCCGACCGAGCCTGCGACGATCAGCGCGTGACCGTAGTTGCCCTTGTTGCCGTCAGGCTCGCGAGGCAGGGCAAATTCAGAAAACTCGCCGGTCTCGAGCCAACGCACAGTCCCCTTTCCGACTTCTTCGACCAATTCCGGGGGCGAGCCAATCTCGCGAACAAGTAATTGACCAACGCTCGCGGTGGCGTTGCCAAGAAACATTCCTGCCTTGGGCGCCGTGAATGTAACGGTATAGTTGGCGGCGACTATATCGTCGCCCGAATCTTTTGTGCGCGCCCGATTTTCCGACGCGGTGCCATCCATATCGGCCGGCAGTCCTGACGGGATGTCTACAGCGATGACAATCCTTCCCCGCTCGCGACGGTTTACTTCGTGGATCACTTCACTCAGCAAACCTTCAACCGCACCTTTCACGCCAGTACCAAGCAAGGCGTCAACGATGAGATCCGCGGAGTTAACGGAGGGCTTCACCGTTTGCCAGTCGGAAGATGCACGCACCACGCGAACTTCGCCGCCCGACTTTTGCCAGCGATCTCGATTTGTGGCTGCGTCTCCACGCATCTCATCCTGAGCGGCAACCAGGATCACGATGGGCGTCGCGCCCGCGTCAGCCAGATGTCGCGCAGTTACAAACCCGTCTCCTCCATTGTTTCCCTTCCCACAAAGAACGATGATTCGCCGCGATTCGAGCCTCCGAAACCGTGCGCTCATAAAGTCGGCAATGCTCTTGCCTGCATTTTCCATCAGCGACAGGCTGGGAATACCGTAGCGCTCGGTTGTAAGGCGATCGACTTCGCGCATCTCCGAAGCGGTCAGAATTTTCATGGCCAGAGTCTCATCGTTGTATCTCTGTGAGTATATCTCGCCGCGCTCCATTCCAGTTGGCAGAGGTCGGCCCCAGCCCTTAAATCATGTCGACACGGAAAAAAAAAGGGCAGCGAGCACGTGCCCGCTGCCCCGAAAGCAATCCTCCGTTCAGTCAGCTACGGATGAATGATTGGACGCGTGTTCCCGCTGGCACCTGAAGCTGGCACACAAACAGGACCGGCGTCGGTTGTAAACGTGTCGTTGTCGGAGAACCAGTCGTGGATCCCGGTCGAGTTAGACGAGTAGAACCACGAGAAGAACGCCAACTCCTGCA
>DATNKB010000489.1:0-4449 GCA_035603595.1 Candidatus Dormiibacterota bacterium
TCGACCCGTTCGATAGCAGGCGGCTTTGAAAAGAGCTCACCGGCTTTGGCCATCAACGCTTTCGCAATCGGCCCGTTCAAATGAGCCTGCCGCCCGCTTTCATCGTCAAAAGCGTCGAAGATTCCGAAAACTGAGGGGCTCAATTGCAGCGCGAACCACACGGGAGTTGTAGTCTCCTGGTTGGCCATGCCGAGTCCGGCTTCGAGAAATTTTGCCACGTCATTTTCTTTCCCGGGTTTCGCTTCCAGTCTTACGTACAGTGCCACTTTTACCATTTTCTCTCCTCTTACGATGCGTTCCCGAACCAAGCCAATCGCCCCGCTCACTCGCTTAAAGCGATGCCTCGAGGCCGCAGTATTGGATGTTCTAAGTCCACCCAGGGTGCTCATTTCGTCTGTCCGAAGTGCTGTGAAATTCAAAGGTTCGCCAAAATTGTCGAGTGTCAGAACCCAAGCCGGGAGGTTCATGCGTCTAAGAAAGTATGTCAGTACGCAAATCCCACGCTGTCCTTCCCAGCGCGATTATTTCGGTCGCCGCCGCGTTGGCATTGAGTTCGATCCAGGCGCGAGCCGCAGGCACACCCATCCCTCACGGAACATTAGAACTTATCGCCGAGAAGCAATGGGTCGCAGCAGGACATCCCTTCAATGTCGCTTTGCGCTTCGAACTCGAAAAGGGCTGGCACGTCTACTGGGTAAACCCAGGCGACTCAGGTGAGCCTCCTCGCGTGACATGGGATTTGTCTCACGGCATCAAGGCTGGCGCCATTGAATGGCCCGCGCCGCGGCGTCTGGGAGCGTCCACGATCGTGGACTACGGCTACGAGGACGGGGTCACGTTAATCGTTCCGATGCGCGCGGACGCGAATCTCTCGTCGCAAAACCCGGTTCAGATCACTGCGAGCGTTAAGGTTCTCGTCTGCCGCGAAATGTGCATTCCAGGCAAAGCGCAAGTTTCTCTCACGCTGCCTGTAAAACTGCAGTCGCCTCCTGCCAGCGCGCAAAGTACTCAATTCTTTACGGAAGCGCGCAAAGCGTGGCCGCGGCCGGCTCCGGCGAGTTGGAAATTTTCCATCGCCCAAACCAACGACTCGTTTGTGCTGACAGCGAACCTCGGCCACAAAATCACTGGCGCGATTTTCTTTCCTCTGGCCGAGTCGCAGGTGTCAAACGCCGCTCCGCAAACGCTCGTAACCACAGGCATGGGTTTCACTCTCACACTGCGGAAGTCCGACCAGCTTCTCAAACCGATCGCACGCTTGAAGGGAGTGCTCGTCCTTTCAGGCGAGCAGCCCTACTCGATCGACGCGCCAATCGGCAAGCCTGTGGCAACAAGCCCACCAGGTTCAAAGTAAATGCGCCACCAATCGCTCCAGAATCGCTTTCAGCGCAGTACAATCTATGGAGGAGGACCCACGGAAATGAAGCGCTCAACTCTTAGCCTCATTATCGTCGCCATCATACTCTGCGCGGCTCCGCTGCTGCTCGCGGCGGCAAAAATAGGCGACCCCGCACCCGCGTTCACGGCGACCGCCAGCGACGGCAAGACCTACAAGCTCGCCGATTATCGCGGAAAATATGTCGTCCTCGAGTGGCACAACAACGGCTGCCCCTACGTCGGCAAGCAGTACGAGAGCGGGAACATGCAGAAGCTCCAAAAGCAGTGGACGGGCAAGGGCGTAGTCTGGTTCACGATTCTATCCTCCGCGCCAGGCAAGCAAGGATTCGTCACCGCGAGCGACGAGAATGCGTACATAACAAAAATGCAGGCCGCGCCCACGGCCGCGCTGCTTGATCCGAGCGGCGAGATCGGCCGCTTATACGACGCGAAGACCTCGCCGCAAATGGTGGTAATCAATCCCCAGGGCGTCGTCATCTACGATGGCGCGATTGACGACAAACCCACGACCGATCTAGCGGACGTCCCTGGCGCGACGAACTACGTCTCGCTAGCCCTCGAGCAATCCATGGCCGGCAAACCGGTGGCGACGCCCGCAACGCGTCCCTACGGCTGCTCGGTAAAATATTCAGACTCATCTCATTAGAAACATTCGGCCGCCAACGTGGCTCGGGTCGTCGCCTCGTCAGTTGTAGCGCCAGCTTGTCCTGATCCGCGAAGGGCATCCTGCCGGTCCTTTTGAATTTTGCTTTTTCGCCTTTTTCTCTTCGCCTGTCATTCTGAGCGCAGCGCGGGTTCTGCGTCCCGGATTCTCACGGGGCAAAGAATCTCCGCCTAATTTCTTGGCGTTCACCCCGCCGCGTCCTCAGGTCGCGCTATAATTTCCTCCCCGGTCAATTCCCATGGAGGCGCCATGGCATCACGACAGGATCGGGTAGAACTAAAAGGCAGCGCGCGAGCCGCATTTCCAAGCGGACAAGATGTCGGCCCCGCGGATCCAAACCAACAAATCGAAGTTAGTGTCCTGCTGCGCCGCGGATCGAAGCCCGGCGATTTTCCCGCCGCCGATCAAATGGGCTCCCGCCTCCCTCGCGACCGCAAATACCTCTCCCGCGAAGAATTCGCCAAACAATATGGCGCGTCGCCGGCAGATATAGAGAAAGTTCGCGCGTTCGCCATGCAGTACGGCTTGAAAGTCGCAAGCGAAGATCGCGCCAGCCGTACCGTAAAACTCACCGGCACAGTTCAAGCCTTCAATGACGCATTCGGCGCAAACCTCCGCCGTTACGAACACGCTTCCGGCTCATATCGCTGCCGCACCGGCGCGCTCACGATCCCCTCTGACCTGGACGGCATCATCGAAGGCGTTCTCGGCCTCGACAATCGCCCGCAAGCCAAGCCGCACTTCCGTCTGCGCAAGAAAAATCCCAGCGCCCAGGCTCGCGCCACAGACGTTTCTTACTCGCCACTTCAAGTCGCGAAAGCGTACGCTTTCCCTTCGGGCGCAACCGGCTCCGGCCAATGCATCGCCCTGATCGAACTAGGCGGCGGATACAACGCGTCCGATCTCACGCAATTTTTCAGCAATCTCGGAATCTCCGCGCCAAAAGTCACCGCCGTTTCCGTCGACGGCGCGACAAATTCGCCCACAGGCGACGCCAGCGGCCCCGACGGCGAAGTGGAACTCGACATCGAAGTCGCCGGTGCAATCGCTCCCGCCGCACAAATCGCTGTGTATTTCGCGCCAAACACAGATCAAGGCTTCATCGACGCCATCACCACCGCCGTCCACGACGCGAAGCTGAAGCCATCCATCATTTCCATCAGCTGGGGCGGCCCGGAAGATTCCTGGACCGCCCAATCGCGCGACGCTCTCAATTCCGCCTGCCAGGACGCATCAACGATGGGCGTCACAGTCCTCGCAGCGTCGGGCGACAACGGCTCGACCGATGGAAGCACCAGCGGAAATCCCACCGTGGATTTCCCCGCATCGAGTCCGTTCCTGGTCGGTTGCGGCGGAACAAAACTAACCCTCGCAGGCGCCTCCATCAGCAGCGAGCAAACCTGGAACGAGCTATCGTCGAACGAAGGTGCCACGGGCGGTGGCGTAAGCGAGGCGTTTGCGCTTCCAAGTTTCCAACAAAGCGCAAATGTTCCGAAAGCTCCGAACGGCTTCGCAGGCCGCGGTGTTCCCGATGTCGCAGGCGACGCCGACCCCGCAACGGGCTACAACGTCGTGGTAGATGGACAGCAATCCGTGATCGGCGGAACAAGCGCCGTTGCCCCGCTCTGGGCAGGCTTGTTCGCGCTCATCAATCAATCGTTGGGGACAAACGTAGGCTACGTGAACCCTCTTCTATATTCCGCGAGAGCCGAGGCCACATTTCACGACATCACCGCCGGAAACAACGGCACCTATTCCGCAGGCCGTGGCTGGGACGCCTGCACCGGTCTTGGCAGCCCAAACGGCACCGCATTGCTCACCGCCCTGCGCGGCTCTTGAATTGGCGTTTGTGCCCGCTTGCTGTCGGCGGATTAATGCGGGCCCAAAATGTAGCTCACCTCTTTAGAGGTGAGGCTTTATCTCTGTAATCCTGCGATTTACGCCTGCTATTTCGGTTCAGCCGTCACAATCATCCGGCTCGCGCGTTCGCGTAACTCCCCGGGCAGCGGCAATGATTTTCGAGCCTCTGTATCAAAGTAGACGGCGACAAGATGCATGATGGCCGCCACTTCGCCCGTATCATCGTTTGTCATTACGTGCGTCAGCCGTACCACTTTCTCTTTCACCTCATCCACCGCGGATCGCACTGTGATTACATCGCCCGCACGCAACTCGCGTTTGTATTCGATGCGCTGCTCCACACCCGCAACCCCGCGTTTTTCCTTCTGCATCCGCGACCGCGTCAGCCCCATCGCCGCAAAGAGTTGCCAGCTCGCCTCGTCAAATTTCCCCACGTACCACATCACGTTCATATGCCCCATATGATCGCAATGCTCGGCCTTCACTACTCCGCGATACGTGATCGCACGCTCACCCTCAGCCATGCT
>DATNKB010000490.1:0-2984 GCA_035603595.1 Candidatus Dormiibacterota bacterium
GCGACCCCATTCACAAGCTGCTTCTCGGTCGCGATCCCATAGAAGGGCTCGACCTGGCCTCGCAACCGACCGTGTCGCGTTTCGAGAATGCGGTCGGAGTCAAGGAACTGTATCGCATGGGTGAGACTTTGGCCCGGAGCGTCATCCGGCGGCACGCCAAGCGACTACGGCGCCGGGTGTACCGGGTCACCATCGATCTGGATCCCACCGATGATCCCACCCATGGCGCACAGCAACTCTCCTTCTTTAACGGGCATTATGACAGCTGGTGCTATTTACCGGTAATGGGCTTTATCAGTTTCAATGAGGAAGCCGAACAGTATTTGTGCGCTGCGGTGTTGCGTCCTGGCAACGCCCCCGCCGCGGTGGGCGCCGTAGGATTGCTGCGGCGGCTGATCCGGATGCTTCGTGGTCATTTTCCTGGAGTGACCATTCGGGTTCGCCTGGACGGTGGTTTTGCCAGTCCCGCGGTGCTGGAGTTTTTGGATGCGCAGAGCAAACTGGAATATGTGGTGGCCATGGCCAAAAACGCAGTCCTGAAGCGGATCGCGGCTCCGGGAATTGGTCGCGCTGGTAAGCTGGCAGGAAGCAGCGGAAAAACCGAACACATCTACGGAGAAGTTGACTACGCGGCTGGCAAATGGCCTCATCGACGCCGGGTGGTGATCAAAGCGGAAGTCGTCCGGGCGCCGGAAAAAGATCCCAAAGACAATCCCCGCTTCGTGATTACCAACATGAAGCAGAGTCCGCAATGGATTTACGAACGGGTGTACTGCCAACGTGGCGACGTTGAAAATCGCATCAAAGAGTTGCACGACTTGGAAATTGATCGCACCAGTTGCACCAGTTTTTGGGCCAACCAGTTTCGGGTTCTGCTCACCGCCGCGGCTTACGTCTTGATGCAGGAAATACGTTTGCGAGCTGCGGGTACAGCCTGTGCCCGGGCCCAGGTCCTCACCTTGCGTGAGCGCTTGCTCAAGCTCGGGGCTCGGGTAATGGTCTCGGTGCGGCGCTGGGTTATTCACCTGCCCACGTCGTTCCCGTTTCTACCTGCCTTCCGTCTTATCGCCTGCCGTTTGGGCGCGCAGAGCGGATAAGTCTCCCACTTTTTACAATCCGAAACCAGACTGGTTGCGCTCTTGGCGAAGGCGTGTCACCACTTGTCAAAATTGACGTTTGAACCCGACTAATCCTTTTGGAATCAGTAACGCGATCAAATAAAATTCGGTCGTTGTCGCAATTTCATATCACTCATGCGAACAATCACACTCGACTCCACTCTTCATGAATGATGCGGGCTAGTAACCCTCGTTTTCAGCAAACCCGACCGTCGTTGGGCGACGTCGAGCGGTATATGTTCGTAAATCGTAACAGAATGAGAAAATCGATCGATGTCAAAGAAAGCAACACCTTGACGGATCGCTTTGATTTAGAATAATCGACTAAATCGCTATATTTTGAAATAGCTCCTAATGATGAGACTTTGATTCTACCTGATGAATGAATACCGAATCAGCAATGCCGATGATGAGTACAGTTCAGCAACAATTCGAAAACGCCCGGCCATTACTGACGATCGCGATCCCCACATATAAACGGGCTCCATTCTTGAAAGAGCTACTCACCGCCCTCCTCGGGCAGCTTGAGCGCGAACCTCGTGTTGAACTCATCATCTCCGACAACGCATCTCCCGACGAGACGCCCCACGTAGTAGCGAGTTTTGTGAATCTCGGTTTGCGAGTCCGCTATCTGCGTAATGATATCAACATCGGCTCCGATGCTAACTTCAAACAATGCTTTGAAGAGGCACGCGGGAAATATGTCTGGATTGTCGGGGATGACGATATTGTTGTTCCAGGTGGCTTGGCTAAGATACTGGCTTTCTTGACGACTGGAGATTATGCACTTAGCTATTTAACCCCGTATTGGTTTCGGCATGATTACCTGGCGGAAAGAAGATCGGACAGACTAGGAAGAGTCGCGAGAATCTCAGATGGATTGCAGTTCGCACGTGAAGCCGGTGCGATGATTGGGTTCCTTAGTTCCATGATCGTGAACAAGGATATTTATTGCACGATTCCGCATCGGCCTTTAAGCGGTTACGAGGGCACCAATCTGATGCAATTAGGTTGGATTTGCCCTCTTCTCGCGAGCAAATCAAAATATCTAATCGTATGGGAGAGACTGGTCGCCGGCCGAGTAGACAACACCAGCGGCTGGGGTATTTGCCAAGTCTTCGGAGTCAATTTTAAGCGAATCGTAGAGACAGCATTAAAAGACAGGGAAGACTTAGCCGGTGCGCTTGTGGCGAGTACACTGAAGTATTGGTTGCCAGGCAACATTATGCAGGTGAGGCTCGGGAAAGGTACGGGGGTCTCAGAAAATATGTGCGCGATACTAGAGCCAATTTACAAGACAAATTGGCGTTATTGGGTATATGTTTATCCGTTAGTAAACATGCCTCTGTATTTAGCTAGCTTGTGGTATTCGGTGATTCTATTGTCAAAACGGTTCGGGTCCCTCTTGTCAGCGATCAGAACGTTCTCCAGAACTTTATTGGCGCGAACTGCTCAAGACAACTATTAGCGCCTAACACTTATTGCCGTTTTAGACGAGTCTTGATGCTTAGCAATGTCGTGATTGAACCGTACTAGCTATAGCTAGTCCAATAACTCTGGAAGACCCAGCTTCCGAAAACTGGCCCGTCTCCGAGTAGAGGAGACTCGGTAGGCTGTAGGCCTCCCTTGGCTTCTGTCCACCGTTTCCGGCTTCGTGCGCGTTTAGGTCCACCATGGCCCACCGAGGTCTCCCCCCTCACAGACCCCACCGTGCAGATTTCCCGCAGCGGGGGCTGAAGACGATCACGGAATGGTGCCAGAAGCACCGGCACGAGCCTGTGGACGCGCAACAGAAAACCCTGAGCGCCAAGCTCCGCGGCCACTACCAGTACTACGGACGACCGACGAACTACCGCAGTCTCCAGC
>DATNKB010000491.1:0-4965 GCA_035603595.1 Candidatus Dormiibacterota bacterium
CTCAAATTAGCAGCAAAGGCGTCGAGCTTTGCTTGCGCTTCGGTCGTCGAAAGACCGGGCTTCAGGCGAGCAATCGCGGCCGGGAACATTCGAGCTGCTCGCACGGGCGGATGCGGGAACGGATCTGCAGCGTATCCAGCAGCGATCCAGAGATCCACGTCGGTCTGGAGCGTGCGGCCGGGATGGCGGAAATCGGGAGGCATCACTCCAACGATCGTGTAGAGATCGCCGTCGAGCCGAATTTTCTTTCCAACGGCGTGAGGATCAGCGCCAAATTCTCGGCGCCAGAACCCGTCGCTGATAACGGCTGCTTCAATGAAACCCGGAACAGTTTCCTGCTTGGTGTAGATACGTCCCAGTTGGGCGTTCGCGCCAAGCAGCGTGAAATAGTTAGTGCTAGTGGCGACCACCTCGACGCGCTCTGGCCGATCGCCTCCGGTTAAATTCGCGCTTATTGGCCAGACGGCAGATATATCCTCGAAAACACCAGAACGGTTTTGGAGATCTTCTATTTCGGGCTCAGACATTCCCACGTCGCGGACGTTTGCCGCGCGCAAGTCGTCAAACACACGAACAAGTTGCCCAGGCTGCCGATAGGGAAGTGGCCGAAGCAGCACGGCTCGTACGATGCTGAACGCAGCGACGTTGGCGCCGATTCCGAGGGCCAACGTGAGGATTGCAACGATTGTGAAGCCTGGGGTCTTCGCCAGCATGCGGGCGGCATAGCGCAGGTCCTGCAGGAATGAGTTCATGGCATCTCCTTCCCAAGTACTCCTGGGCCTCAAAGACAAAGTCGTACCTGTGCACGTTAAGACGAGCGACGACATCCAATCGTTAGCGATAGATCGCGCTAAACATTGATCTTAGACGGCGAGTGTTCGACATCGGGAAGGCGTTCCTAGATTCGAACAGCTGGCGTCAACGGCCGGCGGCCTGCTCACCTCGCAGGACTAAGCACGTGGAAGACGAGCGCGCCACGAGAGCGCCCTGCGCGTTCGTCACGTCACATTCGACCATGCCGACGGACTTCCCACGCTTTACCACCTTGCCCGCGGCGCGGAGCCGTTCTTTCCACACCGGCCGGAGGAAGTTGATCTTCAATTCGAGGGTCGTAAACGATTCGCCCTCCTCGAGGGTCGACGCAAAGGCGATACCCATTGCGGCATCGGCGATATCGCACAAAATTCCGCCGTGAAGCGTGCCCATCGGGTTCGCGTGCATGTCGCCCGCTTCGAGCTCGATAACAGACTCACCGTGGCGGATTGAAGTGAGCTCAAACCCGATTAGACGCGCGACAGGCGCTTGTGGCACTTCGCCGCGAGCCATCCGTTCGATTGCCTCGAGACGCTTTGACATTGGCTTTTCCCTCTGGTGGTCAATTTTTGGGTATGCGCGCGTCGCCAAATGTTAGAGGTGCCTAGCTAGAGGTGATCATCAACGGTGACTTCCTCTTTGGGGGTTGCCGCAAAACCGCTTATGCGGCCCCAAGCGCTGGTCTTCCAATTATCAGCAGCCTCTTTGGCCAGAATCCAAGGGGGCAGATCGACATACAAGTAGGAAGCCAAGGCGTTGATGTAAGGCTCATACATGCCGCGAAGTTTGATCAGCTTGTCGTCGGCTTCCGCACCCTCCAGAAGGCTATAGCCTGATTCCGTGAGCGAGGAGCGCAGGCGCTTCAGTTCCGAAGTTGGAAGCCGATCGATGGTCGTTTCGCGTGGAGTGGCATAGAAGACTTGGGCTAAGTCGACAACCGTGTGGCGGCACATCGCAAAGGTCAAGCGCGCCTGACGCGAGCAAGCGTTGTCTACGCTAGCGATCAGAAATGCGCTCGTATCCAGAATCGCTGTAAGGGCGCCGAGCCAGGATTCGTTGCTGTGTTGGGACCGAAAGTAGCTGACCACCGGGTACGAAATGTGACTTTCAAGGAGTTCTGCGGACCACCTTTCCCAATCGCGAAGGAGGCGCTGGAGGGCATCGATGCCGCCCGGTCCGGTATGTCGTCGAAGAAGTTCCGCAGCAGTCGGTGGCGAACCAGCACGAGCATCGAGCAGGACGATGTTAACTTCACGACGGGAAAACGCCTGATAGATCACCGGCAGATAACTAATAACGAGCGCGAGGAAACCGAATCCTAGCCCGCCCTCGAATACAGCGAGCCTGCGTTCGCCGGCAGTGTGGGGAACCACATCTCCCAAGCCAAGGGTGAAGAAGGTTGTTCCGCTCATGTAAAGAAGCGTGCTGAAGCTGGGCTGGGTTGCGTCGCCTTGAGCAGCCGCGCTGTAGTACATGAAAGCAAATCCAAAAATCAGCGCCGCCGCCCAGACCACGAAGAGGCACAAAAGTGAAAGCGGGCCAAAGTAGCTGATAAACGACTCGCGAATTCTCGGGGAATGAATCTTTCGAGCGAGACCCTTCCAGGGAATCCACGTGGACAAATAAAACATTCGCGTCAAGCGGAACCATCGGGCAACGCGCCGGGGCAGAATGATGGTTTCGAACGCGTCCCAAAGGACGACGGTGACGATGAGAAGCCCGACGATAGCCGGAAGGATCAAGCGGCTTGCTCCAGATTCGCGTCCATCGTGATTTCGGCTTTCAAGAGCCGCGATACCGGGCAATTTGCTTTCGCGCTGGCTGCTGCTGATTCGAATGCGCTTGCCGAGATGCCTGGCACGCGAGCCGACACATCGAGATGAATCTTCGAAACTGTCCAGCCGGCATCGAGTTTCTCGAGCGTGAGCTTGGCGGAAGTGCGCAGGCTCTGCGGCGTGAAATTCATGGTACCGAGTTGGGCGGATAAGGCCATCGTGAAGCATCCCGCATGCGCGGCGGCGATAAGTTCTTCGGGATTGGTGCCTTTACCGTTTTCAAAGCGCGTGACGAACGAGTAGGGTGCGTCGGAAAGGATGCCACTCTGGGTGGTGATCGTCCCTTTGCCTTCCTTTAATGAACCATTCCATACGGCCGATGCGGTGCGTTCCATTGAGCCTCCTTTAGAAGTAGAAGCTGGATCTTTAACTGCTAAAACTCATAAGCAAACGCGGTGTTGAGGGAACCTTCCCGCGTCAGGGAACCAAGATAATTTTGCCATAAGCGCCCGGTTCCATGATGATTTCGTGCGCGCGGGGGGCTTCGGACAGTGGAATCTCATGGCGAATCACAGGGCGAAGCGTTTCGTTCTCGAGGCCAGCGACAAGGGCTGCGTGGATGCTTAGGAGATCCTTCTGCGAGGTGTTCCAGAGCGACATGCAGACGATTGAGCCATCGCGGCCCATCGCGTCGCGAGGATTAATTTCGATGCTGCCTCGATTTCCGACGACCGCCACCCGGCCACCCATCGCGAGAATCTGAAGATCCTTGGCGAGATTCACATTTGCCAGCATTTCGACGATGACGTCATACCCTCGTCCGTTTGTCAGCGCGAGTGCCTTTTCGAAATGGTCCGGCGCGCTGTGATCGAGCACTTGATGTGCGCCCTCATCTGCAACAAGCTTTCGGCCCCGCTCGGAGCTGGCAGTACCTACAACGTGCAATCCGGCAGCGCGCGCCAGTTGCACGGCTGCGATTCCAACACCGCCGCTCGCCCCTTGAATCAGCACAGTTTCTGCGGGAAGGGCCTTGGCCTTCTGGAATAGGGCGCGGTAGGCGGTGCCGTAGGGAACGTGCATCGAGGCGCCTTGCGAGAACCACGCATTGGCGGGAAGCGGGAACACGGCCCAGGCTTCGCACAGAGTTTGCTCCGCGTACGTGCCGCTGAGACTGCCCGCTGTATACACCCGCGCTCCGGGCGCTACGCTGGTAACGCCCTCTCCGACGGAAAGAATCGTTCCTGCGCCATCGGTGCCGGGTGTATAGGGCAGCGGCGGTTTACGCGGATACGTGCCGGCGCGCATGTAGACGTCAACCGGGTTCACTCCCGCCGCTTCAATCTTTACGACGACTTGCCCGGGGCCGGGCTTCGGATTCGGGACCTCCTCGAGTTGCAACTTTTCCGGGCCGCCAAATTCCTTCACGCGAATTGCCTTCATTCAGGGCCTCCGTTTTGCTTACTCCGCCGACATTGGATGTGAATAGTAGCGTTTAGGACTTAAGATTCGAGCGTGCACGAGACCTCGTCGCTCAATTGTCTGTTGGCGCACTCTGATGAGATTCGAACTTCTGCAAAGTCCGATAGTCCCTGCGAATTCGTTCGAGGCGCGTGCCGGCCGCATTTTCATAAATACCAAAAATCAAAAAGGGAACCATCGCGGCTAAGACCCAGAGTTTTGCGCGGGGCGATACTTTGGCCTCAGGTTCCCATCGAAAGAGCTGTCGCGAGATCTCAAACGCCACAAGTACACCGACCGTAAGGGCGACCACGTCGGTGAGAATTTCACCCGCCGTTGCCAGGTTTGTAGTCGCGGCCTCGAGGCCCGTGGCAAGGTAGGTAGCCGGTAGAAACAATGACAACCGCTGGATCCAAGCGGGAAAAATCGCGAGCGGGATCGTAGCGCCGGAGAGAAAGAGGAACGCCGTCCAGATCAGCTGATTGATCACCTGCGTTTCCTGCATCGTGTTCGTCACGCTAGCCACGATTAGGCCGAAGGACGAGAACGCAGCGGACCCGAACGTCACAAGCAGGAAAACAGCCCAAAGGTTGCCCCACGAAATCATATGAAAGGCAAAACGGCAAACCAGAATTTCGATCAGAACAGTCGGCATGGTCATCAGGTAGTTCGAGACGATACTGGAGGCCAACATCGGGCCGGCTCCGATCGGCGCCAGGCGGAAGCGGCGTAAAATCCCCTGCTCGCGAAACGTCACGAGCTGCACGCTCAGTCCCCAAAAGCTCCCCATTACCGTCATCGTGAGCACCGCGCCGAGAATGTAGGCGATCCAGCCTGCCTGACCCTTGGCAAGAACCAACACGAAAAAGAAAAGAAAACCAAGCGGCATGATCAAGCTGAAAAACAAGAAGGTACGATT
>DATNKB010000492.1:0-4703 GCA_035603595.1 Candidatus Dormiibacterota bacterium
GGCTCGAAGAGTTCAAGAAGTTCCTGCTTTTCTTCGACGGGAATCTGAAGATTGGCGGCGATTGCGTCGGAAAGCTTGCCGGCATCTTCCACGCGGACGGCGGCAATCATCGTGTCGTAATTCAGGCTTTGCGAGAGCTTCACGTACTGCTCGAAAAGATTCGTGACGCGGCTCGAAGCCTGCTGCAGTTCGGGCGAAGGCTCAGCCTTCACTGGAACGGTGCGAATCGTTGCGCGGAAAAAGCCTTCTTCGCTGGCTACCTGGACGATCTTGGCGCGTTCGGTGCCTTCGACGAGAACTTTGATGTTGCCGTCGGGGAGCTTTACGCTCTGGACGATATTGGCGAGCGTTCCGACTTGGTAGATTTCTTCGGGCTTGGGATCGTCGATCGAAGCGTCGTGCTGCGTGACGAGGAAAATCTTTTTGTCGCCTGCCAGCGCATCTTCGAGAGCGCGCACGGAGGCTTCGCGGCCTACGATGAAGGGATGCATCATCTCCGGAAAGATGACCATATCCCGCACCGGCATCATCGGAACGCGCTTTGTGTCGCCTTTTTCCCGGTTAAACATTGAATCGCTCAGTTTCGATCCTTAGCCCGCTTTTTCCAGCAGGCTCCAATTAATTTCGCGTCCCTTCACCATGTCGGCGGTCACGACAAAGTCGCGAAGTTTCCGTTGCGCCGGCAAGTGGTACATCATTTCGAGCATCAAATCTTCGAGAATCATGCGCAAGCCGCGCGCGCCCACTTTCCTTTGCAGCGCGAGGTCGGCAACCGTTTCGAGCGCGTCGTCCGTGAAGCGCAACCGGACATTTTCGAATTCGAAGAGGCGCTGGTACTGCTTCACGAGCGCGTTCTTTGGCTCGGTGAGAATTCGCACGAGCGCCGACTTGTCCAGATCGCTCAGCACGCCTACGACCGGCAGGCGGCCGACAAATTCAGGAATCAGACCATAGCGAATCAGGTCGGTTGGCTGCACCTGCTCAAGAACTTCGATATTGCGCCGCGTCGCTGTCGAGGGTTGCGTATCGGCGTGGAAGCCGAGCGACTTCTGGCCTACGCGCCGCTCGATCGTCTTTTCCAGTCCCACGAAAGCCCCGCCGCAGATGAACAGAATGTTCGTCGTGTCCACCGGTGTAAATTCCTGATGCGGATGCTTGCGGCCGCCCTGCGGAGGAACGTTGGCGATCGTACCTTCCAAAATTTTCAGGAGCGCCTGCTGGACGCCTTCACCCGAAACATCGCGGGTAATCGAAGGGTTCTCATCTTTCTTTGAAATCTTGTCGATTTCGTCGATGTATATGATGCCCTGCTGGGCCTTTTGGACGTCACCATCTGCGGCTTGCAGGAGCTTCAAGATGATGTTTTCAACGTCCTCACCCACGTAGCCGGCTTCCGTCAACGTGGTGGCATCCACGATCGCGAACGGAACTTCGAGCATTCGCGACAGGGTTTGCGCCAGAAGAGTCTTACCAGTGCCCGTGGGGCCAACCAACATGATGTTCGACTTGGTAAGCTCGACATCGCCGGGCTGGCGATTCAAGAAGATACGCTTGTAGTGGTTGTAAACCGCGACCGCGAGCTTCTTTTTGGTCTTGTCCTGACCAATCACATACCCGTCGAGAAACGCCTTGATCTCGGGCGGACGCGGCAATCGGCGATTTGCGGGACTCGCCTGTTCGCGCTTCTCATCCTCGAGGATCTGCTGGCAAACGCCAACGCACTCGTTGCAAATGTACGAGCGCGGGTACTCGGAGGGAGAGCTGATGAGCTTCTCCACCTGCTCCTGCGTCTTATGGCAGAAGGAACAGCGTAACGGCTCTTCCGGTGTGAACCGTTTCACAGAATTTGCTCCCTCCCAGGGAGAACCACTACACCCATTGTAATGCTTAAATCCATTCTAAGACGGAAACGCAACCGTCGCGGATGCAATCATCGCTCTGACTACTAACCGTTTGGAACGCCGTCCGCGCACCTTTCGCATCGCTTTCGACTAGCGATGCTTCGCGATAATTTCATCAACAATGCCGTAGGCTTTCGCTTGCTCTGCGGTCATGATGAAATCGCGTTCCACATCTTTTTCGATCCGTTCAAGCGGCTGGCCCGTGTGGAACGAAAGAAGCTTATTGAGAGAATCGCGGGTACGCAAAATTTCGCGAGCGTGGATGTCGATGTCCGTTGCCTGGCCCGAGAGGCCGGACATCCAAGGTTGGTGAATCAGAACTCTGGAATTCGGCAAAGCGTAGCGCTTTTTCGGAGTGCCCGAAACGAGAAGTAGAGCCGCGATCGAGGCGGACTGCCCGATGCAATACGTCACCACGTCGGGCCGGACGAACTGCATCGTGTCGTAAATCGCCATTCCCGCGGAAATCGAGCCGCCCGGCGAGTTGATGTACACCGAGATATCGCGCTCCGGGTCTTCGGACTCAAGGAACAGCAATTGAGCGGTGACAAGGTTGGCGACGTGGTCGTCGATTGGCGTGCCGATGAAAATGATGTGATCTTTCAGCAGCCGGGAGTAAATATCGTACGCTCGTTCGCCGCGGTTGGTCTGTTCAACCACCATCGGTACGAGCGTTGTGGCACGCGGACTTGCGTCGTCAGTATGTCTCATTAGGAATTTGTTTGCGCGCTGAGGACCCCGAACCAGCTTTTACTTTTCACTCTTGGCCGTCGTCTCGATTCGGGAATTGCGGTAGAGCCACTCGATCGTTTTGTCGCTACGCAACTTCGATTTCATCCTATCGAGCGCTCCCTGCTTTGTCAAGCGAGCCCGAATCGCAGTTGCTGATTCGCCACTGCGTTCCGCCAGCGTTGCAATCTCTTTCTCGACGTCTTCATCCGTCGCTTCGATGTTTTCCGCCGTCGCAATCCGGTCGAGCAGCAGTTCAGCCTTCACGTCGTTCACTGCGCGATCGCGCTGATTCCGGCGCAGGCTCACCCAGTCCACATTCACGGCGCGGGGATCGACACCCTGCGCGGCTAGCGAGCGAACCACGCGCTCGAGGCGCACATCCATCTGGCCTTCGACGAGCGCTTCGGGTACGGGGAAGTCGTGACGCTTCACGAGCGTCTCTAGAATCTTCTCGCGCGCCTGCGATTGCTGCTGTTGATCCTTCGCTGCTTCCAGATTTTCGTGGATTTTCTTGCGCAGGTCGGCCAGCGTGGAAACTCCGCCGCCTCCGCCTACAGCGTCTTTCGCGAATTCATCGTTAAGGTCGGGGAGTCTCTTTTCTTTGATGCCTTGCACTTCTACGGTGTAGTCGAAAGTCTTGCCGGCGAGCTTCTGGTCGGGATAATCGTCGGGGTATTTCGACCGGAACTGCTTAGTCTCGCCCGGCGATGCGCCCCGCAGGTTCTCGTTGAAGCTATCGAGCGTCTCTTCAGCGCCGAGATGGCAGAGAATGTTGTCGGCCTGAATCGGCTCGCCGCCACCTTCGGGCACGCCACTCAGTTTGATGAGGACGTAATCACCATCTTTTGCGGCGCGCCCCTCGATGGGAACGTACGTCGCTGCGCGCTCACGCAACTCTCCGAGTGTCTTGTCGATCTGCGCTTCGCCCGTCTCAACCGCGTCCACCTGGACCTCAACACCTTTGTATTCGCCGAGGTCGAATTCGGGAAGAACCTCGAAGATGGCGCGGAAGCGGAGAGGCTCGCCTTCCTTAAATTCCACTTTGTCCACTTCCGGACGAGTGACCGGAATTAAATTCTTTTCGCCCAGGGCTCTCTCGAGGTATTCAGGAACGAGGGATTGGACCACTTCACCTTGAATGTCGTCGGCGAACCGGCGGCGGATCAGCGTTACAGGCGCCTTGCCTGGACGGAATCCCGGCACGCGCGCCACGCGGGCGAGGTCTTTTGCGATTTTCTCAGTTGCTTTTTGAACGTTGTCAGCCGGAATTTCCAGCTCGAGCTCGCGCTTGCAGTTTGCTTCAGCCATTTGGAATTTTTCGGGGAATCTCGAGATTAAATTGAGGTATCGAACAGAGAGACGCTGTCGAACCTGTTTCCAATTCTGCCTTTCGCCTGTTCAGTGTCAGGGGAAGAAAAGGGCAGGAGTGTTCGGCCAGACGCGACCGCCACGGAAACCCAAGTATAAAGAAATTCGCTGCGTGCGTCAACTGCGGGGAAAGATGTCCGGCAGGAAGATAAGGAAGATTCGAGTGGGAACTTTAAATCGTGAGCGACGAGTGATTGTTGTGCAAGATTAGCCGGCCATTCTGCGGGATTTATCGCCGGGCCTCTCATCTGGTTGAGGGGATTTGCGCTTCCTACGCTGCACGATTTTCCCTGCCTGCGCACAGAACAGGTAGTAATCACTTTCTTCCGAGGCGGCGAGCTCTTCCATCCGCCTCATCGCGCGTTCAAGGCCCTGAACCGCCTCAATCCACGAGGGACTTCCTATGGCGTCGTCCTTGAAAATGTCGTACGTGATGTCATCCGACAAAGATGCGTCTCCCAAATGACGAGCGGCCAAGAAGATTCCAAAACTAGACCGGCGAGCGGGTGCTGTCAACCCTTAAGCATTGCAAAGCGAGAAATAAATGCGGAAGAAGGGACTCGAACCCCTACGGCCTTTCGGCCACCAGCTCCTAAGGCTGGCGCGTCTGCCAATTCCGCCACTTCCGCGTCGGGCGACGTAGCGATTATACAAGCGCCGGATTGTAGCACCTACTCTTACGATTGAATTCGTGTGAGAGGT
>DATNKB010000493.1:0-14500 GCA_035603595.1 Candidatus Dormiibacterota bacterium
CGGGCGTTTCAGCCAATCGCTGGTGCGCGCCGACATCGATTCGATCAAGGGCCTGTATCTTTCGAACGGCTTTCGCGACGCACAAGTGACATCCGCGGTGGACGATAATTATCACGGTAAGAAAGGAAACCTTTTCGTCGCCTTTCACATTGAAGAGGGTGCGCAGACGCTGGTGAGCGGCCTCGAAGTGCAAGGCAATCACGCGCTGAGCACGGAGAAGATCCTCGCGGTCACCGGTTCCACTCCGGGGCAGCCGTTTTCAGAAGCCGGCGTCGCGAGTGACCGCAATAATATTCTGGCGATGTATTACAACGAGGGATATCCGGAGGCGCATTTCGAGGATCAGGTATTGCCGGGGGATGATCCGGAGCGCGTTCAGCTCGTCTACCACATCAACGAGGGAACGCAGATCGAAGTATCGAGGGTTCTGCTGACGGGCTATCAGTTCACGCGTCCGGGAATCGTGGCGCGCCAGGTGAAAATCGTGCCGGGACCGCTGAGGGAAGGCGAAGTGGTGGACACGCAAAGGCGGCTTTACAATCTGGGCGTGTTCAGTCGTGTGACGATTGCGCCGCAGAATCCGAATGGAACAGACCCTGAGAAAGTGGTGGTGGTGGACGCAGAGGAAGGAAAACGGTACACGTTCGCCTACGGCGGCGGATTCGAAGTGCAGAGGCTCGCCGGAGGCAGCAATAATCCCAGCGGAACGATCATCGGCGCGAGCCCGCGCGGAATCATCGAACTTTCGCGCGCCAACATGTTCGGAAGAGCGCAAACGCTGTCGTTCAAGGTACGAGTGAGCACGCTGCAATACCGCGCTGTAGTGAGCTATACCGCTGACAATTTTCTTGCCAATCGGAAATTAAGCCTGCAGCTGACCGGGTTCGCCGACAAGACGCAGGACATCAATACGTTCACCTCGGTGCGTTATGAGGGGGCCGTGCAGCTTGTGCAAACCGTTTCGCAGCGCACTAACTTTGCGTACCGGTATTTCTTCCGTCGTGTGGACGCCTCGAATCTGAAAATCGAACAAGAGGAAATTCCACTGCTTAGCCAACCGACGTTGGTTTCCGGTTTCGGGGTGACGTGGGCGCGCGACCGGCGCGACAATGCTGCTGACGCGAAGCACGGCAGCTTCAACACGATCGATGCGAGCATCGCCTTGAAGTCACTCGGCTCCGCGGCAAGCTTCTTCCGCGGGTCGTTCCAGAACTCCACGTTCACGACTTTTGGACGCGCATTCGTCTTTGCGCGCTCGGTCCGTTTCGGCGTGGAGCAAACGCTTCCTGGCACGGGAGAGGTGGACGTCCCGCTACCGGAACGATTCTTCGCCGGCGGCGGCACGTCGATACGAGGCTTTTCTCTCAACCAGGCGGGACCTCGCGATCCGGTGACCGGGTTTCCGGTGGGAGGGCTGGCGCTGCTCGCGTTTAACCAGGAGCTTCGCTTTCCGATGAGGCTGCCTTTTGTGGGAAACCGGCTGGGCGGCACAGTGTTCTACGACGCAGGGAACGTGTACACCGATATCAACCACATCTCGTTCGCATGGAAACCTCCGGCCAACAACAATAACCTGCCTTACTTCTCGCATACGATCGGCGTTGGCGTGCGTTATCCGACGCCGGTGGGACCGGTTCGCGTCGACTTTGGATATCAGTTGAATCCGCCGCATTACGCGGGAGAAGACTTCCCGTCAACAGGGCCGCCCGTCCCGAAAGAGTTCGCCTTGCCGCACTTCCAATTCTTTTTCAATATTGGACCTGTTTTCTAATGTGGCGCCTGCTCTTTTTCCTGCTATTGGCGGCCTGCCTGGCTGGCCTGGGATCGAATCGCGCGTTTGCACAATCACATTCCTCATCGGAACCTTTGCCGCCACCTTCTGGAGGCGGCACGGATTCGCGCGCCGGGAATACGCCCGGGGAGGAGACGGTAGATGGCATCGCTGCGCGGATCGAAGACGACATCATCACGGAAAGTGAAGTTCGCGAGCTGAGCGCGTTTCAAGAGCTGGTGGATGGCAAGCCGAAGCCGCGAAGCGAAATCATCAAGGAGCTCGCCGACCAATGGATTGTGCGGGGCGAAGCGGCGCTGGCGGCGTTTCCGACTCCGTCGTCCGCGGATGTGGATCGCGCTTACCAGGAGTTCGTGAAGCAGTTTTCGTCGCCGCAGGAATTTCAGGCGCGCCGCGCTGCCGTAGGACTCTCGGAAGCGGCGGTGCGGCGCATTCTCACGCAGCAACTGTTCCTCTCGCGATTCATTGACTACCGATTTCGCCCTGCGGCGCAAGTGGATGAACCGCAAATCGAAACGTTCTACCACGATGAGTTCGCGCCGCAGCTCGAGGCGAAGAAACAGCCTGTGCCGCCGCTTGAAGACGTGGAAGACACGATTCGCGAAGTGCTGATCCAGCGCGCCATCAGCGATCGAGCGGCGAAGTGGCTCGACGACACGCGCGAGCACCTGAAGATAGACCTGGTCGATCAGGGAGCCAAGCCGTGAGCGTTCGCTGGCGGCGCTGGCTGGGCTTCGCGATTCTCTCCGTGGCGGCATTGTGTGGTGTTGGGCTGCTTTTGATCGAGACGGGGATCGTGCAGCGCTGGGTGCGGCATGTGGTGGTGAGCCAGATCGAACAGCGCACAGGCGCGCGCGTTGATTTGGGTGCATTCCATCTTCACATCTGGCAACTCCGCGCGGAGCTCGACGACCTTACGCTGCACGGGCTTGAAGCGCCTGGAACGCCGCCGCTTTTCCATGCGGAGCACGTGAATGTAGATATTCACATTCTGTCGTTGGCCGGCAAGGAAATCGCGATTGATGAGCTCGTGTTCGACCAACCGCAACTGGCAGTGCGGGTGGACAAAAACGGTAAGAGTAATTTGCCGACGCCGCGCGTAGCGCAAAGCAAGCGGCCCTGGCGCGAAACTCTTTTCAGTTTGCGCATCGGGCATCTCGAGTTTCGCGACGGCAGCGTTACTCTCAACAATCGCAGCGCTCCGCTCGCCATGCTGGGGAAAAACCTGCAGTTCCAGTTGCGTCTCGCCGGAGCATCATCCGCGGAGACCGAATCGTACGTCGGCAACCTGCAATGGCAGCAAATTCAGCTCGCTGCCGGACGCGACCTTCCGTTTCTGTTCGACATCGCAGCGAAATTCACTTTGCATCCCGATTCTTTTGAGCTCGACGACCTCGCATTGAAACTGCCGCATTCGAATTTGAATCTTCGCGCTGAGCTTCCGAGCTTTGAGCGATCGGATTGGAATCTGCATTATCGCGGTCGGCTCACGCTGGCGGATGTGCGCACGATTTTCCGTTCGCCGCTCACGCCGGATGGGATTGCGGATTTTTCAGGGCAGGCGCGGTATGCGGCGGGCGAGTGGACCGCGAACGGGCATTATCAAGGCCACGATTTTCTGATGACGTACAAATGGTTCCACGCGGGTGGAATGGAGACGTGGGGCGATTACGAGATGGCGAAGAATCGCCTGGTGGTTCAAAAGTTGAATATCCGCGCGCTGGGCGGCAGCATTACCGGCCACTTGCAGATGGATACCGACACGCTGGCGTTTCGGACGGAAACGCAAATTCGCGGCGTGAGCCTCAGCACTGCGTTTGCAGCGCTTCAAAATCCGAGTTTTCCCGTGGTCCCGCTGCACTGGGACGCGCGCATCGACATCGATTCCGTGAACACATGGACGGCAAATTTTCTGCATTTTCGTTCGAAGGGCGAGTGCCGCTGGTCGCCGCCCGAAACGCTCGCTCCGGGATTGATTCCGGTGACGGCTCGCATTGAATACGACACGTCGGAAGACAGCCGCGGAGTGTCGTTTGGCCCCAGCGAAATCTCGACGCCCAAGGCCGATATTCAGATGGCCGGCTACCTGGCGGCAAAAGATTCCAAACTCGATTTAAGTGTGCGCACGGATGATGTGTATGGATGGGATGATTTCATCAACGTGATACGCGGCGCGGATTCCACGCCGAGCCGGATTGCGGGCGCGCTGAATTTTCGCGGGAAGATCGAAGGACCGCTTGGCGGGCCGACGTTTACCGGACATTTGCAGGCGACGGACGCGCGGTTCGACAATTTTTATTTCGAATATCTCGGGGGCGATCTCGAATATTCGCCGGACGATTTTCGTCTCACAAAAACCACGGTGCGACGTGGCCAAGCGAGCGCGGATGTGGATGTGTCGCTGGAACTCGACGGCAGTTGGGGATTTTCACCGGCGAGTAAGTGGACGTTTGATGCGAAGCTGGCGCACACACCGACGGGCGACGTGCAGGAGCTTTTTGGTCTGAACTATCCCGTGAAAGGCGTTCTGAGCGGGAGTTTTCACGGGTCGGGAACGCGCCTTGCGCCGCTGTTCGATGCGAATTTTGCGCTCGATGATGTGGACGCGAAGGGAATTCACTTCGACCGGCTGGCAGGTTTGCTGCATCTGGCGCACGACCAATACCGGCTGTCCAATGCCGAAATGCGCAGCGGCCAGGGCCTGGTGACCGGAAATATTTTGTACCGGCCCATGGTCCAAGAAGCTGAGTTCAATCTTTCCGGCTCAAACATCCCGCTGAACAAGATCGCCGCGCTGCAGACTCAGTCCGTCCCGATTTCTGGACGGATCGATTTCGACATTCGCGGCAGCGGGCCGATTCGATCGCCTGTTGGGGACGGCACCGTGCGCCTTGTGGGCCTCCAGGTGGGCACGGATGTGCAGGGAAACTTTCGCGGCTGGATAAAATCCGACGGGGAAAACGCGAAGATGCGTCTGGTCTCGGAAATCAATGAGGGCCGGCTGCGCGGTGAAGTATCCGTTGGCCTGCACGGCGATAATCAAGTGACAGGCGAGCTGACGGTGAAACAATTCCTGATGGATGCGTTCATCATGAGCGGGCTGCACTTGAAACAATTGACGGGACACAGCAGCGTTGACGGAAGCTTTACGCTTTCGGGAAGCCTGCGGCACCCGGAAACAATCGAGATGAACGCCAACATCGATCAGATTTCCTTCAATTACGATTTGGTTGACCTGAAGAATGACGGGCCGGTGCGGCTTACGTATAAACGCAATGAGGTGCGGATCGATCAGGCGCGTCTTCATGGCCCGAATACGGACGTGCAATTCAGCGGGTCGGCGCGCTTCGATCGTGATCGTCCGCTGCATTTATCGTTGGCGGGCAGCTTGAATCTTCGATTCCTCGATCGCATGATTCCGGAACTTTTTGCGCTGGGGCGCGCGGATGTGAATGTGTCGGTGGAAGGAACGATGTCGCGCCCGCGAATCACGGGCCGCGCGAGCCTGAAGGATGCGTCGGCAACTTATTCGGATTTTCCGATGGGCTTGAGCCATGTGAGTGGCGATCTTGTTTTCGATCGCAGCCGGATGCTGTTTGACTCCATCACCGCGCAGGCAGGCGGGGGGCAATTGCAGCTGAATGGCGCGGTGAATTATGGCGAAGGGCCTTTGCGTTACGAATTAACCGCGTCCACCACGGTGGTCCGCATTCGCTATCCGGCGGGCATGAGCTGGCTTGCCAGCGGGGCGCTGCAGCTTTCCGGATCGAGTACCGCCGCGATACTTTCTGGAAAAATTCAGATTCAACGCTTGCTGTTGGCGGAGGGGGTGGATTTGGGTTCACTGTTCACAACCGCTTCAGAGACCAGTGCGAGTCCGGCGTCGAGTTCAGCGCTGATGCGAAATCTTACGTTCGATATCGAAGGGCAAACGATGCCAGGCGCGCGCATTGAGTGGAGCGGGGCGCAACTCGAGGTGGACGGCAACATTCGCCTGCGCGGCACGTGGGATCGTCCTGTGCTGCTTGGGCATATTCATCTGCTTGGCGGCGAGATGGCGTTTCGCGGCAACAACTACACGCTTACGCGCGGTGACGTGAATTTTGCGAATCCGTTCCGGCTCGATCCGGTGTTGAACGTTGAAGCGACTTCCACGATTGGGCAGTATCAGGTGACGATCAACTTTTCGGGAGAGGCGAGCCATCCTACGCTGAGTTACCGCTCTGATCCTCCGCTGCCCGATTCCGATATTATCGCGCTTCTTGCGATTGGCAGCCCCGGGCAGGAGAGCGGCTTGCGGTCGTCAACTTCGAGCTCGCAGAACTATGGAGCGACTGCCTTGCTGTCGGAAGCGATTTCGAGCGGACTCGGCGGCCGAATCGAACGGCTTTTTGGGATCAGCCATTTTCGCGTCGATCCGTTTCTGGCCGGTACGGCGACGGAATCGAACGCCGCGGCGCGGGTGACGATTCAACAGCAGTTCTCGCGCAACTTGACGGTGACTTACTCGACGAACGCGGCTACCACGAACCAGTATCAGCTGATCCAGGTGGAGTACGCGATCAAACATGATTTGTCAGTGATTTTCGTGCGGGATATCAACGGGACTTATGCGTTTGAGGTCCGCTTCGTGCGGCATTTCAAATAGATCCGCCTCGCTGCAATTATTCCTTCATCCAAAATAGTGAATCGGTCCGGAGGCGGACGTGCCAGGGGAACGGCTTGTCGCGAAATCGCTGCCACTTTTCCTTGTAGACCTCGGCTTGCAATTGGGCTGACTCTGGCTGCGGCGATTGCGAAGAGTGTTGCTGCAGGCTCAAGAACAAAGTAATGCGGAAGGGCGTTTCCGACGACCGAACGAGCCAGCAGGGGAAGACATTTTCCTCGTTAGCAGCTCCGTTCGCTTCCACAAATTCGATGTGATGGGCGCGAATACCCACAAAGCCAGTGGGCTGAGCGGTGGATTGAACTGTGGGTTGCGCCACACGTAGCGTGCAGCCCCAATCGAGTGCTTCGACGCTGTGATCCGAAATGGTGCGCGCTCGCGAAATATTCTTGCAGCCCGTTAGTCGTGCCACTTCGACCGACGGCGGCCGTTGAAATATCCTTTCTTTGGCGCCTGATGCGATCACACGTCCTCGCGACAAAACCAGAAGCCGCGCCCCGAGGCGGTAGGCTTCTTCCATGTTGTGCGTGACGAGCAGTGTGGGCCGGCGATACGCCGCAAACGTTTCCTGTAGCTGTATTTCTACCTGGCTTCGCAAGTGCGTATCGAGCGCCGACAACGGTTCGTCGAGCAACAGCGCCTCGGGCTCGATCGCGAGCGCGCGTGCCAGCGCTACTCGCTGCTGTTCTCCGCCGGATAACGTACGCGAATAGCGATCTGCGAGACCGGCTAAGTGAGTACGCTCGATCAATTCCGCCACTCGCTTTGAGCGCTCATCCCGTGGCAACGCCTCCAAACCAAAACCGATATTTTCCGCCACGGTGCGATGTGGAAAGATCGCGTAATTTTGAAACAGCATGCTGACGCGGCGTTGCCTTGCAGGAATATTCAGACGCGATTCGGAATCGAAGAACACGCGATCGTTCAGCTTGATTCTCCCGCGATCAGGGCGCTCGAGGCCCGCGATGCATCGCAGAAGCATCGTCTTGCCCGCGCCGGACGCGCCCAGAATGCTCAGCGGCTCAGCTTCGGCGCGAAACGAAACTTCGAGGGTGAAATCGAGCAGCTTTTTCTCGATTTGAACTTCGAGTGGCATCAGCGCCGGGCCCAACGCATTCGCTGAGGCGCCTGCAAGTGCGTCCAGTAATAAAGCCCGGCGAGTAGCGCGAGCGAAATTCCGATGTCGATCAGGCACCACGTAGCGGCTTGCGTCATCTCGTTTGCTTCCACGGCGAAATAGATCGCGATCGGAATCGTTTCGGTTCTTCCAGGTATGTTCCCGGCGAGCATCAGCGTGGCGCCAAATTCGCCCAGCGCGCGCGCGAAAGAAAGAATTGTCCCAGCGAGTACGCCGGGCCACGCGAGCGGCAATGCCACTTCACGAAACACGCGCCACTCCGAAGCGCCGAGCGTCCGCGCCGCTTGCAGCAGGCTGGGCTCCACTTGTTCGAGCGCTGCGCGCGCCGTCAAATACATCAGAGGAAACGCCACCACGGTTGCGGCAATCACGGTGGCCGGCCAGGAGAACACGATCGTCGCGTCGAATTTCAGAAACAGTTGTCCAAGCGGTCCGTTTCGCCCGAAAAGCAAGAGTAAAAGGAAACCAACCACGGTGGGAGGCAACACAAGGGGCAGGAGAAAAATGCCGTCAACGAGGGCCAGGGCGGGACCTTTGCGGCCTTCGCGCCAGGCAGCTGCCGCGAGCCCCAGAAAAAGCGTGATGACAGTTGCCGTCACGCTCGTCGCGATTGAAACCCACAGCGGAGACCAATCCATCGGCTCAGGATTGTAGCCGGAACGCACTAAACCGGCTCATTTTTCGATGCGAAGCAACCGATTCCGGGGCTTCAGTGGACACTACAACAGCTACAGGAGATTTTCGATTCGAATAGGCAACTCGCGGACGCGCACGCCCGTAGCGTGGTATGTGGCGCTCGTCACAGCCGACGCGCAGCCAGTCAATCCAATTTCGCCAATACCTCGCGCGCCGTATTCATTCAATTTCGTGTCCGGATAATCAAGGAAGATGCACTCCATATCCGGAATGTCCGCGTTCACAGACACCATATAGTCGGCAAAGTTGTTGTTAATCGGCTTACCGTTCCGAGGGTCGTAAATCGTTTCCTCGAGTAGGGCCATTCCGATCCCCATAACGGCCGCGCCGAGCATTTGATTGCGTGATGTTTTGAGGTTGATCATCCGGCCGCCGTCAATCACCGTGAGCCAGCGCGATACACGCAGCCGCGCGATTCCGGGATCCCAAGCCACTTCGCAGAAATGCGCGCCGAACGAGTGCATCGAATATTCCTTGGCCTCGGGCGGTTCCTCGGTCCTTGCCTGGCCGTCAAGAGCGCTAAGTTTTCTCAGGCTCAAAATGTTGGGAAAGGGTACGCCGCTCTCGGGCGATTCATTTTCTCTGTGGACGCGGCCGCCTGTCATCTTCAGCGTTTTAGGATCGGCCTTTTCGAAAGGCGATCCGGCAGTCAACGCTGCCACTCTAAACACCTCGCTCACGGCTTGATCCGTAGCTTTCACAATCGCGGGTATCACGGTGGAGGTTACCGATGAGCCGCCGGACGTCGGCCCCGGTGGAAGCGCGGTGTCGCCCAACTGCACGCGGATCTTGTCGAGCGGGATTCCCGTTCGGTCGGAGACTACTGCCGCAAAAACTGTGTAGGTGCCCGTGCCGATGTCCTGCGTGGCGCAAACGGCTCGAGCTGTTCCATCCGCGAGCAGCGAGACGCGCACGTCGCAATTGTGACGCCCTGCCGGCCACGTACATGTCGCCATGCCCCAGCCGAGAATTTCGTTTCCCTTCGTCATCGAGCCCACTTTTGGATTGCGCTGGCTCCATCCGAATTTCTCCGCGCCTGTTTGATACGCTTCGCGAAGATGTTTGCTCGAGAAAGGCTTCTTCGATCCCTCATCGGTCTCGGCATAATTGCGCATCCGCACTTCGATGGGATCGAGATTCAGTTTTACCGCTAGTTCATCCAACGACGATTCGATCGCGAAAAGCGAGGGCGTGCGGCCCGGTCCGCGCATCGGAGTGGGAGTGCCGATATTCTTGTGAATCAGGTACTGGACTGCGCGCAGGTTCGGACAGCTATACAGCATCGCGGTCACTTGTGCACAGTTTTCGATGTAATCATCGACCATTGAAGTGGGCTGGAATATTTCGTGCTGAAAAGCCGTGAGCTTTCCATTCGTTTCCGCCGCCAACTGGATGCGCTGCCGCGTAAACGGACGATGACCCACAGTGGTGAACATCATGGTGCGGGGTACCGACACCTTCACGGGGCGGCCGAGCTGCTTCGACGCCAACGCGGCCATCCACGAATGCGGCCAGGGAAATAGTTTCGATCCGAAGCCCGAGCCGATGAATCTCGAAATCACTTCGATGGACTCGAGCGGAATCGCGAGTATTTCTGCCGCGCAGTTTCGGTGATTCACCACGCCCTGAGACGTCTCGTAAAGGGTGAGCTTGTCTTTCGTCCACGACGCGATGGTGGCGTGCATTTCCATGGGATTGTGCGTTTCAACCGGCGTGGTGTAGGTGACGTCCAATTTCACTGCGCCGCTGCCCAGAGCAGAGTCCACATCGCCGCGCTCATACTTAATGGAAGGAGGATCCTTCGGAGTTAATTCGTCCGTCGAGACGTCTGGCTTGCGCGCGTCATATTTCACGATCACGCGAAAAGCTGCCGCCTGCGCACGCTCGAATGTGTCCGCTACCACCAGAGCGACAAATTGACCGTAGTAATAAACCTGGTCATCCTCGAAGGGCGGTCGGCTTTCCCCGGGCCGGCTATTCTCTTCAAAACTGTTCGCAGGGCGATAGAGCTTTTGCGTATTTCCGTGATGCAGAATCGCGAGAACGCCGGGCATTTTCTCGGCTTCGCTCGAATCGATACTCACGATTTTCCCCGAGCCGATCGTGCTTCCAACGCCAACGCCCCAGGCCATATTGTCGAGCGCATATTCGACGCCATACTTCGCCGCGCCGGTGACTTTCATGGCGCCATCGATGCGCGTGATGTCTTTTCCGATGACTGAAGATTCTTGCGGCACACGAACCTCTCTCAGCTCGATCCTTTAGGCAGAAGCAGTAACTGTTTGTAGCGCGCGCACCAGCGTGCGCTTGGCTAATTCGACCTTGAATCCGTTATTGCGATAGGGTTTTGCGCCATGAAGCGCAGCTTCGGCTGCTTTGCGGAATGTGCGTTCGCTCACATCACTTCCCGCCAATTCCCGCTCCGCTTCCGGTGAACGCCACGGCCTGGTGCCGACTCCGCCCAACGCAATCTGCGCTTTCCGGATCTTGTTGCCGTTCATGTCGACGATAACCGCGGCCGATGCGAGCGCGAATTCATAAGAAGCGCGGTCGCGGCGCTTCAAGTAGTGCGATTTCGCACTGGCAGGCAGAGCCGGCAGCGTGACGTGCGTGATGATTTCGCCTTTTCGCAACACGTTCTCGCGGTCCGGCGAATTCCCCGGCAGAAGATAGAACTCAGTGATGGGTACGCTTCTCTCTCCAGCAGAACCGTTCAAATGAATCGTGGCACCCAATGCCATCATTGCCACATCCATGTCCGACGGATGCGTAGCGATGCAGTGCTCGCTGGTTCCTAGAATCGCGTGCATGCGGTTGTAGCCGTCGATCGCAGGGCACCCCGAACCTGGCTCGCGTTTGTTGCAGGCGTAGTTCGTGTCGCGAAAATAGTAGCAGCGCGTTCTCTGCAGCAGGTTTCCGCCGGTCGTCGCCATATTTCGCAGTTGCGGCGAAGCGCCCGAAAGCAACGCTTCCGACAGTACCGGATACATCTGCTGCACGCGCGAATCATGGGCAAGATCGCTATTGCGAACCATGGCGCCGATTTTCAGGCCGCCGCCGGCTTCGGGCTCGATACGATCGAGCGGCAGGATGTTGATGTCCACGAGCGCGGTGGGACGCTCCACGTTCAGCTTCATCAGATCGATCAGCGTCGTGCCGCCTGCCACGAACTTCGCGCCGCTCGCAGCGACACTCGTCATCGCGTCGTTTACAGTGGCCGGCTTTGTGTACTGAAAGGGTTCCATCGTGATTCCTTGCCGACACTTACTCCGTTAAGCTCGGCCTCGCACCGAGCGCACCGCAGCCACAATATTTTCGTATGCTCCGCAGCGGCAGATATTTCCGCTCATGCATTCGCGAATGGCGTTGTCATTTGATTCGCACGGCTCTTTCAGCAGCGCTACGGCCGACATGATTTGTCCCGAGGTGCAATAGCCGCATTGAAAGCCGTCGTGCTCGAGGAAAGCGGCTTGCATCGGATGAAGTTGGCCATCTTTCGCGAGCCCTTCGATGGTGGTGATTTCATCCTGCTGATGCATCACCGCAAAGGTGAGGCAGGAATTGATGCGCCGCCCGTTCACGTGCACGGTGCAGGCGCCACACTGGCCGTGATCGCATCCCTTTTTCGTGCCGAAGAGGCCGAGATTTTCGCGTAGCGCGTCGAGGAGCGTCACGCGCGATTCGATTTGCAATTGGTGGATTTGGCCGTTGATTTTCAGTTCGACCGGAACTGTGCCCGTCGGTTTTGAAACTGCGGGAGCTGGCGGTACCTCAATTGTATGCGGAGCCGAACGCAGCAGCGGGCTGGCCGTCGCAGCGATTCCGGCGGTTGCTACATTTGTCAGAAACGACCGCCGCGTCACACCATGAGTGCCCGGCGGTTCAGCGCTTTTCGTTTCCGGGGAGCCCCACGAGTAAGAATCTTTCCGTCTGCGCATGCGGTCGGCTCCGATAGACGGCCTGACGAAGCAAATTGGGAGGGTACCAACCGACGAATACAGGGGACAATCCAGCAAAACCCCTACGCCTAATCTAGCTCTTTTTCCAGCCTCGCCAAAAATTGCAATACTTCGGAGGGGCTTTGCACGTAAAACGAGGCGTGCGAATTCACTCCGCTTCCGACGTTTACCGTGATTTGGCCGGGCAATACGGAGAAGGCTTCCTCGTCGGTTTCATCGTCTCCGAAATAGATGGCGATTTTCTTTTCCGGAAGTCGCGCTAATAGCTCAAGAACCGCAACACCTTTGCCCGGGAATTCGCGCGGCAGCACTTCCCACACCTTTTTGCCGGACAAAATGCGCAGCTTGTCGTTAGACGTCGCAACAATATCGCCTACCACGCGGCTCGCTGCTTCTGTGGCGGGCTGGCGAGCTCCGCGATAATGGACGGCAAAACTGAGGTGCTTATCTTCAATCTCGATTCCGCGGAGGCCCGCTAAGCCCGTTTGGGCGGCTGTCAGCGCGGCTTCCACCATCTGCCTGGCGGCTATGCTCGGAACCGTGGTCTCTCCGGCACGCTCCGCGCCATGTAAGCCCACGTATCGTATGCCCTCGACGCCGACGAGCGTCTGGATTTTCTCCAACTCGCGGCCGCTCACCACCGCCACCGTAAGATTTTCGTGGCCGACAAGCTTACGCAGAATTTTTCTTCCGCGCTCGGAAAACCGCACGTCGTCGGGATGCCGCCGCAAACCCACCAGCGTTCCGTCGAAATCAAGCAGCAAAAGCCGCTGATCTGCTTCGCGAATGCGGGCGATTACTTCGGGCCATGCACTGCTCAAGCGGCGCAAATCCTGTGTGGATCGCCGCTTGCGCGGCACTATCACCAGCGCCGGCGAGGAATCGTCAACGCTTTTCTCCTGAGCGTTAGTCGCCACTGGCCGCGCCTGCCTTTCTCGAAACGATTGCCAGTCGGGACGTGGGGTTGCCCGGTTCTTTGTCTTCGCGGTCGTGGCCGTCTTCGGCCCGCGGTTCTTCGATTCGAATTTCGGACAAATCTGTAATCAAATTTCCCGCCCAGCGATACACATTGTGCTCTTTCACGTTGCGCCGCATTCGCTGCATGCGCCGGTGGCGCTCGGTTGCGTCCATCTCGAGAGCCATTCGGATGGAATCGCTGAGTTGTTCGATGTCATACGGATTCACGATGATTGCGTCGCGCAATTCCCGGCTTGCTCCCGTGAACCGGCTCAAGATTAGCGCCCCCTGCTCATCTTCGCGAGCTGCAACAAATTCTTTTGCCACCAGGTTCATACCGTCGTGCAGCGAAGTCACCATGCAAAGATCCGCCGCCTGGTAGTACGGCAGAATTTCAGTGTGCTCGTGATGGCGGGCGAGCAGGGCAATCGGCTTCCACTTCGACGTCTGGAATTTTGTATTGATGCGCAAGGCTTCGGCTTCCACTTCCGTCACAAAATCATGATAGCGCGGAATGTGCGTGCGGCTAGGAGCTCCGATTTGGACGAACGTGAACTGGCCAACATAGGAGGGCCATCGTTCCAGGAACCGCTCCACGCCGCGGAACCGCTCGATAATTCCTTTGGTGTAGTCGATGCGGTCCACGCCAACGCCCATAAAACTTGCTTCGATCCCCAGGTTTTTCAAAAGCGCCGTGCGCCGAACATACGGGGAATCGGAACTGGCAGCTTCCACCTGGCTTTCGCGGAAATCCACGCTGATTGGGAACGGACGAACCAGCGTCGTCTGCCCGTGTCGTTTCACGGCAAAGCGTTCCCACTCGATTCGCGATTCCAGAGCGCGATTCACCGTTTCCAGGAAATTGTTGCAATGGGCCTGGATGTGGAAGCCAATCAGGTCCGCGCCTAGCAAGCCATCGAGAACTTCACGCTGCCACGGGCAGATTCCAAATGCCTCCGGATTCGGCCATGGGATATGCCAGAAAATTGCCACTCGCGCGTCGGGGCGCGCTTCCTTGATCATGCGGGGCAGCAACGCAAAATGATAATCCTGCACCAGGACGAGCGGATGCTTTGCGGTCTCGATTTCCTGCAGCACCGCATCGGCAAACTTCCGATTCGCTTCCTGATAGCTTTTCCAGTCTGACGCTCGAAAGATGGGCCGCGTATACGCGATGTGGCACAGTGGCCAGAGTCCCTCGTTCGAAAATCCGCAGTAGTAGCCTTCCTCTTCTTCCTTGGTCAGCCAGACTCGTCTCAAGGTGTACTCAGGTTTATCAGGCGGCACGCGCA
>DATNKB010000494.1:0-36902 GCA_035603595.1 Candidatus Dormiibacterota bacterium
GAAGCTCTCACAGGAAATTCAGCCCACCTGGGACGCGATCAATTGGCAAGCCGCGCAGAGTCTGTGGGTGGTAGTAGACACTCAGCACAAACGCATTCTCGTCGGCGTGCCGATGGGCACCGCAACGCAGCCCAACGAAATTCTCGCGCTTGAATACAGCGAAGGGTTGCAGGATCCGCTCGTCGCCGTTTTTCAATCTCCCGAGCGCTCGCGGAAATGGACGCCTTGGAAAATCGCCGCGAATTCCTGCGCGCTTGTCGAACGCTCAACGGGCGTCGCGCAAATTTTCTTCGGCTCGAATGATGGCAGCGCAAAGATCCGCGCGCTCACGCCCGGTGCGTTCTCCGACGACGGCGTCGCAATCCATTCCTACTACGCCACCGCGTACCTCGCCTCGACCGGCATCAGCGGTCGTAGCCTTTTCGGCTACCTCACCGCCTACGTGCAAGGCGCCGGTGCGCTCGCGCTCAACGCATTCTCGCCCGGCGATGTGACGCTCACGTCGCTAGGCAACTGGACCCTCAGCGCCCCAGCCTCCCGCGACATGGAGCAATTCATCAACGTCCTCGGCGAACGCATCAGCGTCCAGCTAAGCACAAACGCAGCAGGCGCCTGGTTCTCAGTAACGAAACTAGTCCCCTGGGCGAAGCCCGACCCCTTCGCAGTAGTCCGCGGCACCAACGCATAGCGTCTAGCTCCGCCCTTTAGGGCGCAGCCTTCCAATACGGTGCATCCGGATCAAACGATCTTCGAATCGCCAGGCACAACTCCTCCATTTGTGTGCTGGAAAGTTCCCGCGGCATGCGTTCGACGAGTCGTGCCTTTGTGAGCGGCTGAATAAAATGAGCGCGCAAACATGATCTTTTCGGCAAACCGGTTTCCTGAGAATCGACAATCAACGTTGTAGGCCCTTCGCGCAGGCTGCTGCTGAAGGGAACGACCAAGATGCTGCCGATCGTAGCGCTATGGTTTCTCCCATTTGGCGAAACCACAACGACCCAGTGAAGTGCAGGCGGTTCGCCGACCTTTGCGCTCCAGATTTCGCCACGTGATGACACCGCCCTACTCATCAAGATTTATCTCGCCGGCACTTTTCGCAAAAGATTCGGCAATCTCGTTCTCTTCGTCGATCACGTCCTGTGGAGCATTGTCGTAATACGCCGTTGTCGCCGCCTCGAGGCGTGCGCGATTCTCGGCTCGACGCATCTCATCAAGCACGTAATCAAGCGCCTGCGCCAGATTCTCCGCTTTCCTCGAACGAATCAGCGCGCGGAGAAACGCATAGCTCTCCGGTGAAATTGTAGTCGATACTTTCTTCCTGCGCGCCATAGCCCGTACCCCTATCCAACGTGGAATCTGTCGCTTGCCGTGAACATCTGACATGTTATCAGACAACTGTCGGACAAACAAGATGACACTTGTCGGATGCTTTTAGGTAGCACTGGCAATCCTGCCTGTGCCACAAGTCGCTACGCGGTGGAGATTGCAAATGCTTGGCGAACGCATGACATCGTTCTTTTCGCTTCCGCTTTTCGTACCGCTGGCCTCCGGCCGGCGCATTTGACGTCGCCTTTCGCTTTTATCTTTTTCGAACCCAAATTCAAAAACGCCGGCCAGAGGCCGGCGTACATAAACCAACGCGTTCGTTCGCATCCCTCGCTTCGCACACACGACGCCACAATCAACTTGCGGCACAGGCGTCATTTTCACGGCGCCTTCCGGCGCACCTACGCTACCCAAACAAAATGCTCACCGTCCCCCAAATTGAATCCTTGCGCACCTCGAACCCGCAGCTCTACGAAGCGCTGAAGCGCCTCGCCGAAGCTTCGCTCGGGCCGAATCAAGGGTGGTCGCTCGACGACCAGATCACCGACGGCTCGCTTTTCGCACGCGTCACTTCCGGCGCGCTTACCGGCGGCAAAGTGGACCCCGCAAAATCCGGCGTGCTGATGAAAGGCTCGGTGCCGCCCACCTGGTCGGGCGCGTTCACTTACGTCTCGACCACCACCACGATCACCTGGTCGTGGACCGGCCTCACAATTTCGCGCGCCGACGGCTCGACTACCGCAGTCCCCAACAGCTCGCTCGCGATCAACGGACTCATCGCCGCCACCACTTATTATTTTTATCCTTATTACGACGACGCCGCGCTCGCGATCGGCTGGGTAGCGGGCGGTGTGAGCAGCGCAGGCTCGCCCGCAAATGCGTTCGCCGCGAAAACAAATTCCGCCGCGCAACAGCAAGCGCTGCAATCGCGAATTCCACTTTCGCAAGGCGCGGTTGTCGCCGCCACCACGAGCTCAGGAACAGGCGGCGGCTCGGGCGGCGGCAGCGGAAGCTGTCTGCGCGCGGGCACGGTGGTGCTCACGAAAGAGCGCGGCACAGTTGCGATCGAAACGTGCGCGGTGGGCGAACATCTGCGCTGCCCGTCGATCCTGCGCGCCGACGCAACCACCGCGGCCACCAGCGCCTCGAGCAACGCAGCCGCAGCAATGGGCGGCACCGCGGAAGGTTGGACGCGCATCATTCGCCACGAAGTGCGCGACGCCGAGACGTTCATCCGCCTGCACTTTTCAAATGGCGAGACGCTCGACGTCACGCCGCATCACATCTTCACTCTCGCCGACGGTTCGCCCATGCGCGCCGAGCGCCTCTGCCTCAGCGATATTCTCGTCGGCCGCTTCGGCCGCATCACGCTACAGCGCATCGAAGCCATCATCGAAGCCAGCGAAAAAGTAACGATCAGCTGCGCACCCTACCAGCAATTCTTCGCCGGCCGCCACGCCGCCGCAGTGCTGACGCACAACTACACCTTCAGCTCGTAGTATTTAGGTTGCAAGGAAATGAACGGACAAGGTCAAGACAACGTTCGTCCACGATACTCGTAGCGCACGCGCTTTCGGAAGATGAGCATTGTGAGCGCGAGCAACCCGAGGAGAACAAACTGGATTGCGTTATCCCACTTGGCGTAGAGGCGAATCATGGCGGGAACGTGAAGGGCCACCCTTGAGGTTGTGAATTCTGGACAGGCGGGCAGATTCGCGGAAGCTGGCGGGAAAATATATCGTCCCAGCAGGGCGAACCCCAGAAGCAAAAAGGTATTCGCAAAGAGAAGGGCCGCCAAAATGTTGAAGACTACCGGCGGCTTATCGACAAAGTAAAATCTGTGCGGCCCAGATCCTGGCATGTGTGCTCACAAAACAGATTCCCACATTCTTTCCGGGTTGCGTTTGCGCGGACCTACACAATAATCCAATAAGTAACGATTCTATTTCGGGCCGCTCTTCAGTAGCACAGGCATTCCTGCCTGTGCCCCAAGCCGCTAAGCGGCGCAGATCGCAAATGCTTGGCTGGCAACGCGACATCGTTCCTTTCGCATTCGAACTTCTGCAAAATCAAAGAACGCAGTCGCGCGTCAGCCCAACATCTGAAATCCAGGCTCGCTTTTACGTTGGCACAGGCAGGAATGCCTGTGCTACTCAAACCCATGACGGGACGCCGCTACTACATCACAACGCTCGCCGACTGGCACCGCCACGCGCACCGCTTCGCAAATTCGCACTGGCTCGCGCTAAGCGACGACGATAGCGCCATCGCCAGCAGGGAATTGCTCGACGCGACGCGCATCATCGTCCTCATTGACGCCGACGAAGGCGTTCACCTCGCGCTCGATGACGACGCTGCTTTCGAAGCGCTGCCGCATCCCTTCGCGTCAAAAGCAATCTCGCACGCCGCGCACGAAGCGCTCGCGTCACACGGCGTGACGCCGGGCTCGACCACCTTCGACGCCGCCGAAGCCCTTGCCCGCGCCCACCCGCTCCTGCGCCCGCGCGTCTTCTAGGTAGCGTAGGCTTCAGCCTGCGCCAACGTAACGCTGCACCGCAGATCGCAATGTTTGGCGCACGCATGCTTCTTGCCGTTGCCTTTCGTACCGCTGGCCTCCGGCCGGCGCAGTTGACGTTGGTCTCGCGTTTGAATTTCGTACCTCCGGTTTTACTTTTCCTGTTGTTTTCATTTTTCGCACAAAGACCCAAATTCAAAAACGCCGGCCAGAGGCCGGCGGTACATAACCCAACGCATTCTTTCGTTTCCTCGTTTCGCAAACGCGAAGCCCCACTCGACTTGTGGCACAGGCAGGAATGCCTGTGCTACTGAAATCGCCAGCACACCGAACGTGGCAACCGCGCCAAGTTCCATCGCCGGGCACGGCCCGCCACCGCGGGCAGCAGGTCAAAGACGTGCCCTTACTGAAAAATAGCGAATCGGCAGTTTGCGTATCACGGACCACCCAGCCATGCACGTTCGCGCCTACACTTCCGCCGATCTCGACGCCCTTCGCCGCATCCACGCGCGCCAGGGCTTCGATTACGCGTTCCCCGATCTCGGCGATCCGATTTTCATCTCGAAGCTTGTTATTGACGACGCCTCCGGCCGCCCCGTCTGCGCATCGCTTGCGCGCATCACTCGCGAGATGTACCTCGTCGCCGACCCCGACGCCGGCACGCCGCGCGAACGCTACGCGCGCATCCTCGCGTTGCACGACGCAGGCGCCCGCGATCTACTCTCGCGCGGCTTCGACGACGCGCACGCCTGGCTCCCGCCTCCGGTCGCGCGCCGCTTCGGCCGTCGCCTCGAAGGCCTAGGCTGGATTCGCGACGACGCCTGGACGCCATACTGCCGCCGGCTGCGCTAACGCCTTTCAGTAGCACAGGCAATCCTGCCTGTGCCTACGTATCAACGCATCTCGATCACGATGCTTGGTATACGAAAACCGCAGCGTTCTGTTCGCATTTGCAGTTTCTTCAGTAGGGGCACGGCATGCCTCGTGCCCGAACACGCCATCGGCACCATCGCAGATTAAAAATACTTGGCGCACAGCGTGGCGGAACTGGTACCACAGGACTATTGTTCAGCTGCGATGCCGAGGTAAAATGGTTGACGATAGAGTTTCCCTTCGGGATGTGACGGGCAATCCATCTGGAAGGAGAGACTCCCATGAGCAGCGAATTTTTTCTTCGAACCAAGCAGCAAGCGTCGCAAGGGTTTTCCATCAGAAACGAAAGTGCAGCGCGCCTCCGCGTCGTTCATAGCGACAAGGAGCTCGTCGAAAAACTCGGCAGGAACGATCTCTGCCCGTGCGGTTCTCGCCGCCGGTTTCAAGAAGTGCTGCATGCGAACCGGGCATTTCGACGGCGCGCGACGCAATCAGTACGAGCGTGAATAGAAAAAGGACACGGCCAGCAGCCGTGTCCTTTTTTCGTTTGGGTGTCGCCTTTCAGTAGCACAGGCATTCCTGCCTGTGCCCGCGTAACAACGCGGCACGATCGCGATGCTTGGCACACGAAAAACGCAGCGTTCTTTTGGCCTTTGCCGTTTCTTCAGTAGGGGCACAGCATGCCGTGCCCGAACGCGCCACCATCACCGTCGCACCTCACAGCAAAATCAACCCAAGGCATTTTTTTGGCTTCCTCGTTTCGCACAGGCAAAGCCCCAATCAACTTGCGGCACAGGCGTCATTTTCACGCTGCCGCCTGTCGGCGGACGCCTGTGCTACTAAAAGCCACCTTCAATGGCACGATCGCGCCAAGTTCTTACGCCGGGCACGGCATGCGTGCCCCTACTGGAATACTTTTCGACGCAGTCACTCATCACTCCCCGGAGGCACCATGTCACGCGGCGCACAACACAGCACCCGCCAGCTCACCGACCAGCAGCTCGCGCAACAAAACCAGCTCATCTCGCAATCGAACCAACAGGGCACGCAGGACCGCTCCCTCCTGCTCCCCGCCATTCAATCGCTCCTCACCAACCCCGGCTACACGCCCGCCGAGCAGTCCGCCATCACGCAGCAAAGCATGGGCGCTGCGAACACTGCCTTCGACGCGCTCCGCGAACGCGCCGCCAATCGCACCGCCGCCACCAATGACACCGCCGCAGCTCCCGAACTCACCGCGCAACTGGGCCGCGAACGAGCGCAGTCGCTCGCCAGTCAAGCTCAGCAAAATCAAATCGCCTTCGCCAATCAACGCACGAAGGATCAACTCGCCGGCCTCAGCGCCCTCGGCCAAACCTACGGCATCGACACGAATCTCCTCGGCCACGCCATGGGCGTCCCATCACAATTGCTCGGCGTACGCCAGCGCGCATCCGACGGCTCCTCCACGGGCGGCCTCAGCAGCCTCTTCGGCGTAGGGTCCAGCATCGCCTCGCTGTTTGGGTAGTTTGTTTTCTTGACTAATTCGTTGGCTAGTTCGTGGGATTGGAGCGGCGGGCTTCGGTGAGCGATAGCATCAACTGCGAAGGACTCATTTCAACTTCAGTGCGTCAAGTTTCCGGGGGTAGTTTCGTCTCGCGATCATCTCAATAACGCTGGCGTTGAACAGAAATATGGCTGCGCTCACCCAAAGCCCCTGCAGGATATGTTGTCCGCCGGGCGTAAAGTAAGCGGATAGCCCGTTCAACAAGACCCACGCGCAAAACAATATAACCGCCATGGTCGCCCAACGGCGTGCAACCTTCGATCGAAATTTAAAATATCCACGAGGCATGTCGCTTCTGTTTCGTGCTCATAATAACAATTCCTTTGGCATCGTTCAATTCTGCACTGCACGGTGAGTCGCTTTTCAGTAGCACAGGCAATCCTGCCTGTGCCAACGCATCAACGCAGCGAAGATTGCAGATGCTTGCCACACACCAATGACAGCGTTCTGTTCGCATTTGCAGTTTCTTCAGCGTCTCCGTGCTTTGTTTCTCCCGGTGACTCCGTGCCCCAACTCCTCAAATTCCTCGAAGCGAACGCCTGGCCGCTCGCCCTCACGTCGCTGGTGCAGTTCGTCGTTTTTCTCCGCTGGATCTACCGCCGCATTCGCAACGACGAGCTCACGCGCGCCTTCGTCGAAGACATGGCCACAAACCACCTCCCGCACATTTACGAAATGCTGGAGAAACTCTGCGACAAGCAGGGAATCGAACGCGACCAGGTGCCAACAATTCGCTGGATCGACCTAAACGACCGCAGCCGCTAACTTGATGCACAACTCCGATAACGCCGCAGCGCCTACAGATCGCCCCGCGCTCATCGCGCTCGCCCGCGCCGCCGCCGCGCAACACTCACTCGACCCCGCGCTCGTCTGCGCCATCGTCGAACAAGAATCCGCCTGGGACCCGCACGCCATCCGCTACGAACCCGCCTTCCGCACGCGCTACGTCGCCCCACTCGGCCTGGCACCAACGGAAGAAGTAGCGCGCTCAATGTCCTGGGGCTTAATGCAAGTGATGGGACAGGTGGCGCGCGAACACGGCTTCACCGCGAAATCGCTAGCCGCACTTTGCGATCCGGCCACAGGCCTCGCGATCGGCTGCGCAGTCTTCGCCGCAAAGCTGCGCGCCGGCACAAACGACGCGGCAAGCGTCGCAAATAACAGCGATGCAGCGAGCGTTGCAGCTGACGTCGTCCATCGCGCCCTCGCGCTATGGAACGGCGGCGCCAACACAAGCTACGCCGCGCAAGTCCTAGCCCGCGTAGTGCACTACCAGTAGCGTAGGCTTCAGCCTGCGCCACCCTATCAACGCAGCACAGCCGTGGATTCTTGGCGTACGCCATGACATCGTTCTTCTCGCCGTTGCCGTTCAGTAGCACAGGCAATACTCCCTGTGCCCGCGCAACAATGAAGTGCGATCGCGATGCTTGGCACGCACCGTGACATCGTTCTTTTTTGCAGTTGCTGCGCCGTTTCTTCAGTAGGGGCACGGCCCCGCGAACCCATGCGGGATCTTCGACATGCCGTGCCCGAACACGCCAAACAGCACCATCGCGCCACACAGCAAAATCAACCCAACGCATTCCTTCGCTTCCTCGGTTCACACACGCCAAGACCCAATCAACTTGCGGCACAGGCAAGAATGCCTGTGCTACCCAAATCAAAGGATCACAAAAATGAAAAACCGCACCGCATCACCATCGCACCCCGCAAAATTCCCCGCATCCGTCGCCATCGCACTCGCCGCAATCCTCGTCCTCGCCGCCCCCGCTCACGCACAACACACCGCCACCATCACCTGGACCAACTCCGTCGACACGCCCCAATCCAACGTCTACCGCGCAGCAGGGCAGTGCCCCACCACCGCGCCCAGCGGCTTCACCAAACTGAACGCCACGCCCGTCACCACCGCCACCTTCAGCGACGCCGCGCCACTCATCGGCCTCTCCTGCTACTACGTCACCGCCACCTCCAACGGACTCGAGTCCGTCCCATCGCCACTCGTCCAGGTGTCTCTTCCGCCGGCGCCGCCCACCGCCCCCCAGGCATCCGCCAAATAGATCATTCATCTGGCACTGGCAACCCTACCCACCCTGCGACACCCCAGGCCTCTGCCCCGCACAATGACGCACACGCAACGAGTCGTTCCGTTCGCCGTCGTCATTGCTCACGCCGTTGCAGTTCAGTAGCGTAGGCTTCAGCCTGCGCCAGGGCGAAAACGCAGCGCGATCGCAAATCCTCGGCACGCATCGCAACATCGTTCTTCGTTCTTCGCGCAGTTGCCGTTCGTACCGCCGACGTCCCGCCGGCGTTGTTGCCGTTAGCCTTCTCCGTCGCACACCAATCAGCGCCGCTTAGCAGGGAACTACCCGCTTTACCAACTCGCTGTCTCCATCTCAACATGCCTCCTACTCTCACCACCCGCCGCACAATCGAAATCGCCGCCTTCTGCGCCGCACTCCTCCTCGCCGCGCTCATCTTCCACGCCTGGCTCGCCGCCCACGACGACCAGCTCCGCCTCGCCTCCACACTCGCCACACAAAAACAAGCCCTCGACGCCGCCGACGCCCGCGAACGCGACCGCAACGCCACACTCAAAGACGCACTCGCCCAAATCGACACACTAAAACGCAACGCACAAAACGAAACGCCAGCTCAACTCGCCCGCGCCCTCCAAGACGCGTTACAACTCCCGCAACCAATCGCAATTTCGTCCGGGTCACTCAGTAATGATGCTCACGCGCCGGATTTTCGTACCGCTGGCCTCCGGCCGGCGCCGTTGCCGTCATCCGCTACGCCCGCGCCACCCAGCAACGACGCTAACGCACTGGACGTTCGTACCGCCGGCGTCTCGCCGGCGCCTTTGCCTCCGCCGAACACGCAGCAGCAAAACTCGAAAACTGCACGGCAAGAAACCGAGCGCCCCAAATCGCTTCTCGATTTGCTTTTCCACCGCACGCCAACCGCAAAAATTTCAGCCGATAGCACCAACGTCGCGCCAGCGCAAACCCCGTCGTCCTCGCCAAACACGCAAAGCGAAACCGCGGCACCACCACAGCAAAACCAGCAGGGAACTGCCGCGTCACTTCCCGCCCCCACCACAAACGCCGCGAATCGAGCGCCATTGACGTCAAACGCCATGGCCTCCCCGAGCTCCGCCACCACGCCACAATCCACCGCCGAAATCCCCGCCGCCGATCTCGCCACCCTCTACAACTACGTCCAAGACTGCCGCGCCTGCCAACTCCAGCTCACCGCAGCCAAACAAAACGCCTCCGACGACGCCTTCAAAATCCGCGCCCTCACCCGCGAACGCGACGCCGCCGTCACCGCCGCAAAAGGCGGCCCCTTCTGGCTCCGCCTAAAACGCAACGCCCACTGGCTAGCCATTGGCGCCGCCATAGGCGCCGTAAGCTCCGCCGCCACCCTCTGCCACACAGGCCACTGCCGCTGAAGCACATGCACCAACAAACGCCCGGATCAAAGAACTCCTGCTGCTCGACGCGAAAAATATCCCTACCGAGGTAGCGACCGGTCGCGACCAGGATAATCGGTCATCTTTTATGTTGAGTTCCGCTAATGAATATTATGTATTATTAGGGCTGTGCTAGCGAATGGGCTACTGAATGGTTAGGGTGAGCGGTTGGGTCGTGGGTGGGGGTCCGCCTGGGGTGGAGGCAGATAGGGTGAGGGTGTATGTGTTGGCTGGCGTGCCTGATTGGGGGGTTGGTGGGGTTTTTGTGCCGCAGGAGAGCATGGATAGGATCAGTGCAATTTCGAGAGTTGCGGCTATGGCGGTTCGCGGGTTGACGTGCTTGCGGAACTTTTGCTTGGTGGTGGTGTGGGGATTGGCAGCTGGTTTGTGGTGGCTTGTTTGTCGGCGGGCGCAGATTAGCTGTGATGTTAGGAGGCGATGGGGCGATGGGATTAGTGGCGTCGGGATTCTGAAAATCTCGGTGGAGAGCGCGATAGATAGAACGGCGAGGAGGATTGGCAACGTCGTGACCGGCAGTGTAGGTGGGAACGTCTGTGTGGGCGGCGTTTGGGGAGCCTGGGGCGTTGGCGGGCTCACGAGATTGGCCGAAATTGTGCGAGCTGTTGTTGTCACTTGTACTTGAAAGGGGGCTGTGGCGTTGGCGGTTAGCGTTACCGGTGTCGGAATCACCGTGCATGTGGCACCGGCTGGGGCGCCTGTACAGGTGAGGGTGACTGGGCCGGCGAAGCCGTCGATGGATTGCAGGGCGAGTTGATAGGTGGCTGTTTGTCCGGCTGTGATTGTGGCGGACGTTGCACCCACGTTGGGTGGGTCGATGACAAAGTTCATTGCTGCGCCGGTAAGATCAATTGACTGAGGCGCATTCGATGCATTGTCGGCCAGGACCATGGTGGCGGTGCGAGGGCCGACTGCGGTGGGCGTGAAAGTGACATTGATTAGGCAGGTTGCCGCAGGGGCGATTGGCGCTGTGCAGGTGCCCTTCTGAGCGAAGTCAGCCGCGTTTGTTCCGGAGAATGAGATGGAACCGATGACGAGCGCGCCTGTGCCCGTGTTTGTTACGGTGAGAGCTACTGGGGCGCTTGCTGTGCCGACCAACTGGTTTGCGAAATTCAAAGTCGATGGCGAGAGGGAAACAGCCGCTTGAGTCGCGGTGCCGGTTAAGGATACCGAATGCGGATTGCCTGCGGCGTTGTCAGAGATTGAAATTGAGGCGGAGCGATTCCCTGCCGCGAGCGGCTTGAAAATTACGATTATTTGGCAGCTTGCGCCAGCGCCTAAGACAGAAGAACAATTTCCGTTCTCGCTGAAGTCGTTCGCGTTTGCGCCTGTGATGGTGATCCCGTTGATCGTTGCTGAGCTGGTGCCAGTGCTGGACAGTGTAATCGTTTGTGATGGACTTGCTGTGCCGACGCTTTGAGCGGCGAAAGTTAGCGAGGCCGATGAGATCTGCAGCGCGGGAGCAATTGCCGTGCCTGCCAGCGAGATGGATTGAGGGCTGCCGGAGGCGTTGTCGATGAAATTGACTGTGGCGTTTTTGGCGCCGCTTGTTTGTGGAGCGAAAGCGATTTGCACCAGGCAATTGGCGCCGATGGCGACGGTGCTGCCGACCGGGCAGGTGGTGCCCGTGGGGGCTACGGCGAAGCTGGCTGCGTCAGGGCCGGTGAAGGTTAGTTGCGACAGGGTTAGGGCGGCGCTGCCCAGATTTCGAAGAGTGATTGGCTGGGGACCGCTTGTGGTTCCTACCGCGAGCGTTCCGAAGGTGAGAGAGGCGGGCGAGAGATTCGCGATTGGCGAGGCCGCAACTCCTGTGCCTGAGAGGGCAATCACCTGCTTGGCTCCAGTGAGGCCACCGGAATTGTCGATGATGTCGATTTCGGCTTGATAGGGGCCAATGGCCAGCGGCGCGAACACGACGTTAATGGTGCACGAGGCTCCGCCTGCGATGGAGTTTGAACCGCAAACGTTGGATTGAAGCGCGAATTGATTGGCATCGGGGCCGGTGGGCGTGAGATTTGTGACCGTGAGAGGTTGGTTGCCCTGGTTGAACAAGATGACGGCTTTTGCCGGACTGATGGAACCTTGCGGCTGATTTCCAAACGAGAGGCTCGTGGTGGAGAGGGCTGCGAGTGCACCGCTGCCGATTCCTGCGACGGAGAGGACGTGAGGGCTTCCTGGTGCGTCGTCCGTGATGGTGGCGAAGGCTTCTGCAGGCCCGACGGAGGTGGGCGAAAAACTGACTTCAAAGGAGCATGTGGCGCGTGGAGGCATGGGCGTTCCGATGCAGGGATCGGAGCCGACTAATGAGAAGGAGGCGACGTCTGGGCCTGACAAAGCGATATTCGAGACGTGGAGAGGAGCGTCGCCTGTGTTGATAAGCGCGGAAAAAAGCGGGGGAATATTTTGCGCGCCGACGGGCTGAGCGCCGAAATTCATGTTGAGCGTGGTGAAGGAGAGGCTTGGTGACGAAGTAGCACTCTCGCGAAACGCGAGAACGAAAGCGTCTGCTGCGGGCGGCAACTGCTGACAGCTTGAACAGATTGACTGCAATCCGGTGCCGAGATTTACGCCGCTTGGAAAATCGGCTGAGGTCGAGCGTCCTGCAACGTACACGTCTCCTAAGGCGTCGGCTGCGATGGCATTGCCATCCGTGACGGCTGTGCCGACGGGCGGAGCGGTGCCAGCGAGCGGAGTGGCGTAGATCAATGATGCGGGGCCTGCGGCGGTGGGGTCGAATTTGGCGACGAAGGCGTCTTCATTGCCGGTGAAGGGTTGAAGATTGTTGAACCAGGGAAAATCCCACGAGGTGGTTTTACCGGAGATGTAGAGAGCATTGGGGGCAACCACGGCGACACTCAGGCCGGAATCGGATTGAGTGCCGCCGAGATAGGTTGAGTAGAGAAGCGACGTGATTCCCGTGGTGGCGTCCTGGGCGATGGCGGAGAAAAAAGCGTTCGCGCTTCCCTTCGCAGTTCCCTTCAGCGTGGATTGCGCACCGGCATTTGTTCCATTCGTGGGGAAATTCGTTGATTGCGTGGTGCCGGTGACGTAAGCGGTTGCCGGCATAGCTGCGCCGACGGAAATTGCCAGCGCTTTATCGAGCCCGGCGCCGCCCAGGAATGTGCCGTAAGCCAAATCGGAAGCGCCCGTCCCTGATGGGCGGATTTTGATCACGAAAGCGTCGAATGGATCCCCGGCGTAAGTGGTTTGGTAGCCTTTGAAAGTTGGGAACGTGGTGCCGGGATTGGAGGTGAAGCCGGCGATGTAGGCGTTACCAGCGGCGTCGACTGCGACTCCTCCGATTCCCACTTGGGCGTTGATTCCGAGATAGCTGCAATATTTGAGATGCGGAGTTGGCGCTGTGGCCAGAGGACGAAATATGGCTAAGAAGCCGTCGCTAATGCCGCCGCCGTTGACAGCCTGGAACGCGCCGCTGGTAACCGGCAGATTCGTCGAGGTCGTGTCGGAAGCGATGAAAATCTCGCCCGCTTGATCGAGTGCGATGCCACCGGGATTTTGCGTTGATTCCGAACCGCTGCCGCCGAAGAGGGTCGAGTAGACGAGCGAGGCTCCGGTGGACGCGAGTTCGGTGACGACGATGTCATTCGCGCCGCTGGTGCGAGCGCTGCCGTCGGTGACGGGAAAATCCGCGGATGTGGTTGTGCCGGTGATTGCGACACGGCCGGAGCTGTCGACAGCGATCATGCCGCCGTTCTCATTTCCGCTGCCGCCGAGGAAGGCGAGATATATGAGGGAGTTTGCGCCTGAGGCGCTGGGGTCGATTTTGGCTATGAAGAAGTCCGTGGCGCCTCCGCCGGGGCCGGTTGTTGTGGGGGCGGATTGAGGGAATGTGGAGGCCGAAGTTGTGGTGCCGGCGATATAAAGCTTGCCGGTGGAATCGGCCGCTATGCCATTGGCGGTGTCTTCTCCTGCTCCGCCTAGAAAAGTGGAATATGTAATCGAGAGCGATGGATCGATTACGAGTGCGGCGTGCGGGTGGCGGCGAGCGATGCGGAAGCCGATTGAGCCATCGGGTTCGAAGAGATAAGCGCCTTCGATTGGGTAACGTTGCACGGGACTTGCGGCCACAGCGCTTTTGCGCGCCAGTTCCCTGCTGCGGACTTCTTCGTACAGCGCCGGCTTGTGCAGGATGAGCTGGGCGTTCTCAACTTGCATCAGCAGATCGCCTTCAGCGTTTAGGCGCAGTTCTTCGGCGCCCGAAATCTTGATGCGTAGGTCGTCGGCGTTCGCCTCCGGAGCGATTCGGAGGTCGAATTCGAGCTGATTTTCGCGGCGATCGGCGGCTCCGTTGCTGTAGGCGACTAGGTCAACTCCGGGCAGAATGCGGCGAGCTTCTGCGCGGACGTAATTGGCAATGGCTGTGCGCCACTTCGAAGGGTCACGCCCGATGAAGTAGTTGGTTTGGGCTCGAAGCGGGGCAATTCCCTTCCATGTGACCAAAGCATTCATGTGATCAGAGATTTCGTCGGAGCTTCGGGAAGCTCGCGCGAAGGTGATTTGAATCCGGTGATGCATCGGCGGATTATTGCGGCTGCCGGGGGGTTCAACTTCGATCCCGGTGCGGGTCAAGAGTGTTGTTAGGTGAGGCCCGCGAGCCAGGAATGCCACTTCGGTTGGCGCTTGTCCAACATTTGCTTCGAAGGTGAGCGGGATGGACAGCGGCTTGGATTGGCGGGTTGGAGTGGGCCGAGAAATGGCGGCTGGCTTCATGGGCGCAATTGGGCAATTGGACGCAATCAGTAGCGATGCGCTGGCTGCGAGGAGAGAAAGGCAGAAAGAATATTTGGTTCTGGTCATTTGAGCTCTTTGCCCGGTGATGTTTTTTTCGCAGGCTGGGACAGGCCGGAGGCGCTGCGCCAGTCGTCGCGCGTTTGTTTCAAATTGCGCTCTGCTAGAGTGCGGGCAACTATGGGGTGCGTGGGCCGGAGCGTCAATTCGAGTTAGTACGCAATACTGCGGTGGGCCTGCGTAAAACTACTGTCGCCAGGCGGGTTTCTGTGCTGAATCGTGCGAAAATGGGGTGATGGCATTCGAGGCTAACAGATTGAATAGCAATCCGTCCGGGCCGGTTACGCGACGGGTGTTTCTGACGCTGTCGGTGAGCGCGCTGATGGGGCTGGCGATCTTGCGCTTTCGCCGACATAGCGCGATGGCCGCGCAGGTGGCTGCGGCAGGTCCACCAGCGAAGGTTCCAATCGTGGAGTTTTCGAGGAATGGCGCGCGAACGGGGACGGTGCAGGTTCCGAAGGTCATCAAGTCGGACGACGAATGGCGGGCGCAGCTAAAAAATCGAAGCGTCTACGAAATCACAAGGAAAGCGGACACGGAAATCGCGTTCTCGGGCGAATATTGGAATCTTCATGACGAGGGTTTGTTCCGGTGCGTGTGCTGCGAGACGGCCGTATTCAGTTCTGAAACGAAGTTTGATTCAGGGACGGGCTGGCCGAGTTTCTGGGCTCCGATCGCGAAAGAAAATATCGAAACGATCGAGGATCATAGCTTCGGGATCACTCGAGATGCGGTGGCGTGCCGGCGCTGCGACGCTCACCTTGGACACGTGTTCGATGATGGGCCGCAGCCGACCGGCTTGCGATACTGCATTAATTCGGCGTCGCTGGTGTTTGTCAAAAACGCCTGACTTCGAAAATAGCGGCGGGAAAGCTGGCTTCTCTCCCTCTCTACGGCAACCACCTCAGACCTTGTTTCTATTCACGAGGCCGGAGATGAGTGTGATCAGGAAGAGAATCAAGAACAGATAGAATAACAGCTTCGCAATTCCTGCCGCCGCAACCATCAATCCGGCAAAGCCCAGAATGCCTGCGACGATCGCGATTACGAGGAAAATTACCGCCCAACGCAGCATTGTACCTCCATCCGGCGAACGGCCGGATTCTGCCCACGAAGGCTAGTTAGGCTGAGGCAGAGCGCGCTTCGGTATGGCCGGTGCAGCTTGCATGCGGACAGAGGCAATCGACATCCGGAGTTTTTTCCATGGCTTCGCACTCGGTGCTGCAATAACTGCCCTCGGTTACCTGGCAGCTACAGATTGGGTGTTTACATTTCTCGGTTGCCATATTGTTTTCTCCTCGATTGAGATGCTTGTGATGCTCGACGTCCGCCCGCCTTCAGTGCAACTAGTCTATAGCGGATGATTCCAGACGCCATACAGTAGAAACTGGACTAAAGCCGGTGCATTATCGCCAGGATCAGCAGTACGAGCAGCACCAGACCCAGGCCGACGCTAGGAAAGTAACCCCAACCCCTGCTGTGAGGCCATTTGGGGATGCTGCCGACGAGGGCAATGATAAGAACGACGGTTAAGACAAAGAACATCGCTGCGTGCTCCTCGGGGGCGCCCTTCGATCGGGTCGGGTGTTGGATCGGACGTCAGCGGGAGTGTAACACACGATTCCAGACGAATATTAGGGGACGTTGTGCGCGAGGCGCTGCCGCCGGTATCCCGGCTTAGCCGTTTACACGCGGCTAATATGCGCGATGAAACAGCCTGCTTCTCCGTGACGAACGTGGATGTACTCGACCTCGGGCTGATCGAAGATTCTCGCGATTGCAGACTCGGCCGCTCCATCATTTACTTTCTTGCGGGCGGTCACCCATCTATCGCTGCCGTAACCTTCGAACATGAGCGGCAGCGAACGAAGCGTGTCTGGGAATCTATTTTGCGGAGAATATGTCGGGCACGGGGTTTCGTGGACGAAGATCGGGCCGGGTGAGGGGTACGGATCGAGGCCTTCGAACGGATTGTAGGTGAACAATATCCGGCCTTCCTTGCCGACTTCGAATCTTCGCAGGCATTGACGGCATGGGCCGGTGCCGCCTGCAACTTCGACGTGAGCCGGATGACCGTATTGCGGGGATTTGCGAGTATTGCGCGCGGCGGTTGAAATTTCGTCTGGAATTGCGTGGATGCTGAACTTTGGTTCTTTCATGTCGGCCCCCTGATTGGATTGGCAATTCCAGCTTAGGTGGACAGACTCGGCGCGCACTATCCGCTTCTTGCGTTCAATGTTGCGAGCGGCTGTGTGTATTGGCACGGCGAGGAACGTGGAGACGCTTGACTGGCGGCGGGAGATGGTTAGGCTGTTAATTTCAAATGCCGACGTGGAATTCAGAGCAGTACCTGAAATTTGGAGATGAGCGGACGCGGCCCTGTCGCGACCTCGCCGCACGGATAGAGGTGCCGGATGCGCGGCGGGTGATCGACCTCGGTTGCGGCCCCGGAAACAGCACGGAGGTGCTGGCAGCGCGATGGCCTGACGCGGAGATCACGGGCCTCGACAGCTCGGAGGCCATGCTCGAGACTGCGCGCAAATCGCAGCCCGAGCGTGAATGGTTGAGAGGCGACATCGTCGAATGGGCGGGCGATGACGGCGGCCCGCGGTACGACGTGGTGTTTGCAAATGCTTCCCTGCAATGGATTCCCGACCACGCAGCAAATTTTCCACGTCTATTGGCTCGTGTGGCGCCGGCGGGGGCTTTGGCCGCGCAGCTTCCGGGCAATCACGAGGGGCCGACGCATCAATTGATGCGCGATATTGCGGCGTCGGCTTCGTGGAGGCGCTGGTTTCCTAACGGGAAAGTGCGCGAGTGGCACAGCAGCAATCTAGCGCATTACTACGATGTACTTGCGCCGCACGCAGCTCGACTCGATATTTGGGAGACGACCTATCTGCACATTTTTTCGGCCGCGGAAGATATCGTGGAGTGGTACAAAGGCTCGGGAATGCGGCCGTATCTCGAAACGATCGATTCGGAGTCCGAGCGGCTGCGTTTCATTGCTGAATATTTGGAAGCGATTCGACCATTGTATCGGCCGCAGTCGGACGGGCGTGTCCTGTTTCCGTTTCGCCGGCTGTTTATGATCGCTTATCGCGGAGTGTCCTGATTTTCGAAGGAATCTACCCGGTGGGCCAGGCGTAGTTCTCTTCCCCGAGCGGTACCTGCAGCATACCCTCGACTGGAAGCACATCGAGCGGCAGGCCGCCTTCCCACAGCGCGACGCTGAGCAGTAATTCGCGGCGGTTCTTTAGATCGAACAGTTCGCGGGCGAGGCTTACCTCGAGGATCTTTCCGTAGGCCGCCGATACGACCGGAGCGGGATGCAACAAGCAGGCGCCCTCTTGCTCGACGACGCACTGAGTTACTTCGCGATCGATCACTCGAAGAGTGATGCGCGTCTCGCGCGAGTCCCACAGTGTGAGGCGCATTTGAAAATCGTGAATGTCGGACATCGCGGCGGCTACAGGGTCGACGCGAATATAGAAACGCTGCGGTCCGAATCCGTAATACAGGTTGCCGAGGACGTAGCTTCGTCCGTGCATGGTTCCGCTTCGCTGGTCGGTGGAATACATTCCGGCGCCCATCCACTCGAAATAGCTAGTCTCGCGCCCGTCGACGGTAACATCGAGATAGGAAGTGGCCGGCTCGCGTTGACCTCGTTCGGCGGCGCGCTTGATGGGTAATGCCAGCGCGTCGGGGACCGATTCGCCGAGCTCGGTATAAACTTCGGTGAGATGTTTACGGTATAGCTGATCGAACTCGGCGTCGTTTGAAGAGCCGTGCTCCGGGCCGAACCACCAGCACCAGTCGCTGCCTTCGGCAACGAGCAAAGCTTCGTAGGCGCTGGCGAGGCGCTCACGCGGAATTGCATTGGTTCTCTCGGCACGTTGGAGCGCCCTTTCATAGGTTTCTCGCGCGTCGCGCAGCAGATCCCATGCGCGGACATCCTCGCCGTGACCGATCCAGACGTCAAAATTCGCACTGATCCACGAAGCCGGGAAGATTCCTTCGAGCTTCGGTATATCGGATGCGGCTTGAATCGCCTCGCTCATCGTCAGCGCGCAAATTTCGGGATCTTTATCAATCAGGGCATACACCTTACGCAGAAAATCGCGGCCGTTGCCTGCGTAATATTCCCAGGCGTTTTCGCCGTCGAGGATCAAGCTGACCGTTGCCGGCTTTCCCGCGGGCTGGCGCTCAGCGATAAGTCGAATGCGGCGGTGCAAATCTTCTGCAGCGGTATCTGCGCTCATGCGGCTATAGACGAACCCGACCAGGTCCGACAGATAATGGTCTCGAAAGAAGCCGATCATCGAGCCGCCGGGCCGTTCCAGCTTCCACGGCGAATAGAGATCGCCGCCGTTCTCGGGATAACCGGAGGCATCGCGCCAGAAACCGATGTTACGGGTCCGACCCAGCACGCCTTCGTCAGTGGCAAACCATTTGAAACCGAGGTCCATGGCGATCTCGAGCGACTGGTCTGAGACCGAGCCCTCCGACGGCCACAGACCGCTGGGCGGCTTGCCAAAAATCTTCTCGTGATAATTTCGCGCGCGGACCAATTGCTCGCGGGCGTCTTCTGGATAGCGAAACGCCGGATGTGGAAGCGGCGTGTGAGGATTTGAAACCCGCGCAATGTCTGTATCGCACACGAGAGGAAGGATTGGATGGTAGAAAGGCGTCGTCGAGACTTCGATTTGGCCGCGTTCGGAGGCGAGACGATATTCGGGAAGCACGGCGGCGAGTAATTCGAGTTGCTTGGCGCGAAGAGCTTCTTTGTCGTCCTCGGTGAATCCCCTTCCCTTCCGCGCGAGCTCGGAGATGATGGGATCTTTCGCGAGATATTCCTCGTCCATCCAAGCGAGCTGCGAGAGCACTTGCAAATCGCGCCAGTCCTGCAAAACGAATTGCGCGATGCAGGCTTCCGAGCCAGCCGAAAGAACCTGCGAACGCAATTCCTGAAACCTGGGCCAGCGGTGAAGGAAGTTGTCGTTAAGCTGGAACGCGCGCAGGAGGGCCTCACGCTTTTGTTCTGAGGAGAGCGAACCGGCGTGCGCAAATGCAATCTCAAACCACGATTCCCGAAACTCGCCGCTCGCGTACTCCTCAATCTGCGCGGCAAGGGAGGGGACGAAATTGAACGTTGCGTGGACGCCGGGAAATTCGCCAAGGACTTTCACCATGCCCCAGTAATCTTTGAGGGCGTGCAGGCGCGTCCAGGGAAGCAAGTATTGACCGGTGGAAGGATCGCGGTACTGCGGCTGGTGCATGTGCCAAAGAATGACGAGGTTGACGCGGCTCATCCAGACAATCCCTCGGCCCTTGTCCACTCGCAATGAAAGCCCGTGCTAGAATGACGGCGCGCGAATATGCGCCTGCTCGATCGATACATTACTCGCGAAGTCGCGTCCCACGCCATCCTTGGCCTCGCTGTATTTACTTTCGTTTTTTTCGTGCCACAACTTGTCCGGCTAATGGATTTGATTGTGCGCCATTCGGGCGGCACGTGGACGGTGGCCAAGCTTTTTCTATGTTCGCTGCCGCCTGTGCTTACCTTCACGCTGCCGATGGCAGTGCTGGTCGGAGTGCTAATTGGGCTCGGACGCCTTTCTGCCGATAGCGAAATCGTCGCGCTGCACGCTTGCGGAATCAGTTTGCGGCGGCTCTTGTTGCCTGTCGGTTTCGTAGCCGCTGCTTCTGCGTTAATCACTCTGGTGATGACATTCTGGCTCAGTCCAGTGGCCATCCGCACCTTGCGGAGCCTGGAGGACCAACTGCGTTCATCGCAAGCGCCCTTTGCCGTACAGCCGCGCGTGTTCGATGAACGCTTTCCGCATTTCGTATTATACGTTCAGGATGTGGAAGCTGCAGCGACTCACTGGCGAGGAGTTTTCCTGGCGGCGTCAGGCGGGCAGACCGGATCGACGATCACTATCGCTGAAGATGCGACGATCGTTCAAGGCGACAGTTCGCCTGGCAATGCTGAGGTGGAACTCCATCTCGGGCCCGGGAGCACGCACGAATTCGATCCGCGCGAGCCTGCACGCTACAACGTCACCACGTTTGGAGAGAGCGCGATTCCCATTGATGTCACTGGTTCCCCTGGGGCCACGGCGGGACCGAAAAGAGCCGCGATCTCGAACGCCGAATTGCCGGTGCTGGCGTTGTTGCGAGCGCGTGGAGCCGCGTGGCGGGACGCGCGAGTGGAACTTCACAGGCGGATCGCGTTTCCAGCAGCTTGCCTGGTGTTCGCTCTTCTGGGCATACCTGTAGGGGTACGTCCTCGGCGAGGCGGACGGGCGACCGGGCTGATTCTCACGCTCATCCTGATTGGCGGCTACTATTTCCTTTTTGTGACGGGCGCGCATATGGCACAGCAGGGTTCGATTTCGCCCTGGCTGGGAATCTGGATCGCGAATATCGTCGCCCTTGTCATCGGCCTGTACCTTCTTCGGTTGATTGAAACCGTCCGTAAACCCAATCCGCTAATTGCGTGGTTTGAAGCTCGCTGGTCGCGATTCCGCAAGAAGCAGCGGCTCGAATCGGAGGCAGCGCCGATGCCGCCGTCAAACGGACGCCTCCTTGACGGATCAATTCCCAATGGCCCGATTAAGAAGGCTATGGTGACCGCCGAAGGCCCGATTGCACGCATGCAAAAGGTGGCGGGGATTCGTCGCCTGGCGGGGGCTGGCACCGCCGCTGGATTTCCGATGATGATCGATTTCTATCTGCTCCAGGGATTTTTCTACTATTTTGGCGTGCTGCTTGCGGGGTTCGTGTTGATTTTTGATGCCTTCACTTTGTTCGACATGCTAAGCGACATTTCGCGAAATCATATTCCGATCTCGATGGTGCTTGAATTCTTCCGTTATCTTGTTCCCTATTTCTTATATCAGCTCGCGCCGCTGGCGACCCTTGTCGCAACACTGGTGACACTGGCTATTCTCGCGAAAAATAATGAGGTGATTGCTTTCAAGGCGAGCGGGATCAGTCTTTACCGTCTCATCCTGCCGCTGACGCTCGCTGGAGGCCTGATTGCCGGAGGCATGTTCCTTCTCGACGACACAATTCTTCCTTACGCCAACCAACGCCAGGATGCGCTTCGCAACCAAATTAAAGGCCGTCCGGCACAGACCTATTTCCAGCCTGCGCGGCAATGGATCATGGGCGAAGGCAATAAGATTTATAACTATGAGTTATTTGATCCGGACAACCAGCTCTTTGGCGGCTTGAACGTGTTCGAGATCGATCCCGCTACATTTCAAATTCGTCGCAGGGTTTTCGCGGCGCGCGCCACTTGGGAGCCGAGTGAAAGTACCTGGGCGCTTGCCGGCGGTTGGGTGCGCGATTTCAACGACGGCCGGGTTACGCGCTACGCACCGTTTAAAGTTTCATCGCTCGCCGAATTGACAGAACCGCCCAGTTATTTCCGGCGCGAGGTGCGGCAGTCGTACCAGATGAATTGGCGGCAACTGGGGAGTTACATCGAGAGTTTGCAGAAGGCAGGGTTTGATACAGCGCGGCTGTCGGTTCAATGGCAGAAGAAATTTGCGTTTCCTCTTATCGCGGCGATTATTGTTTTTCTCGGCGCGCCGTTTGCGTTTCTGGTGGGGACGCGTGGAGCGATCGGGGGACTCGCGCTTGCCGTGGGAGTGGGCATCGTCTACTGGGCTACCGCCGCTTTGTTTGAGGCGCTCGGGTCTGCTGGACAATTGCCGCCGGTGCTAGCAGCGTGGGCACCCGATGCAATTTTTGGTTTTCTTGCGGTCTACTTCTTCTTGAAAATGCCCACGTAAGAAGAAAATCCGCATTCACTTCAAAGCAGAAAGAAGTGTCGGCGCAGCAACACTTGCATCGCACTATTCACGGCGTGGGCTGAACTGTACACTGGCTAGCCGTGATTCCGTTTCTGCATATCGGCTGGCTTACGATTCCCACGTTCGGCCTGATGGTCGCGCTCGCGATGCTGGTGTCGTTTTACGTGTTGCGTGCGGACCTGCGGCGACGCGGGATCGCAACGGACGCGGAGCTGTTTATCGCGATTCCTTGCCTCGCGGGCATTGCGGGGGCAAAGCTGTATCACGTTCTCGAATCGCCCTCGGAGTTTTTCGCAAATCCATGGAGTGAACTGTTCAGCCAGTTTGGATTTGCATGGTTTGGCGGCCTGCTGGCAGGAGTGGGCGCATTTGTCTGGTTGGCGCGCCGCGAGAAGATTCCGTTGCTGACCATGATGGATGCGGGTTCGCCCGCAGCGACACTCGGCTACGGCATCGGTCGCATAGGCTGTTTTCTATCGGGCGACGGTGACTATGGCGTGCCGACTTCGCTTCCGTGGGGCATGAGTTTTCCCAATGGTTTAGTACCGACCACGGAGCGCGTACATCCGACGCCAATGTATGAATTGATTGTGGCCTGCGTGATCGCCTGGATCCTATGGCGCATAGGCGCGAAACAGATCGCGGCTGCAAGAAAGGTGTTCGCCGGAATCGTATTTGCGTCCTACTTGATGCTGACGGGTATTGCGCGATTTCTCGTGGAGTTTATTCGCATTAATCCAAGATCATTCTTGGGGATGACGAATGCCCAAGCGGCGAGCCTTGCATCGATTGCAGCCGGGAGCTTGCTTTGGTTCGGTGTGCGAAGGAGAAGCAACCGAGGCCACCTAGACAGAAGGTAGTACTAGTGCAGCTCTCGCCATCCTGCCGGGCCACGCGCCGCAGGTTATCTGGGCGTGCGGAGGCACGAGTGCTGCGCGCGACTCCGGCAAGACAGCTGTTTCAGGTCGCTGCCCAATCCTGCACTGAGCATTGCGCCAGAAACATGAGAGATACTCCCCTTCCAGCTAGGTGCCAACCTAAACCGATTGCGCACACAAAACAATTCGCAACAATACCCAATTTGCGTATGCGGCATCTACGGAGTTACCGTTCTGGTAATTTTAATAATTCTATTGACTTGCTATTGTCGCGGAAGTAATCTCCGCATTAGGGACATACGACTATGCGGGGCGCTCGTATGTAAGACCTTCGAATTCTCTGTCATTTAAATCCTGACTCCGAGACCAGGGCCGATTGAAACTCGCCAAGTTGATTCGGAGCAGAAAATGTCGAGGGGCATAACTCAAATTAAACGCATCAAGTCGCCCCCACAAGAAGGCGATTTGATGACACCAGCCTCGCAACCAGCCACGGATTTGCAAGCCCACCGCCCTCTCGCATCAATCATGGAAATTAATTCTCACTCTCCCATCGTACCCGCTGCAGGAGGGACCACCTCCGCAACGCAGCGGCTTGGCCATGTGCTGGGCTCACTTGTAGACCTAATCGCGGAATTCGACGGAACGGGTGTGCTGCTCGATATCTGGACGGGAGATAAGTCTCTGCTCGTTCGTCCTGTGGAGGAAATGCTGGGCCAACTGCTAGTCAGTATTATCGGCGAAGATGCATACGGGCCCTTCAGCACACTTTTCGAGCGGATTCACAAGAGCGGAATCGCCGAGGATTTCGAATATTCACTGAATTTGGCAGATGGGCATCATTCGTTCATGGCTCGCGCCGTGCCCGTGGACGCGCCTACCGGCGAGCGCACGATCAGGGTCCTGGTGCAAGATGTCACAGGACTGCAAAAGATTGAAGAGCACTCCCGCAAAATGGAATCCCTGCTGGAACAAACGCAGGAGATCGCGAATGTCGCCAGCTGGGAATACGACGTCGAGCGCCGGACGTTTCTTTGGTCGGAGCAGATGTATCGCATGTTAGGACTTGCACCGGGGAACGACGCAGTCGCCTTGGATGCAGCCTGCCAGATGTTTCACCCGGACGACAGGGCGCGCGTTTGGCAGGACGTGATGACTTTGATCGAAACGGGCAACCCACTAGAAAACGAACTGCACTTCCAATCCGCTTCCGGCGAAACACGCATCTTTTTCTCGCGTGCGATTCCGATCAAGGACGAAAGCGGATCTGTCCGCCTGATCCGCGGAATTTCCCAGGACGTAACCGAACAAAGAACTTCCGCAATCAAGCTGCAAAAGAGTCAGGAACTCATGGCGCAGGCCGAGGAAATTGCGCATTTCGGTAGTTGGGAGCTGGATGCGCAAGGCGTAACGCGGATGCTTTCGGAAAACCTTTACCACCTGATCGGCCAGGATCCGAAGCAAGGACCAATCACCGTAGAAGAGGCTCTCGATCGAATCGAACCAGCTGATGCTGCGGTAGTACGGCAGAATTTGGCTCGCGCGGCGAGCGAAGGTGTCCCGTTTGAACAGGAGATCCGCTACCGGCGCCCCGATGCCTGCGTTCGCCGGTTTCATATCCGTTGTGTCCCTGTCTTGGACGCAAGCAAGAGCGTCACACGGATGATTGGGGTTGCGCGCGACGTGACCGAAAACCGGGAAGCGCAACGCGCGCGGCGGGAGAGCGAGAGGCACTACCACGTACTTCTGAACAGCCTAAAAGATCACGCGGTCCTGACCTTAAACCCCCACGGCTACGTCACGAACTGGCACAACGCCGCCGAGCGGATGCTGGGATTTTCGGGAAAAGAAGCGCTTGGGATGCACTTCTCACGATTCTATGCCGCCGAGGATATTTCGAGCGAAAAACCAATTCGCGAGATCAATCAAGTGCTGCGCGAGGGCCGCTTTGAGGGTGAAGGCTGGCGGGTGCGGAAGGATGGTTCGCGTTTCTGGGCGGAAGTGGTGATCGCTCCGTTGCGCGATGATGCGGGCCAATCGCTGGGCTTCGCCGTCATCACGCGCGACATCAGCGAACGAAAGAAAACGGAAGAGGAGCTTGCCACTCGCGAGTCCTTGCTGACGGAGGCCGAGAGTTTGGGGAACCTGGGCAGCTGGGAGCTGGATCTGAGAACGGGCGAGATGACCTGGTCTCTGCAGCTCTACCGGATATTGGGATATGACCCAGCCCAGACCATGCCGACGTTCGCAGAATTTGCCCGACTCATCCAGCTCGATCTTAATGACGAAATGCGCCGCGATTCGCCTTCGTCTTCGAGCCATCGGTACCCGATCGAGTCGGTGGTTCGCTGGGAGCTGCTGGACGGGAGTGCGCGAATTCTCCACACGCGGGCGTGGCCTTCGCACAGCGGGTCAGGAGAACCCCTGCGGATGATTGGGACGACCGAAGACGTTACCGAGCGCACGGAAAGGGAGACCGAACTGCGCCGGCTTTCCCAGCAATTGCTTCACGCGCGCGACGCGGAACAGCGCCGTATCGCTCGGGATCTTCACGAGACGGCCGTGCAGAGCATGGCGGCGCTTAAAATGATGCTGGGCCGCATCGCAAACTTGCTTCCCAAATCGAACAAACAAGCGCGCGATCTCGCGCGGTCTACCACTGAGATTGCCGACGAAATCATCCGTGAGGTGCGCACAATATCGCATTTGATGCATCCTCCCCTGCTCGACGAAGGTGGGCTTTATCCCGCTCTTCACTGGTATGCACGGGGATTTTCGGAGCGAAGTGGAATCTCGGCGAATTTGCAGATGGACGAGGGATTTGGCCGGCTGCCGAGAGATACAGAAATCGCCATTTTTCGAATCGTGCAAGAGGCTTTGACGAACGTGCACCGGCATTCCGGTAGCCACGACGCGATCATTCGCGTGACGCGCAGCGATGCAGGTGTCCGCGTTGAAATAGAAGACCATGGCAAAGGGATGCCAGTGCTTTCCGGACCTGCTGGAGGGAAAGATGTGCAGCTCGGGGTCGGAACCGCCGGGATGCGCGAGCGAGTAGCACAACTACGCGGGACGTTTGAAATCAAGGGGGCGCCGGCGAAGGGCACAGTCGTGAGCGCAATCCTCCCGGTGGGGGACAGACCGGAAACGGATCGGAGCAACAACTAGGAGGTTTGAATGAGCGTAACGCAGAAATCATATCGAGTGCTTGTGGCGGATGATCACGCCGTAGTCCGCAGTGGCCTAAAGCATCTGCTCGAGGAGCAACCCGGCGTCGAGGTGTGCTGCGAAGCGACGACCGGAGTGGAAGCGGTCGAAAATGTGAAGAAAACAAAGCCGGACATGATCTTGCTGGATTTGACCATGCCGGATATGAACGGCCTCGACGCCGCGCGCCAAATACGCGAGGCCTCACCGAACACCGATATCCTCATCCTTTCCATGCATTACACGGAGGAAATTGCGCGCGAGGTGCTGCGGTCGGGTGCGCGGGGCTACATGCTTAAGTCGGACGCAAACACCGAGTTGGTGACGGCTATTAACCGGGTGCGTCGCGGCGAGCAGTATTTCACCGGATGCCTTGCGTCCACGATGGCGGAAAGCTTTGCGCAAACGAAAGCCGACGGCTCGGATGATTCCGTGATTGCCGGCACCTCACTCACGCCGCGTGAAGCGGAAATCATTCAGTTACTCGCGCAAGGGAAAAGCAATAAGGAAGCAGCGGGGGTGTTAGGGGTTTCAACACGGACGGTCGAGAGCCATCGCAATCACATCATGCACAAGATGGAATTTGAGAGCTTTAGCGATATGGTCCGCTTTGCGATTCGTAAAAATCTCGTTGAACCGTAGCAACGGGAAGCGATTTCGGCTCCTGCATTCACCAAATGGTGGCACCACACCAGCGCCTCGGGGCCGAATTTTTGGCCCGAGGCAGTGGCATTCATTATTCGTCAGGTAAAATGCGGGGGTGCCCTAGGCTGCGACTTTCTTGGACTTGCGGCGGCCGCGGCGGCGAGCAGGCGGCTGAGCGGGGGGCTCGCCAATCAATTCTGCGGTCCAAATGGATGTAACAAACTTCTTCACTCCATGATTGTCGAAATCGATCGTCGTCCGCTCGTTATTCGATTCGGTGACCACCCCTGTCCCGTACTGCTCGTGCTTAATCGCCTGCCCTTCAACCAATGTCTGCACTTTGCCTCCTCGTGAATTAGACCACGCTACCGCAATTAAATTAATAAGACGGCAAAGACTAATAAATTGCTGTGTATTTGCCCTTGAATCATTCGAATGGGGCGGGGCTTGCCGCCCCCTCGAAGCCTGCATTAAAGCTTGAATCTGAAGACTACTTCGCGTTGTGACGGGATTAGAGGGCGGTAACGCTCTCTGCCTGCAGTCCCTTAGGGCCCTGCTTGACTTCGAATTCAACCGCCTGCCCTTCGTTCAAGGACTTGTACCCATCGGCTTGGATCGCCGAAAAGTGCACAAAAACGTCCTCGCCCGATTGGCGCTGGATGAACCCGTAGCCCTTGGCTGCGTTAAACCATTTCACTGTACCTTGCTCTCTAGCCACTTTCCCCGCTCCTAATTCATTCATAGGAAGGCCCTTAGCAGGGACTTCCGGAAAGCTATTTGGTGCTTTGGTTCCCTTGCCCGTCACAAAAAAAGGCCGCAGGGCGGTTGCCCAGCAGCCTTCTCGAACGCGTCAAAAGGAGTCTCAAGAGCAACAAACGCAGATTAATTCTACCATAAGACCGACATCGGCGGCAATCGCCCTGCCATCACAGTGGCGGCAGCGGACTGGCGCTTAGACGCGAGTTGAATGCACGGCAACTGCGGTCGGCGAAGCCAGGGCGAAGGTGCTAGCCAACAACTCGTAGCTGCGACGGCGGTCGGCATGATCATAAATCAACGACGTCACCATAATTTCGTCCACGCCGGCACGCTCGGCTAGCTCGATCAGCCGGTTGCGTACCGTGCCGGGAGAACCGATAAAAACTCGATCGCGATTGAGGGCGATAAGCTGACGCTCTTCTGCCGTATATGGGTAATCGGTCGCTTCAGCGATGCTGGGGAGCTGCCCGAGTCTTCCCTGTCGCAACTTTAGGAGTCCCAACTCCACAGGCCGCGCGATTTCCGCGGCGCGTTCTTCAGTCTCCGCACACACCACCGATACGGCCACGAGTGCCTTCGGTTCGGCGAAATATTTGGAGGGGCGGAAATAGTCGCGATACATGCGCAGGGCAGCAATAGCGGGAGACGGCTGAATATGGTGCGCGAATGCAAAGCCGAGACCAAGTTTGGCCGCTAGCTGTGCGCTGAAGTCGCTCGAGCCGAGCAGCCAGATTTCGGGATTGCCTACATCCATGGGCATTGCCTTCACATGGCGAAACGGATGCTCCTCCGCGAAATCGTCGGAGAGAAAGCCGAGAAGCTCCTCGAGTTGTTGAGGAAATTCGTCAGAGAACACGGCCTGGCGGGAGCGCCGCAGCGCAAGTGCGGTGACGGTGTCGGTACCTGGCGCGCGGCCGAGGCCGAGATCAATGCGACCTGGATGCAAAGCTTCAAGCACGCGGAACGCTTCGGCTACGTGCAACGGCGAATGATTTGGCAGCATCACGCCGCCCGAACCTACGCGGATGCGTTTCGTCGCGTTCGCGACGTGACCGATCATCAATTCGGGGACGGAGCTGGCGATCAGGCGAGTGTTGTGATGTTCAGCCAGCCAGTAGCGCGTGTAACCGAGTTCATCGGCAAGCTGCGCAAGATCGACCGTGTTGCGGAGTGCCTGTGCGCTCGTCGAACCGGTTGAGACGGGCGAGAGATCCAGCACCGAGAGCGCATAACTTTTTTCAGCCACTTCCCGCCTCCATAACGACCGACCTAACTCCCGCGCATTTGCTAGGCTATTCCAAATTGGATGAGACTGGACTGGAAATGATTCGCGGCGCTTCAACCCGAGAGCGCGGATAACACGTCCGCAACGCTAGCATTGTCGCCGAATGTCTCGCTGATGTGGCTGAAGCGATCCACGTTGCCTGGACCGAAAACGAAGCTTGCGCCGAGCTGAAAAGGATTTTCGCCAAGTTTATGCTGGCGGTGACCCGCGGCGTTGGCGCGCTTGCGTGCGACAGCGCTATCCCGACGCAAAAGATGAAGCAGGTTCGCGCTCTTCAATTCGGCGGCGCGGTAGGCAGCGCGGTTCGCGTCAACCAGAAGCGGAAATGTGATGCCAGTCTCTCCGCGGAACAGCCGCGCGTAGCGGAAGTCGCCCATGCCGATCGCCGCGAGATTCGCTCCACGCGTCTTGATTTCAGTCTGATGCTCGCGCAACTGCGCGACGTGCTCGCGGCAAAATACTCAACCGTAATGGCGCAGAAAAATGATGACCGCTGGTTGGGACTCCCACAACGAGCCGAGGCGCACAGGACGCTCGTCGGCATCGGGGAGAACAATTGCGGACAGCTTGGCGCTAAAGCTTTCTGCTGTCATCCGTTTGGCGCCCTATCGCCAATCAAGTTTAACGCACGATTGGGTCAAGTGCAGCGCGCGACCGCGATGGACCCAGCACACGTAGACGGCTGCTGCATGATATGTTTGCACGCGAAGTCGAAGGGTGACGATATGGCAGCGGCAGAACTGAAGCAATCATTCCACATGACCCCAAACGAGTTTCGACGGCGTGGCAAAGAGATGGTCGACTGGATTGCCGACTACTACGAGCGAGTTGAATCTTTCCCGGTGCTGTCGCAGGTGAAGCCGGGCCAATTGCGTTCCGCGCTTCCCGCACAGGCGCCTGAGCGCGGAGAATCGTTCGATGCCATAATGGTCGATGTCGAGCGGCTGATCCTACCCGGCATCACGCACTGGCAGTCGCCGAATTTTTTCGCCTACTTCCCTTCCAACAACTCGTTTCCATCAATTCTGGGCGAAATGCTCTCGGCCGGGCTCGGCGTTCAAGGAATGCTGTGGGCCACGAGTCCCGCATGCACGGAACTTGAGACGCATGTGTTCGACTGGCTTGTCGACATGCTCGCACTGCCCGCAGAATTCGCGTCGGGCGGACCGGGAGGCGGCGTGATTCAGGATACGGCGTCGAGTTCGTCACTGTGCGCGCTAATTGCGGCGCGCGAACGTGCGACGAACCTCGCTACGAACGAGCGGGGCTGCGATGGGAGGCTCATCGCGTACACTTCGACGCAAGCACACTCGTCGCTCGAAAAGGCAGCGAAGATTGCTGGTTTGGGCAGCGCGAATCTGCGCGCGATTGCTGTAGACGAAAACTTTGCGATGTGCCCGGACGCGCTGGCAGTTCAAATCGCCCGCGATCGTGCCGAGGGGAAAATCCCCTTTTTTGTGTGCGCGACAATTGGTACTACCTCGTCGAACGCGATCGATCCCGTCCGCGACATCGCCTCGATTGCGCGGGAACAAGGGCTCTGGCTACACGTTGATGCGGCTATGTCTGGCACAGCCGCGCTCTGCCCCGAATTTCGCTGGACGCACGACGGCGTCGAACTGGCCGACAGCTACTGCTTCAATGCGCATAAATGGATGTTCACGAATTTCGATTGTGACTGCTTCTACGTTCGCGACCGTGGCGCTCTTATTCGTGCACTGAGCGTGCTGCCAGAGTACCTGCGCAATCGCGCTACAGAATCGGGTGCGGTAATTGACTACCGCGACTGGCAAGTCCCGCTCGGGCGGCGCTTTCGCGCTCTCAAGTTGTGGTTCGTGATTCGCCACTACGGTGTGGAGGGCCTGCGGCATCATGTGCGCCGGCACGTGGAGCTCGCGCAGCAGTTTGCGCAATGGGTGCGAGCCGACACGAGCTTCGAACTCGCCGCTCCGGCGCCGCTGAATCTGGTTTGCTTCCGCCATCGCGCGGGCGACGAAACAAACCAGCGCATCATGGACCGCCTGAATGCGAGCGGCGACCTATACCTGACGCACACGCGCCTCAATGACCGTCTCACTTTACGTATGTCGATCGGCCAATCGCAAACAGAACTGCGTCATGTTGAACGCGCCTGGCAACGGATTCGCGCCGAGGCAGCTGCGATCGTCTAACGCGCTGCAACTTTTATTTCACCGACGCACCAAACCATGCATAATATCGGCTGCCCAAATTACCCCAGGAGTAATAAATGCTTCAACCCTCTCCCACGAAGACAAATCGCAAGGCTTTGCTCGCTGTCATAGGATTAGTGGTTGTACTTGCCGGCTATACTTTGACGCGCGGGGCCGATTCGAAAACTCCCGCCGTCGGCGCTGCAGCTCCCGATTTCACCCTTACTTCTCAGGATGGCACGCCCGTGAGCCTGCACGACTTCAAAGGCAAGTGGGTGGTGCTCTACTTCTATCCGAAGGACTTCACGAGCGGCTGCACCACTGAGGCGCACAACTTTCAGCGCGACCTGGCGCAGTATCAGGCGAAAAATGCAGTGATCCTGGGAGTAAGTGTACAGGATGCTGATTCGCACAAGCAGTTCTGCGCTAAAGAAGGGCTCAACTTCAAGCTGCTCGCTGATACGGACAAGAAGGTGAGCGAAGCATACGGCTCGGTGATGAATTTCGGAGTTGCAAAGCTTTCCGCGCGGCACACGTTCCTGATCAATCCTGATGGAGTGATTGTGAAGGAATACATGGACGTGAATCCCAGCAAGCACAGCGAAGAAGTGCTCGCCGCCCTTGCGGAATTGCAGGCCAAGTAGAGTCAGCAGAGCGGGCAGAATTCTTGTTACATACAGGCTACTTGCGCAACGCCCGTTTCGCAGCTAAGTGGCCGCACAAGCCGTGGACGCCGCCGCCGGGTGGTGTGGATGCAGAGCAGATGTAGATCCGCCGATCCGTCGTCGCGTAGAGCCGCCACGTGGGCCGCGTGAAGAGCTGAGAGAGCGTGACCGCCCCCCCTTCCACATCCCCGCCCACTAAATTCGCATTGTGCTGTTCCAAATCGCTAGGCAGCATCACGCTCCGCTGCAGAATACGCTCGCGAAAACCCGGCGCGAAGCGCTCGATCTGGGCCTCGATCGCGCCCGACATATCCTTGGTCGATCCGTTCGGCACATGACAATACCCCCATGCCGTGTGCTTCCCTGCCGGCGCGCGCGAGGGATCGAAGAGCGTCGGTTGTACGAGCAATACGAACGGCGCCGGAGAATCGACGCCGTTCCACGCATCGCGCTCCGATTTGGCAATTTCTTCGAGCGTCCCGCCTACATGAACTGTTCCCGCACGGGCGCATTCCGGCGCTCTCCATGGAATCGGAGCATCGAGCGCCCAATCAACTTTGCAGACGCCTGGTGCGTAGCGGTAGCGTTCAAGAGCGGCACGAAAACCAGGGCTGAATCGCGAGCCAGCGATCGTGGCGAGTGCGCGCGGCGAGACGTCACAAAAAACGGTGGAATTGGGCGGGAGTTCGTCGATGCTTGCCACCCTGGCGTCAGTGCGAATTTCGCCGCCGAGCGAACGCAAGTGCGCGGCCAACCCATCAGCAAGATTCTGCGTGCCGCCACGAACGATTGGCCAACCGACGGCATGCGCCAGAATTCCGAGTATTAGGCCGAACGCCGCGCTCGGCGAATCCTCTAGCGGCAGAATCGAGTGAGCTGCAAGGCCTGCGAAAAGCGCGCGAGCGCGCACGCTGCGAAATTTTGATTTCGCGACTGATGCGGCTGAGCGTAAAGCGTCCAGGCCGAATCGCGCGGCGATCACTGGGTGCTTGGGAAATCTCAAGGCACCCAGCAGCAGCGGCTCGAGCTTCGCCCAATCACGCGCTAGCGGACCGAAAAGCCGCGCATAGCTGGCACCGTCGGGCCCAAGACCAGCAGCCGTTTGCTCCACCGAGCGTTCGACAATTACGGCCGTGCCATCGTCGAGAGGATGCGCAAGGGGCGCATCGGGCTGAATGAAGGCGAGGCCGTTCTGGGCAAGTGGTAGCGTGCGGAAAAAAGGAGACGCAAGCGCGAGCGGCACCACTGCAGCGCAAACATCGTGGGTAAATCCGGGCAGCGTGAGTTCCGCCGAACGCATACCTCCGCCGATAGTTGGCTCGGCTTCGAGGACCAGCACCGATTGCCCGGCTTGCGCGAGCGTTATCGCCGCCGCAAGCCCGTTGGGTCCCGAACCAACTATCACGGAATCGAATTGGCGTTCAGAAGCCGACACAGCTCACTAAATCGTAGTCTATTACGCGCACGAGCGCTCGCGAATCATCGCGGGAACCCGAAAATCGGTAGTTGCCGGGAGACTTTGCGGGAAGCCATGTGTGGGCCAAAACGGAAATTTCAATCAGCGGCGAGCAATTTCTTCGGGAAGCCCGTCAAATAAGTAACACGCAACGGCAGGCGCGCACTAGATTCCTCGCCGATTTGCCACTCGTAGTCGGCATTACTCACACGCGCAGTCATCGCCCGAAGGTCCGCCAATGAGTAAGTCCGCAGGCAGGAAATCAGGCCATCGATGAGAAGCACGGTCGGCACGACGGGGATCACATACGTCCAGAGGATGCGCGACCAACGGAACGGTCGGCGAAATGGCGTAAACAGCCAATCGACCAAAGGCATTGCCAAAATTGATACCAACGTGAAGGAGTGGCGCGACGCCACCTCAAAAACGCCGACACCTTCTCCCTTCGCTACGCTATCTTGCAAAAAGCGCCTTGCTTGCTCGGGATTGAGATGGTGGAAAGAGGAAAAAATAGTGCGAAAGCCTTGAAGCCGTTCCGGAATCGCTGTCGCATCGACAGGATCGCCTAGAAAGTGTATTCCGCTCGCAGAAGCCGTTTCGCCGTTCCTTCCATTCGAAACACTAGGAAACTTGTCAGTAAGGAAAACCTCGATGGGGGGTGCTCCCTCGCTTTCAAAGAGTCGGACCATCGAGGGCCAAGGCCCTCCCGCACCCGAAAAGAGATCGAGTACTTCGCGAGTGCCGGAGCAATTCAGCGCCTGACGCAGCCGTCCAGCGATCGGCCTATAGGCCTCCGTGCGTTCCAAGACCATCTGCAGGGCGTCGACTACCTCGCGTCGCAAAAAATCCGGAAACCATGGCTGGTCGTGAATCTCGAAAAGCTCGAATCGCATCTACCGTCGCACGAACCCTCGCCGCACAACCTGAGAATTCGGCTCCGCCAAGATTTTCAGTCTTACACTACGCGCCGGCGACCATCGCCTGCGTCGCACTCTGCGGCTTGTCCTCCGGCGTACTGAACGCGTGGCTAGCCAGTTCCACCACCTGCTTCAAGTGCCACCATTCGCGCGCGTTCATTGGCCTGCCTTCGTGATTCGAAAAATAGATCGATGCGTAGCTTTCCTCGGAGAGTGGCACGCGAATCACCAGCGTGCTCTTCTGCTCGGAATAGTTGTCGGCCACGGTTGTCCCCCTCAGTTGAACTGCTGCAAGCACTGAGCATGCTCGCCGCGCCATTCTCTCTCGCCCGCTCGTTTCGGGCAAGTATAAGTAGCGTGAGGCCTCTAGCTCACAGATGCGGGCGACGCCTGCGCATCCGCCCGTGTTCCAATCTAACGCGGCTTGGTATGATGCCCGCGAGTGTGGTGGCTCAAAACCAAACATGAGCAAAGGGCGGCTGGAAGCTTTTAGCGACGGCGTTATCGCCATCATCATCACGATCATGGTGCTCGACCTGCACGCCCCGCGCGATACATCGCTCGCGGCCCTGCGACCTGTCATACCGACGTTCTTTAGTTACGCACTGAGTTTCGTTTTCGTCGGCATCTACTGGAACAACCACCATCATCTGCTCCACGCCACTCAGAGAGTGAATGGCGCAACCCTGTGGGCGAACCTGCACCTTCTTTTCTGGCTGTCGCTGGTTCCGTTTGCGACCGGTTGGATGGGCCAGAACCATTTCGCTGCGGTGCCGGTTGCGGCCTACGGCTTCGTGCTATTGCTGGCGGCGATAGCTTTTACAATTCTCGCGAAGGCGCTGATTGCATGTAACGGCGCCGATTCGCCGATTGCGGTGGCGATAGGCGGCGACCGCAAAGGCAAGACGTCTATCGCAATTTATGTACTGGCGATTATGTGTGCGCGCTCGAATCCCTGGTTCTCGGTCGCGATGTATATGCTGGTTGCGGTGATTTGGTTTGTCCCCGATCGCCGTATCGAGAAAGTGCTAGACCAATAGACCTCTACCGCGCGCCTGCACGTAGCCGGACCGTCTCACCGCTTTTGTGACTGCGCGTTTTGCCGCGCAATCCTCACCGGCCTTTTGCTAAACTCCCTACACCACATCTAGGAGTACTGAATGCATTTTTCGAAGCGCGCATGCGCGCTTATGATTCTAACGTTTGCAGTACTAGGCGGAGTTCATTCCGCCGCGCAACCCGCAAGGCACAGCAAAAAACCGAAGCCGACCCCCGAAGAAATCGCGCAGGCCGATCGCCTCTTCCAATCCGGTAGTTTCGGCGAAGCTCAGAGAGCCTATGCGGACATCGCCGCGCAAGATCCGAAAGATTTCCACGCCGCATCCCAACTCGGGCACATCGCTCTGCTCTCAAACAAGCTCGACGATGCCGAGCCGTGGCTGCGCAAGGCGCTGGATTTGAAGCATGGCGACGCCGACGCAAAGATTATGCTCGCAGAAACGCTGTACCGCAAAAACGACTTCTTCCACGCTGCCCGCGCACTGCAGGGACTTGGCCCGGATGATGCAAAGCTGAAAAACTATTTGACGCTCAATGAGGCCAAGCTGGAAAGCTTTCGAGATGAGGATCCATACAAATTCGAGCGCGATGCGGGCGAGAGCACGCGCCTGCCGTTCATCAAATCCGACCCCTTGCCAGTGGTGAACGTACGGGTGAATGGCGGGCGGGACGTCGCCTTTTTCATCGACACAGGCGGCTCTGAGCTCCTCCTCGATTCTGAATTCTCGCGCGAACTCAATGTGAAACCTATGAGCTCGGTGGAGGGCACCTTCAGCGGCGGCCAGCACGCGCAAGTTGAAAGTGGACGTGTCGATTCGCTTACGCTTGGCTCATGGACGCTGAGGAATATTCCTGTGGGAATGATGCCGCTGCGGTCTATGTCCAGCGGCTTCGGAGTGAAGCAGATCAACGGTTGCATCGGTACCAACGTGCTTTATCAATTTCTTTCAACCATCGATTACCGCAATGGTGAGCTGATTCTCCGCAAGAAAAACGCTGCGAACTTGAAGCGCTTCGATGCGACAGGCTCCCCGCCAAGTCCTCCAGGCGTAAGCCGGCGATCGGGCGGGCGCAACACACAGCCGAAGAATCCACCCGGCGCGGCTGGCACAGCCGTTACTAACGGAATTGTTGTGCCTATGTGGATGGCCGGAGATCACTTCATGGTCGCGTGGGGGCGAGTCAACACGCAACCCATGTCGCTGTTCTTCGTTGACAGCGGATTAGCTGGCGCTGGCGTGAAACTCGCCGAATCCGCAATTCAGCAAGCCGGCATCCATCTTGATGAATCAAAAGCCACCGAAGGACAAGGCGGCGGGGGCATGTTGAAAATAATTCCCTACACGGTGACGCAATTTACGGTCGGCGAAATTACGCAGCAAAACGTGCCAGGCCTGTATGACGGCCCGTTTCCTTGGGAAAACGAATTTGGCTTTCACCTGGCAGGGATGTTCGGCAGCGATTTCCTGAAA
>DATNKB010000495.1:0-7155 GCA_035603595.1 Candidatus Dormiibacterota bacterium
CCAGTGCACTACCGCGAACAGCTTCAAACCATCCGCCGCGAAGCAATTCTCGCCATGACGCTGCGAGTGGAAGCCGCGCTTCCGACACGCCTGAAGGTGCAAGTTTCAGTGAAGAACGCCCGCAGAAGCCCAGCGAAGAAAAAAAAGAAGGGGAAAAAGACCGCAAAACAAAAGAAACCACGGAGCGCAGGACTCGAAATTGCTATTCCGTTACTCGATCTCTTCCGAGAGGAATTCTTCGTCGCCCTGGGCCAATCTCTGGATTGGTCCCAGGACGACGCCCAGCAATTCTGGCGCGACTATTCGCTCTACGAAAAACTCTCAGCTAAAGATTCCCGCGCCAACTCCCGCCAACCCGCCCGCGGCAACGCGTCAGGTCCCTTCGTCGACCGCACCGCCATGCTCCTCGATCCATCCCTGATGGACCAAGCCCGCCGAGCAGCCGGCAAATTCCAATTAGAACTCAACACAGCAGCCGACCGCGTCCTACGCAAAGTCTTCTCCCGCCGCCGCACCAATTAAGCCACCCCCCAAGAGCGCCATCGCTTCAAGTGGCACAGGCACTCTTGTTTACCCCGAGAACCGAAGGGCCTGTGCGCTTTTCACTGACGGCTAGAACACGATCACTTCCACCCAGTCGCAATCGCTACCGTCCATGCTCTGATGTAGAATCCAGACCTCCTGACGAACTCTCAGGGACAGGTCTTGCGAGGTGTGCGGATGCGTCTCCTATTGTTATGTGGGTCGGTGCTCATTGGTGCGATTGCGCTGGCCCAAACCCAGAAGTCGAGTGATGTCGCTGCGTTTGTAACTGTCGATACGCCCATCTTCGTTCTTAAGCACGTCCGCGTGATTGATGGCACGGGCGCAGCAGCGAAGGAAGACCAGACGCTCGTGATCGCGAATGGAAAGATCCAGTCCATCGGCCCGGCTGCGTCCGGCGAAATCCCTCAGGATGCGCAACAACTGGAGCGCGTCGGCTACACTGTGATCCCCGGCTTGATTGGAATGCATAATCACCTTTACTACACCGATTCGTACGCCGTGCAGGTTGTTAATGGAAAGATCGGTGAACCTGGATTATTCATTGCCGAGATCCCGTACACTGCGCCGCGACTCTATCTGGCGGCCGGGGTGACCACAATGCGGACGACTGGAAGCGTGGAACCCTACACCGACTTGAAGGTGAAGAACCGGATTGACGCGAACCTGATGCCCGGTCCCAGCATCGATGCCACGGCGCCGTATCTGGAAGGTGCGCCGACGCGATTTGCACAAATGCATGAACTGACAGGACCGGATGATGCGAAACGCATGGTGGACTACTGGGCGGGAGAAGGCATGACGTCGTACAAAGCGTATATGAACATCACGCGCGAAGAACTGGGTGTGGCGATCCAGCAGGCCCATGCTCACAAGCTGAAACTCACCGGGCATCTGTGCTCCGTCACTTGGCCGGAAGCGGTGGCGCTGGGAATCGATGATCTTGAGCACGGACCCGTCTTTAGTGACACCGAATTCGTGGCGGATAAGAAACCGGATGTGTGCCCGGTGGGAGGCGCAAGCAGTTGGGCAAAGCAGGATGTGAATGGAGCACCAGTGCAGGAGATGATCCGCAGTCTCGTGTCACATCATGTCGCGGTGACCTCGACTCTGCCCGTGTTTGAAGCCCATACACAGGGACGGCCAACGTTGCAGCAGCGTACGTTGGATGCGATGTCTGCAGAATCAGCGCGGAGCTACCTCACCGACCGTGCAAGGCTGGTTTCGGATTCTCCTTTTGCAGCGCTGCTGCGCAAAGAGATGGATTTCGAAGTTGCCTTCGTCAAAGCGGGGGGCCTGCTGCTCGCCGGTCCTGATCCAACTGGAAACGGCGGCGTACTGCCGGGATTCGGCGATCAGCGCGAAATAGAGCTGCTCGTGGAAGCGGGGTTCACTCCAGTCGAAGCGATCCACATCGCCACCGAGAATGGCGCTTCCTATCTCGGCCAGCAGGATCGAATTGGAACCCTCGCACCGGGCAAACAGGCAGACCTCGTTTTGATTAAAGGCGATCCCTCAAAGAATATTGACGAGATCGAGAACGTTGAGACAGTCTTCAAGGCCGGGATCGGCTACGATTCAAAAAAGCTAATTGATAGTGTGCGCGGACAAGTGGGGATTCGTTAGGGCAAAGCCTATTGCGCTTTGCCAACGCGATTTGGTGAGTATCGTCAGCCGCCCGGAAGTCGGGTTAGCGGATGCGCCTCACGCTCGCGCTTCCAGCACAATATTAAACGGTGTCTCCGCCGCACGCCGCACGCGAGAGAATCCAGCCGCCTTCAATATCTTCGAAAGCCGACCTTCACCCGCCTGAGCGCCGAGCGCGAGGCCCACTTCCTGCGAAAGCGAAGCCGGCGTGCACAACATCGTCGAAGCGGCATAGTACACACGCCCAATCGGATTGAGATTGTCTTCCAGCTTATCGTGCGCAAACGGCTCGACAATCATCCAGGTTCCATCGGCTGCTATCGATTCCTTCACGTGCTTGGCCGCGCCCTCCGGATCGCCCATGTCGTGCAGGCAATCGAAGAACGCTACGAAGTCAAAGCTCTTCCCCGGATAATCCTTCGCCTTCGCTACTTCGAATTTCACACGATCGCCCACGCCAGCCTTCGCCGCCGCTTCCCGCGCCATCTTGATCGAGCCGTCGTGATAGTCAAAGCCCACGAACGACGATTTCGGATAAGCCTGCGCCATCAAAATCGTCGAAGTGCCCAGGCCGCAGCCCACATCGGCCACTTTCGCGCCGGCCTTGAGCTTTGCCTCGGTGCCTTCCAGCGCGGGAATCCATTCGCCGATCAAATGCGCGCGATAGTTGGGACGGAAGAAACGCTCGGTACCCGCGAAGAGGCCGTGATCGTGTTCGTGCCACCCGACGCCCTTGCCGCTGCGAAACGCGTCTGTGATTTTCGGTTCATCTTTCACACACGCAGCCACCACCTCAAAAAATCCAGGAAGAAACACGGGACTCGTCTCGTCAGCAAGTGCAAGCGCCTGCTCCGGCGGAAGCGTGTATTTTCCGCTCGCCGCATCGTAGGTGACGAATCCTCCGGCGGCCTGCGACGCGAGCCATTCGCGCACATAGCGCTCCGCAGTCTCAGTTTTCTTGGCAAGCTCGGCTGACGTCATGGGGCCTGCTCCGGACATCGCCTTGTAGAGCCCAAGCTTGTCGCCGATCACGATGAGCGCTGCATTCATCGCGGCTCCCATTTCGCCCACTGCTCTCATCACAAATTCGTGCAGTTTCGCTTGATCCAGAGGTTGAGAAGCTGCTGTAGACATGATTTCTTCTCCTGAAAATGATCGCGGCTGAGTGCACGCGTCGCTGAAGTTTGAGTGTGAAGTCTAGTCGTTGCGAATAGGGCAAGTCAATCGGCGAAGATTGCTGCGACCCTTATTATTCTTGCTATTCTCGCGCTATGGCCACCCTCTTCTACGTTCTGGTCATGGCGCAGATCGCGCTTGGGATCTATTCGCTCTGGAATGGATTCGAGTGGTTTCGAATGGTGAGGCGCCGCCTCACGTCCCACGCCGGCTTCTACGCTCCGACAACGGCGTTGATCTGTCCCTGCAAGGGGAATGAGCGTGGGCTCGAAGATAATCTCATGGCGCTCACTCGCTTCGAGTACGCCAACTACGAAATCTATTTTACGCTGGCCACAAGTCTGGACCCGGCGCTGAAAATCATCGAGCGCGTAAAAGCCGCCAGCTCGAAACCCGTTCACATCGTGATTGCCGGACCTCCGGAAGATTGCAGCGAGAAGGTTTTCAATCTGCGCCGCACGGTAGAAGCGCTGCCGGCTAATTTCGAAGTTCTCGTGTTCACCGATTCGGATGTTCGGCTGCCGCGCGGCTGGCTGACGAAGCTGGTCGCGCCGCTTCAGGATGCGCGCGTCGGCGCCACCACCGCCTATCGCTGGATTATTCCCAGCGGACAATTTGGCGCGGGCGCGTTCTCGAGCGCGCTGGCCTCCGCGTGGAACGCTTCGATCGCGACGATGCTGGGCAAACAAAGCGAGAATTTCTGCTGGGGCGGCGGCACCGCGATTCGCCGCAAGACTTTCGACGACGCGCGGGTGCTCGAAGCGTGGAGCGGCGCGCTGAGTGACGACTTCGCGATGACAGGCGCGCTCGAAGCGGTAAATTTGCCGATCGTTTTCTGCCCGGAGTGCCTCGCTGCAACTCTGCACCCCTGGACCGGCACGCAACTCATCGAGTTTACGAATCGCCAGATTCAAATAACGCGCGCCTACTCGCCGCGCCGCTGGCAAATGGGCGCTCTCGCGCATTTGAGTTACTCGCTCACTTTGATTTTTGCGTTTCTCTTCACGTTCAGCACGATGGTGGACGGCGATCCCTGGGTGCAGCTCGCGCTCATAACCCTGGTGGTGCCGCTGCTCGCCGTGATGAAAGGCGTGATTCGCACCATCGCGGTGAACGAACTGCTGCCCGAGTGGCGCGGGAAGTTGCGCGAGTGGGGATGGGTTTGGAGCTTGATGGCGCCCATCGTGCCGTTTCTGTTTTCGTGGAATTTCATTCTCTCCCTCGTCAGCAAGAGAATCCGCTGGCGCGGAATTCGCTATGAGCTCATCGCCGCCAACCAGGTTCGCATCCTCAGGAACTAGCCATGGGCGCATCGGGCTGCGGCGCGGCGAAGGCGCGCTGCACGCGGCACAGTAAATATCCCGTCGCGGCGCCAGCCGGAATCGCCAGCCACCATCCCGCCTGAAATACCATCGTCGGACCGTACAGCAAAAACGAAAGCAGGCCCGGTTCGACCCGCTGCCCCGCTTGTGTGCGCATGCCCCATTCGCCCAGAGCCGCGACGAGCAGCGGCGCGAGGATCGCAGCGGCGACGGCCCAGTGCAGCGGAGTCTTGCACTTCAGCAGCGTCATGATTCGCCGGAGCAAGAACGCGCCAATCAAAATCGCGAGCGCGCCAAAGACGAGGCCGTAAAAATAAAAAAACAGAATGCCGAACGCTTCTCGCGACCGAGGAGATTCTACGGTCGAGCCCCAAAGGTCCCGGATCCAGATTGCCAGGCTCATGAAAAAGCAGCCGCAGATCCAGGCCGTGAGGTAATAGATCAGGCTGCCTCGCCGCGTCATATTCTTCGGTGACCTCGCGGGTCAAAATCCTCATCGACCTGCCGGTCACACTCCTCGATGACCCTGCCGGGTCAGATCCTTCGTTGAATATTGGGGAAATCGGTCCAGACTTTTACGCCGCAGAAGTGGGAGCCTTCGGTGCAGATGGGGGTGGAGATTCCGGCGCGGAGATAGCAAGGGGGGCCGATGTAACGCGCGAGTTCGGGGAACACTTTGCGGACTTGTTCCACTTCCTCGATGGAGGCTTGGTAGATTTCTTCCTGGGCGTTGAAGCAGGTGCGCATGGTCCATTTATGGAGAAGGTGGAGGAGCGAGCCGGATTCGACGAGGCGAATCGCTTTCGCATTGGGCAGAAGATAGAGCGCAAACTCTGCTGGAACGCCGCGATCGAGCAGTTCGTTTTTTGCGTTCCACGCCTCGTGCATCGCGCGTTCGTAGACTTCGCGCGCGCGCAGATTGTCGCGGATCAATGCGGGAGTGATGTAGTCAGGCGCGCGTGTGTCAGCTAGCGTGAGCAATGGACGCGAGCCGGGCACCATGCGGTGGCGCTGGTCCTGGCTATCGGCAGTGTGGCTGATTTTCTTCGCGAAAGTGAAATTCGCGTGCTGCAACGCGCGCATTAGAGGCGCGTGGACGCCGACGTTGAGCGTCTCGCGGCGGTAGGGATTGCGCGCCGGGTTCAGCATACGATCGAGCGCTTCGGCGTCAGGACACTCTGCTGCGGTTAAGCCGACCACCGCGCGGTAGGCATCGGCCATCACGGCGAGAGCGAGCGGCGAATAATCGACGAGCTGCGAAGTGAGCGAGCCGAGCTTCGCGTCAAATTCCCGGGCGAACGCTTCGCTTCCGGTATGGGCATCGCGAGGCGCGCCAACCCATTCGACTGGCTCGTCCATCGGCGGATTGTCGAAGCGATCGAAGAATTGCGGATCGATTTCGCGGACGCGCGCAACCATCTCGCCAATCACAAGGCGCGCTTCGCTCGGCGTGTCGCTTGCAGCGGACATGCGCCACAGCCGGTGCAGGACGATGCCGGACAGGGTGTGCACCATTGTGGTGAAAGCGGCGATGGGCAAAACGTAACGCGCGATTTCGATGGCGCGTTTCTCGGACTGGCGATCAACTTTCTGCACGCGCTTGGGATGCGACATCGCGCTCACGTGCCAGATATCAGAAAGAATTTCGCGCGCGGCAGGTTCGAGCAATTGGGTCAGCTCGCGGTAGTAATTCCATGCGCGGGCGATCGCGCGTTCGTAAATGTCGCGCTCGGCTGCGCCGAATTTCGGATTCTCCGCGGTGGCTACAGGCGGCACATAGGCTTGCGCGCGGTCGAGACGGACGTAGCGCTGGCTCTGCTGTTCGGAGTTATAGAAGGGGTGCGCGTGCAGGAACGACCAGACAAATTGGCGACTGATGTTTTCGAGGCCGAATTCGAAATGCGCGTGCTGATAGACGGTGTGGTGGCCACCGAAGTAAGTGGCGGCGCCGATGGTGACACGCTGCTTGTCGGTGATTTCCTCAGGGCCGATCAGGCGAGGGGCGTAGCAAGTGCGCGCGGCGGCAATGGCAGAATCGAAGGGATGCGCGAAGTGATTGCGGAGGGTGATGCGGGGGGCTGCGGTTTCGACTTGCGATTCGAGCGGAGCGTCGTGCGATGGAGAGAGTCGCGTGGCCATGATTGCTGTGCCGCATTGTACTAGATTCTCGGCGCCGCGATGCTGGCGTTGCGGTCGAAATCTGTGAGGCCGCTGTGAACCGGAAATGGCGGTTTTGTTGCTATTAGAAATTCTGGGGCTGGGGACTGATTGCCGGGCAGAGATGCTCCTGCGAGCCGCGTGTCGCGCCGCGGCGTTGAAATTTGCGAGTGAGAAATCGTCATTTATTTGCGATTAGAAATTTGTAACAGGTTGTTTTTAAGCAGGTTAAGATGAATTCTAATTCCAGATTTGCGATTAGAAATTTGGTCTGCGTGGGACGGGTTTCAGCCCTTCTCTGGAGCTTGTT
>DATNKB010000496.1:0-17108 GCA_035603595.1 Candidatus Dormiibacterota bacterium
GTCCGTAATCTCGAAGCGCGCCTCCACATTCTTCCCATCGCCGCTGCCAATCTGCCCGCCCGGCGTCTCCGAAGGAGGATGCGTCACGTGCGCCGACTGCTGCTGCTGTTCCGAAATGAATCCTTCCTGCTCCATGCGCCGAATAATCTGATTCACTAAATCGCTCAGCTCCTGATTTTGCGAAAGGTCAGGATTCTCGAGCAGCTTCTCCATCATCTCCGGAGGAATCAGGTCGCCCTCTTCCAGTGCCCGCAGAATCGCTTCGCGTAGCGCCTCCATGTGCTGTTCGCGCGACTTCTGCATATCCAGTTCGTAAATTCCATATTGCGAATCGAAGCCGCTTTGGAGAAAGAAATCCGAGAGCCGGTTCATCAGCTCTTGCAGGTCGATGTCCTCGGCTGCTTCGGGTGCGTAGCGTGAATAGCGGATGTATTTCATTTTTCCTATGGGAGGCGCAATGTCAGTTGAACTGCCGTCGCGGCGATCTCCCGCCGGAGCCTTCCCGCGGGTCGCGAGGTTCGGGCGCCTTGCGCGGCTCAGCAAAGTAACCGCGCTCCTCGCTTCGATTGATCCGCTTATGCGACCACAGTCCTTCCAGTATGAATTCAGCAGCGCTCGTCACAGCAGCAGGCTCGTCCTTCGGACCAACACCTAGAATCTCCACATGCTCCAGCACGCCCGGAATCTTTTTCAGCTGCGTGAGAAGCTCCTGGCTCGACGCTTGCGCCGGAACCTTCAACTCTCCGCCCAGCTCAAACCATTGCACCGTAGGCTGAAAGTTCACTTCAGAAAAATATCGCGTAAATGTTTTCCCCACGGATGCACGAATCAGTTCGCGCGCGATATTATCCGCCCCCCGAAGCTCGCCCTCATATTCAAGCTCGAATTTTCCCGTCATCGCTGGAATCGCTGCATACACATCGGACACCCTCGCCACGGAACTCGCGTCGCGCGTGCGCACCGCTCGCTGTTCTGCGCTGCTCAGCACATTTTCGAGAGAACTGATTGGCAGCCGTTGGCTCACGCCAGAGCGCCGATCCACGCGCTTGTCATCCCGCGCTTGAAACGCAATCTCCTCCACCACTTCGCGGATATATTGCGGAATTTCCACCCGCCGCGTACCTTCGCGCTCGGTCCACGATTCTTGCGATGTAATGGACATTCCTTCCGCGATCGTCGCCGGATAATGCGTCCGGATTTCAGAGCCAATGCGGTCCTTCAGCGGAGTAATAATCTTCCCGCGCGCCGTGTAATCCTCCGGATTCGCGGTAAAGACCAGCAGTACATCCAATACCATCCGCACAGGGTAACCCTTAATCTGAACATCCCCTTCTTGCATGATATTGAACAGCCCCACCTGAATCTTTCCGGCTAGATCGGGTAGTTCGTTGATCGCGAAAACTCCGCGATTCGCACGCGGCAAAAGCCCGTAGTGAATCGTCAATTCGTCAGAAAGATTCCGGCCGCCTCGTGCCGCCTTGATCGGATCCACGTCGCCGATCATGTCGGCGATCGTCACGTCCGGTGTGGCCAGCTTTTCCACATACCGATGATCTCGTGAAAGCCACGCGATCGGCGTCGAATCGCCCTCACTCGCAATGCGTTCACGGCAAGCGCGACAAATCGGACGATAGGGGTTGTCATTGATTTCGCATCCGGCCACCACTGGAACCTGCGCATCCATGAACCCGACAAGCCCCCGCAAGATCCTCGATTTCGCCTGGCCGCGCAGCCCCAGCAGAATGAAATGATGCCGCGAAAGAATTGCATTGATGATCTGCGGAATCACGGTGTCGTCGTAGCCGTGCACTCCCGGAAAGAGCGCTTCGCCCTTCTCCATCCTGCACAGAAGGTTCTCGCGCAACTCCTGCCGCAACGATCGATTGGCAAGGCGCTGCTCGGACCAGTTGCTGCTGCTGCGAAGCTCACCAAGAGTTTTCGGCTGCGAAGTCATGAGGGCCCCGATTCTCCTTTAGATATGATTCTTCTCACTAGAGATGCTGTCCATCTGATGAAGGTCGCGCAAAAGTCATTATAGAGGAACGGAACGGTCACCGACACCTCATAAGATTGGACTCAGTTTGGGCCGTGACCGTTGCCCGCCGCGCGTTTGCGCACGGATTGGCGCTCTTCGAGCTTGGGAAGGAACTCTTCGAGCCACTTTTCGAGGAACTCGCAGCGCTCATTCTCGCACCGCATCTGCAGCAGCGTCTGCTTCTGCTCCAGTTCAATGGGAAGCCGCGCAGCCATTCGGTAAGCCAGCGAAAACTCGCGTTCTTCGGACGAATCCACCCATGCTTGGCCATAGAGCAGGACATGGCACTCCTGCAGAAGTTGGACGATACGCGATTTCTTCTGCGCGTCTTCGCGCGCAAGCTCTTCCGAAAGGTATTCAACGACCCCTTCGTGGTAGGTTTCATCTTGCAACAACTGAAGCAACCGAAATGGCGCACGACCGCGAGTGAGAATATCCATGCGCCCATCCGGGTACTGCTTCATCTTCTGAACGATTTCTGCCGTGCAGCCAATCGCTGCCACATTCTGGCCGGTGGCATAAATCATCCCGAATTCCAGCTTCTGCACGATGCAGCGCCCGATCATCTTCTTGTATCGCGGCTCAAAAATATGCAGCGGGAGTGCAGCGCCGGGCAGTAGCACTACATCAAGCGGGAAAAGCGGGATCCGAGTAGGTCTCATAACGCCCCGAGGTCAACGACGAGATTAGCTTAACGCAGAAGTGTTAATGCTGCTTGCATTTCGTCGCGGGCATGCATATCGCCTGCGCGCTGGGCCACAACCACGCCATCCGAAAGCATCTTGCGCGCTTCGTCCAAACGCCCCATACGCGAAAGTAGCTGCCCGTATTGAAAGTACCCGGCCACATAACCAGGATTCATCTCGAGGAGCTTCTGAAAATGAAGTGTGGCAGCCGAATCGTCACCGAGTTTCACGCATTCAAGCGCCAGCCCATAACGCGCAAACGCGTCCGCAGGTTTATCAGCTACAAATTGTTCGAGCGCTTCGCGCCGCGACTTCTGTGCTTGGGTCATAATTGGAAAGACCGTATTATAACGGGCGCTGCGCCGCGAGCCAAGCGCCGCGAATGGAAGGCCCGAATTGAGATTTCGCGATGCCTAACCCGTCGAAGAAGCGACCCGCCGATAGGGAAGCGATCGACTCCAAAACCGGCCTACCGGGAAAACCAGTAAGCGCTTCGTGTTCCGAAATCGTCGAGGCTGTACTGCCAAACGACGCCAACCCGCTCGGCAAGATGCTCGGCGGGCGCGTCATGCACCTGATCGATATTGCCGGAGCGTTGGCCGCGACTCGCCATTCCAACAGCCACGTGGTCACCGCATCCGTCGACTACATGGATTTCCGCTTTCCCATCGATGTCGGCGAGTGGATCGTGCTGAAGTCGAGCGTAAATCGCGTCTTTCGCACTTCAATGGAAGTCGGCGTAAAAGTATTCGCGGAAAATGTTTTCACCGGCGAACAAAAACACACCAGCAGCGCCTACCTCACCTTCGTCGCCATCGACCATAACCGCCAGCCCAAACCAGTCCCACCGCTGATCCTCGAAACAGTCGGCGACCAACGCAGATACGACGAGGCAGGCGAACGCCGCCGCATGCGCCTGGCCTTGCGGAACAAAGAGCGTTCAAAGAGTTAGCTTTCGCGTACGACTATTGTAGGGAGCGTTGAATCGCCAGAGCTGTCTGGTTGGCCGTTTCCACGCATTTCCCGAGCGACGGCCCCTCCAGATAATTGCCGCAGAAAAAGAGCCCAGGATTCGCCCGTTCGCCATCGCGAATCGCTTCCACCACGTGCCCGTGCCCAAGGTTGTACTGCGGGAGTGCCTTCGGATATTTCCACACGGCTGACGCTACGGGCGACCCGCTGATCTGAAGAATGCGCGCGTTTTCATCCTGCACAATCGCCGCAATTTCATCGTCAGAGTGCTCCACAATCCTCGGATCGGTCGCGCCCCCAATGAAACTCGTTATCGCCACTGATCCCGCTGGCGCCCGCCCCGCAAACAGCGACGAGTTCCACACCGTGCCCAGCGTCCGCACCTTCTCGCTCCGCGGCACCAGGTATCCGAATCCGTCGAGCTTCTCAGCAATCTGCCGCTCGTAGAATCCGCACGCCACAACAGCCACCGGCGCATACGCCACTCCGGAAAGCGTATGCATCAACGGGGAAGAAACTTGCGCAGCAATGTGCCCTGCGATATACGCGGGAGTCGAGACGACCACCGCCGCTGCTTCCAGCATTTCATTTCGCCCGCCGTACTCGACACAAACCTGATAATTCGCAGAGCGCCCCACCGAAGCAACTTTTGCCCCGACGCGAATGCTGTCTCCAAGCTTTTCAGCAATCGCGCCCGCAAGCGACCCGACTCCATCCTTGAACGAACACAGCGGCGGAGGCCCGCTACGCTTCTCCTTCTCCGGTCGCGATTTCATCGCTCCACGCAGCACGCTCCCGTACTCGCGCTCCCATTCCTCAAGGCTCGGAAACGCCGCTTTAAGACTCAGCTTCTCCGGATCGCCCGCATACACGCCCGACACAAACGGCGCCACAAGATACTCGAGAATTTCATGCCCGAATTTTCGCCGCACGAAATCCGCAACCGATTCCTCCTTCGTCGGTGGCTTGGTACGCTTAAACGGCTCGGACACAATCTTTGCGCGCGATTTCAACCCCAGCAGAGAACTGGCCATAAGTGCCTGCGGGGTCATTGGAATTTTCTGCAGCTTGCCACGAAGATAGATAAACCGCGGCGCCCGAGGATCGGCCCGCTGCAGTTCGCCTTCGATTCCAACTTCGCGGATCAGTTCGAGGAGTGGTTCAGTGCCCTGAAAACTCTGCGGCCCGGATTCAAAAAGAAATCCGTCCTTCCGCACGCTGCCAACAAGCCCCCCTACACGCGCAGAAGCTTCGAGGAGAATGACAGGAGTGCCGAGTTGCTTTAACCGGTACGCGCAGGCAAGCCCGGAAATCCCCGCGCCAATCACAATCACTTGCTTGGGCTCACCCATCGGCTTCCACTAAAGCGTCTTCGAAAACAGCGGCCGCTGATCCATCTGCTGTTCGTGGAGGTAGCGGTCAAACGTCATGGCCACGTTGCGAATGAAAATACGCCCCAGTGGCGCCACGCGAATTTCGTCGCCGCTCAGCGTTACCAGTCCTTCGTCCTGCAATTGCGCCAGCCGCCCCAGCTCTCCAGCGAAATACTCATCGAATGAAATCGAGAATTCGCGCTCCACGTCGCGCTTCGGAATCACCGTGTGGCACAAAAGCCGCCCGATCACGTCCCGCCGCAAGCGATCGTCCTCAGACAAACGATATCCACGCATCGTCGCGATTCCGCGCGAAGCCACAGCCGATTGATACGCCGGAACCTCGCGCCGATTCTGCGCATACGCTTCCCCAATCGAACTGATCGCACTTACGCCCATTCCGTAAAGGTCAGCGCCCGCCTTCGTCGTATAGCCCTGAAAATTCCGGTGCAGCGTGCGGTTGCGCTGCGCTACAGAAAGTTCATCGCCGGGCTTTGCGAAGTGATCCATACCGATGTAGTGATAGCCGGCATTCAAAAAGCCTTCGAGCCCAGCCCGGAAAATCCGAAACTTCTCCATCCCCTCCGGCAAATGCGTTTCAAACGACCCTTGCTGCTTCTTGAGCCACGGCACGTGCGCATAGCTGAACATCGCAATGCGATCAGGCTCCAGCGTAAGCGTTTTCTCGATCGTAGCTTTGAAACTGTCCTCAGTCTGATACGGCAAGCCGTAAATTAAATCCACGTTGATACTTTCAAATCCAAGTTCGCGCGCAGTCAGGATCAAATCGCGCGTCATCTCATACGGCTGCACGCGATGTATCGTCTCCTGCACCTTGTGCTCAAAGTCCTGCACGCCCATGCTCAGCCGGTTGAATCCAAGTTTGCGAAGCGTTTCGAAATGCGCGCGGTTCGTCACCCGCGGATCAACCTCAATCCCAATTTCCGCGTCCGGCGCAAACTGAAAACGCTCGCGCGTATGCCCGAAAAGGTCTTCCATCTGCGCCGGCGTCAAATATGTGGGCGTACCGCCGCCCCAGTGAAACTGAATCACCGGCCGCTTCTTCGAAACCTGCGTGCTCACGTGGCTGATTTCGCGCTTCAAGGTCTCAAGGTAGGGAATCGCGACGCTTTTATCTTTCTGAATCGACACATTGCAAGCGCAAAAAAGGCAGAGGCTCTCGCAGAAGGGAATATGCATGTAGAGCGAAACAGGCGTCGCTCGCTCTTCCGCCCGAGCGCAATACTTCTCAAAATCCTCCGGCCCGAAATCATCCTTCCATACCGGCGCCGTCGGATAGCTTGTATACCTTGGCCCGGGCCGGTTATATTTCTCCAGCGCCGCGTCAGAAATCTGCCCAATCTCTAGTTTGTCCACTTGGTTTTCAGCAGCGCGCGACAGATTCATTTAGTCCGCCTCGCCACTATGAGCCCGCGCCGGAATCGGCGCAGTCTGTCCCGCCTCCACAAACGCCCGTGCATTCTGCACCGGCGTCGTCGGCAAAATCCCATGCCCCAAGTTCAGAATGTGGCCGATTCCTCCAGTCTTGTCCACGGCTTCCCGCGCAGCCTCGCGAATCGTCTCTTCATCACCAAGCAAAATATTCGGATCCACGTTCCCCTGCAGGGCCACCCGATCTCCAAGCGTGCGCCGCGCCTCCGCAAGATCGGTACGCCAGTCAACGCTCAGCACATCCGCCCCCGCCTTCGACTGCAGCTCAACGAGATGCGAGCTTCCTTTGCCATAGAGAATGTTCGGCACGCCCGGGGCGCCAAGCGATTCGAACACCGAGCGCGTAGCCGGCAACTCGAAAGATTCATATTCGTCGCGCGTCAGCTCCCCGGCCCACGTATCGAAGAGCTGCACGACAGCAGCCCCGGCTGCGATCTGAGATTTCAAATATCCGACCGTAGTCTTCGCTATCCGACCCAGCAAATCTCGAAGCAGCTCCGGCTCCTCGCGCATGAATTGCTTAGCCCGCGAGATGTCCCCCCGAGTCTGACCTTCAATCATGTAACAAGCCAGCGTCCAAGGCGCCGCCGCAAAACCGACCACCGGAACCTCCGGTCCAACCTCGCGGCAAATCTCTCGAATCGCATCACCGACAAATCGTGTCTCACGTTCAGGATCGAAATCGCGAAGCCGCGCAATCGCCGCCCGGTCGCGCACCGGGTTGGACAGCACCGGCCCCGAATCGGGGACATCAAGCTGCATCCCCATGGCTTCCGCCACAATCAAAATATCTGAGAACACGATCACAGCATCCACGCCGATTATACGGAACGGCTGAAGCGACACTTCAGCGGCAAGCTCCGGCGTCTTGCAGATTTCGAGGAAGGAATGCTTGGCGCGAACGGCCTGATATTCCGGCAGGTAACGACCGGCCTGACGCATGATCCAGACGGGAACGCGTTCCACCGGCTCGAACCGGCAGGCGCGCAGAAATAAGTTTTTTCGGTTTTCGTTCTCCCGGCTCATGCGTTTCCTGTGGATCGAAACGATGATAGCAGAAGGGCCAGAGGCCCGCACGTTCGAGCATCACGTGCGATTGTGACAACGCGCACAGGGCTTTGTGCCGGATTCAGGGCTATAATTACGGTTTATTCAGGCATGGACAGACGCAGAAGCGGCGAGAGAAGCAACAGCATAAGCGGGAAATGACTCACTATTATCTCGGCTACATCAGTCTGGCGCTCTACATCGCGAGCTTTCTCTGCTACGCGCGCTTCCTCTATGTGCCGGATTTGTGGCTTGGGCGCATGGCTACCTTTCTGCTTGCCGGCGGAATCGTGATGCACTATTTCGCGCTGCTCGAACGCTCGCGCTGGATTCACACCGTTCCTTACAACGATCTCTACGGCTCGATGTCGCTGTTTGCGTGGCTGCTCGGCGTCACCTATCTGGGGCTCGAGTTGTTTCACCAGCAGCGGTCGGTCGGAGCATTCGTCACTTTGCTGCTGATCGTATGGATTGTGCTGCTCGCCGTACTTGCGCCCAACGAAGCTCCGCCTCCGCCGCCTGCGCGCGGGCCGCTGTTTGCCTTTCACGTGACGCTCAACACCTGGGCCTACGCGGCTTTCGCGCTGTCGTTCGTGCTCAGCCTGATTTATCTCGGTCAGGACCGTGTGCTGCGTTCTCGTAAGCTCGCGACTCCGTTCTGGCGCTTTCCCGCGCTCGACGTGCTCGATCGAATGGCGCGCAGCAGCGTCTACGTGGGTCTGGCCGCGCTGATCATGGGCGTGATCATGGGATTCGTTTGGGAACACCGGTTGAGCGGCGGCTATTCTTTGGGCGATCCCAAGGTGTTGATTACGCTTGCGATTTTGGCGGCTTACGTCGCATATCTCAGGTTGTCGAGAAGCACGGCTTGGCGCGGCGCTCGCGCAGCAAAATTGTGCACGTTTAATTTCGCCGTCGTGCTGTTCAGCTATACATTTGTGAATTTGTACCTGACGAGGTTTCATCGCTTTTTCTAGCTAGCATGCCAACGCTTACCAACACGAGACGCACCGGCGCCGGGAAAATTGACGTTGCCCTCATCGGGTGCAGCCATCACACGGCGCCGGTTGAGATTCGCGAACGCGTGACGTTCAGCCCCGAGCAGGCCATCGCAGCTGCTGAAGAATTGCGCAAGCGCGGAATTCTCGACGAAGCCGTCGTGCTTTCGACCTGCAATCGCAGCGAGCTGTATGGGGTTCCCACCGAGCGGAGTCCCTCTGTCGCTGAGGCGATGGAAATTTTCCTTACCTCGTTTCACGGCGTGCCGCGCGCGGATTTGAACGGCCGGCTCTACCGCTGGAAAGGGCCGGATGCAGTGCGGCATCTTTTCCGTGTTGCATCGGGGCTCGACTCGATGATGCTGGGCGAAGCTGAAATCCTCGGGCAGTTGCGCACCGCCTACACCCAGGCTCTCGATCACGGTTCGACGGGCCCCGTGCTGAATCGTATGTTTCAGGGCGCCATCGAAGTCGGCAAGCGCGTACGTTCGGAGACGGAAGTGGGTGCGCGTCCGATGTCGGTCGCTCTCGCGGGTGTGAAATTGGCAGAGCGAGTCTTCGGAAACTTGAAAGGGCACTCGGCGCTGATTCTCGGCGCTGGAGCTGTAGCCGAGCAGGTGGTTGAAAATTTGCGCAATCGTGGCATCGGCAGATTGCGAGTGGTGAACCGTTCGCTCGACCACGCGGAAGAGCTGGCGAAGAAAATGGGCGGCGAGGCGATCGAATGGGCTTCGCTGGAACGCGTTCTTGGAGTGCCGGATATTGTGATCGCGTCGATGGGAGGCACGGGCGCGATTCTGACACGCGCGCTGCTTGAGCGGGCCATTTCCGCGCGCGAAGGCCGGCCGATGTTCGTGGTGGATTTGGGCGTGCCGCGCAATATCACAGACGATGCGGCGGGGCTTTACAATTTGTATCTCTACAACATCGATGATCTGGGCGAGATCGTTGAGCAGAATAAAAAGGCGCGTGAGGCTGAGGTCCCCCGCGCGGAAGCCATCGTCGCCGAACACATCGCGAAGTTTGAATCCTGGCGCGCGGCGCTCGAAGCCGGATCGATTGTGGACGATTTGCGCGACAGTTTTCATAAGCACCGCGAAATGCTCATCCGCGAAAAACTCGCGGAGATGGACGACGTGTCGCCGGAAGAGCGTGCGCGCATCGCGCACATCACTGAGGAGCTGATCGAGCGCGTCCTCGAGCAGCCTTCGCAGAAGCTGCGGCGCAGCCGCGAGATGCGCGGGCATCTGGCGGGGCTTGACGCCCTCCGGCATCTTTTCGGCTTGGATGCTGCGAAGAACGAGGACAAAGATTGAAGCCGCTGCGCATTGGCACACGTGGCAGCGCTTTGGCGCTCTGGCAGGCCAATCATCTGCGCGATGCACTTAAATCGTTCGGAATCGAGAGCGAGATCGTCGTCGTGAAAACATCCGGCGATCGCTTTGCCGCCGCCCAGATCGAACAGATCGGGATTCGAGGCATCTTCACCAAGGAACTTGAAGACACACTGATTGACGACCGCGCGGATTTGGCAGTGCACAGCATGAAGGACGTTCCCACCGAGTTTTCCGAGGTTTGCAAAATCGCAATTGTGTTTCCGCGAGAAGATCCACGCGACGCCCTCGTCTCGCAGCACGGTGAGGCGCTCGACAAACTTCCACAGGGCGCTCGCATCGGGACCAGTAGCTTGCGGCGCGCATCGCAGCTCCGCCAGTTTCGAAGCGATTTTGAAATCGTCGAAGTGCGAGGCAATGTGGATACGCGCCTTCGAAAAGTTGCCAACGGCGAAGTGGATGCGATGGTCCTCGCGAAAGCGGGCCTCGACCGATTGAACGCCTCCGACCGCATTGCCGAAATTCTTCCGCCGGAAATCATGCTGGCCGCCGTGGGACAGGGCGCGCTGGGGCTTGAATTCCTTGCATCGCGCGAAGAGGAGTTCTTCTTCGTGAAGAAACTGGTTGATAGTCCGACTTCGCTCGCAGTTTCCGCAGAGAGAACGGTGCTCGCGAACTTGCAAGGCGGTTGCAGGCTGCCTCTCGGCGCGTGGGGTCGATTCGAAGGCGGTGTGCTCGTTCTCGACGCGTGCGTACTGTCGGCCGACGGCGCGGAAAGCGTTCGCCGAAGCGGATCGGGTGCGTGCAGCTCGGAAAAAGACGCCGAGGCGCTCGGTCGCGAAGTCGCAAAGAAATTGCTCGATGCGGGAGCGGGCCGGATTCTGCAGCTCGCGGGAAGGTCCGTTGGACAGAGCTAGCCAGCCGCTGGCAGGGAAGCGCATCGTCGTGACGCGTGCGCCAGAGCAAGCCGATGAATTGATTCGCGAGCTGGAGAGATTGGGCGCTGAAGTTCTCATTTTGCCGACCGTGAGTTTCGCGCCACCTTCAGATTGGCAGCCGGTGGATTCGGCGCTGCGTGCGATCGATGAATTTGACTGGATTCTGCTGACGAGCCAGAATGCCGTGCGATTTCTCGCGCAGCGTGTGCGCGAATTGAAGCTTGACGTTCGTGCTCTAACGGCAGGAAAGCCTTCGATCGCGGCGGTCGGACCAGCGACTGCTCAAGCGGCTGCCGAGGCTGGTCTTCGAGTGGATTACATCGCGAAAGATCATAGCGGCGAGGGGCTGGCGCGTGAATTAGCGGCTTCGCTGCGAAACGGCAGTGTGCTGCTGCCGCGCAGCGATCGAGCGGACGATCGGCTTCCGACTTCGTTACGGGAAGCGGGAGCGCAGGTGACCGAAGTGGTTGCATACCGAGCTGCAGCACCGAAAGAGTTGGACGCGCAGATTGTAGATCGAGTTCAGCGAGCTGAGGTGGACGCAATTGTTTTTGCCAGCCCGTCGGCATATCACAATCTGAGCGATGTAATAGGCGCCAAGCGCCTGGCAGAACTTTCGTCGCGATTGGATTTTGCGGCGATTGGGCCAACCACGGCGCGCGCTTTGCGTGAAGCTGCCGCGCGAGTGGCGATCGAAGCAAATGAATCGTCCGCAGCGGGGCTGGCTGATGCGATCGCGAAACACTATCGGCGGCAGGTCTTAGCGAAGGATTCAGGCGCAGTAACGAGCCGAAAGCTCTAAAATTGCGAGTGATGTTTGCGAGGAATTGCGAGATGAGGATGACGACGAGCGCATGACATTTCCAACTCACAGGCCCAGGAGATTGCGGCGCACCGAAGCGCTGCGGGGATTCGTTCGCGAGACGCGGCTTTCGACGAGCGGCCTCGTGTATCCGATGTTCGCGTGCCCAGGAACGAAAGTGCGAACGGAAGTTAGCTCGATGCCTGGGATTTTCCAGCAGTCGGTGGATCAGATTGTAGAGGAGTGCCGAGAGGTAGCAGGTCTCGGAATTCCGGCTGTGATTCTGTTTGGCCTGCCGGACAAGAAAGATGAGGTTGGCTCCGAGGCATCGGATCCGAATGGCGCCGTGCAGCGCGCGATCGAAGCGATCCGCAAAGCGAAACTCGATCTGCTCGTGATCACGGATGTTTGCCTGTGCGAATACACCAGCCACGGGCATTGCGGCGTAATCGAGAAAGGCGACGTCGCGAACGATCCGAGCGTCGAGCGGCTGGCTGCCGCGGCAGTTTCGCATGCTCGCGCTGGTGCCGATATCGTCGCGCCGTCGGACATGATGGACGGTCGCGTCGGCGCGATACGGCAGAAACTTGACGCCAATGGATTTGAGGATGTGGCGATTCTTTCGTATGCCGCTAAATACTGTTCGGGATTTTACGGGCCGTTTCGTGAGGCGGCGCAGTCGGCGCCGCAGTTTGGGGACCGGCGGAGCTACCAGATGGATCCTGCGAATGCGCGGGAAGCGTTGCGCGAGGTGGCGCTAGATCTCGAAGAGGGCGCGGACATGATCATGGTGAAGCCGGCGCTGCCTTATCTCGATATTATTCAGCGGGTTCACGAGCGGTTTGACGTGCCGGTGGCGGCTTACAACGTGAGCGGAGAGTATGCGATGGTGAAGGCGGCGGCGCGCAATGGCTGGATTGACGAGCAGCGGGTGGTGCTCGAGATCATGACTAGTATCCAGCGGGCGGGGGCGGAGATTGTGCTTACGTATCATGCCAAAGATGTCGCCCGATGGCTGAAGCATTGCTGAGCCTCGCGTGATCGGCAGGAGATCGACGCTGAATTCTTCCATTGTGCTTTTTGCGGCAACCCGGTTGCTGCAGTTGCGACACCTTTTTCTTCGCTTTATCTTCACCCAAGGATTGCTCTAACGGATTAATCATGGCAACTCAACCAAAACACAGTTCCAAACAAAAAAGCGGTTCTGATGCTCGTAGCCGATCTCGGGAAATATTCGAGCGCGGGTGCCGGATTCTGGTTGGCGGGGTGGATAGCCCTGTGCGGGCGTTTCGGGCGGTGGGCGGGACGCCGTTGGTGATTGAGCGGGCTGAGGGGGCGCGGCTCTACGATGTGGATGGGCGCGAATATATTGACTACGTGTGTTCTTGGGGCGCGCTCATTTTGGGACATGCGCATCCCGATGTGGTGCGGGCGGTGGGGGAGCAGGCGAAGCTTGGAACGAGCTACGGGATGACGTCGCCGCTCGAAATTGAGCTCGCGGAAGAAATTGCGAAAGCGTTGCCGTCGATTGAGCGGATGCGGTTCGTCAGTTCGGGTACGGAAGCGACGATGAGCGCGGTGCGGTTGGCGCGCGGATTTACGAAGCGAGATTTGATTTTGAAATTCGAGGGCGGGTATCACGGGCATTCCGACAGTTTTTTGGTGGAGGCTGGGTCGGGGCTTGCGACGCTGGGAATTTCGTCGAGCCCGGGAGTGCCGGAGGTGCTGGCGAAGCTGACGTTGAATGCGCCGTATAACGATGCGGAGGCGGTGGAGGAGATTTTCAAGCAGCATGCTGGAAAGATTGCGGCGGTGATTGTGGAACCGATGGCGGCGAATATGGGAGTGGTGGCGCCAGTGCGTGGATTTCTGGAGCGGTTACGCGAATTGACGAAGCGCGATGGGGCGCTACTTATTCTTGATGAGGTGATTACGGGATTTCGCAGCGCGCATGGTGGGGCGCAGAGGCTTTTTGGCATTGAGCCGGATTTGACGACGATGGGGAAGATTATTGGCGGCGGGTTGCCGGTGGCGGCGTATGGCGGGCAGGCGGAGATTATGGAGATGGTGGCGCCGCTTGGGCCGGTTTATCAGGCGGGGACGCTTTCGGGGAATCCGTTGGCGATGCGGGCGGGGTTGGCGACTTTGCCGAAGCTTGAAGTGCCAGGATTTTATGAGGAGTTGAATCGGAGGTCGGCACGATTGGCGGAGGGTTTGCGGGGGGCGTTGAAGGAAAGCGGTGTGGCTGGGAGTGTGAATGCGGTGGGGTCGCTGATGACTTTGTTTTTTACGGCTGATGCGGTGACGGATTATTCGGGGGCGAAGAAGTCAGATACAAAGATGTATGCGGCGTTTTTCGGGGAGATGCTTTCGCGTGGCGTTTTTATTGCGCCGTCGCAGTTTGAGGCTCTGTTTGTGTCGGCAGCGCATAGCGATGCGGATATTGAGCGAACGATCGCGGCGGCGGGGGAGAGTTTGAGGGCAGTTGGGAGTTGATCACCTCTAGCCTTTCAGGCGGGATAGATATGCGCGCCGTTCGGCAAATTGGACGTCCGATCGCAGCCTTGGCCGTCTCGGTTCTTTTCGGCGCAAGTCTTTATTCTCAGCCCACTCCGAAGATACAGAGAATTGTCATCGACAAGTCTACGCACACGATGATGCTGATGCGCGACGACAAGGTCTGGAAGTCGTACAAGGTTGCGCTCAGTCGCCAGGCAGTTGGAGCGAAGGAACGAGAAGGCGACCATAAAGTACCGGAAGGCGATTACATTGTAGATTCGAAGCACGCCCATAGCCGCTTTCATCTCGCGCTTCACATTTCTTATCCAAATGCTGGAGACGTGAAGCGGGCGCAGAAGCTTGGCGTCAAGCCGGGTGGGAACATTGAGATTCACGGCGTAGACAAAAAGTACGAATGGATAGGCGACCTCCAGCGTCAGGTGGATTGGACCGACGGTTGCATCGCCGTCACGAATGCGGAAATTGAAGAGATTTTTCCGCTAGTCAAAATAGGCACTCCTGTTGTAATTCGGCCTTGAGCGTCGGTTCGAAAAGAACGAGAGCGCGATTTGAGGCAAGTAAGTCGATCCTGCTGCGACTTGGCTTGGGCGCAGGCGACTTTTCACGAGCCGCCTAACGGCTGACGCCTGTGCTACTTACCTACGATTACCTGGCCGCCTTTCATTACGAATTTTACCTGCTCTAACAGCTTGATGTCGGATAGTGGGTCGCCGTTTACGGCGATGATGTCGGCAAATTTGCCTGGCTCGATTGAGCCGATTTGGTCGCCCCAGCCCATCAGCTCGGCTGCGTTGATTGTGGCGGAGTGGATGGCGTCGAGCGGGGACATGCCGTAGCGCGTCATCCATTCGAATTCGACTGCCTGCGTGCCATGAGGGAAGACGCCAGCGTCGGTGCCAAATGCGATTTTTACGCCGGCGGCGAGAGCCTTCTTGAAGCTCGCTTCGTGAATTACTACGCGGCTTGTCTTGCCTCCCGAATTGGCTAGATCGATTTTCTCGAGCGCTCCCGCGTACACATAGAGAGTCGGCACTAGGTAGATACCCTTCTTTATCATTTTCGCGATGGCATCGTCGTCGAGCTGGATGCCGTGTTCGATGGAGGCGACGCCGGCATCGATGCAGTAGTGCAGACCGGGGCCATCATAGGCGTGGCACGCGACTTTGAGTCCTTTGAGATGGGCTTCGTCTACGATGGCGTCGGTTTCTTCGACGCTGAAGTCGGCGACGCTGACGATTTTTCCATCGGGCGTGAAGCTGAAACGGTCGGTGCCGTAGATTTTGATGAGGTCGGCGCCGTAATTGAACTGCTCGCGGACGGCTTTGCGTGCTTCCCAGGGGCTGTCGATGGTCTGGACGCCGATGGGAACGGTGACCTGGGGCGAATAACCTTCGAGGCCGTAGCCGCCGGTGGTGGAGATGCCACGCGTTGAAACTTTCATGCGCGGGCCGGGAATCAGGCCCTGGTTGATGGCGTTGCGGATATCTACGTCGCTATACATGGCGCCTTCTGACTCGACGTCGCGCAGGGCGGTGAAGCCGGCTTCGAGGGTGTGTTTTGCGCCGAGCGTGGCGAGGATGGTGCGGTATTGCCAGGACTGCTTGAGGAGGACGTCGTCGTATTCGGTGACGTCTTTTGTGTTGACCATGATGTGGGTGTGACAATCGATGAGGCCGGGGAGGACGGTGGATTGAGTGAGGTCGATGACGTTGGCACCTGCGGGAATTTGGACCTTGTCGGCCGGTGCGATGCTGTCGATTTTTTCGCCGTGGACCACGATGATTTGATTGCTGAGCATCTTGCCGGTGCGGACGTCGAGGAGATGACCGGCGCGTATGTAAGTGTCGGGCGGGTCGGCGGCGAGAATGACGACGGGCGCCATTAGCACGAAGGTGATTGCTATGGCGAGTGCGAGTAGATTTTTTGCGCAGCGGCGCATGGTTCCTCCCGGACGGCGGCGAGATTCTAACGCCAAAATCGGCGAGCGGGCGGACTAGTTTTCGAATCCTGGGCAGCCGCTCGCGGGGGAGTGCGCATGTTCGCGTGAAACGAATCGAGGTCTGCTGCGTCTGAAATTGGCAAACGCAGGGGTGTGGCTCTGCGGCGGCATGGGCTACAATCGGCGGTTTGCTGCGCGGCGAGGCGGGCACCATGGCCGCTGCTGTTACTGAAAGGGAGCTTCCTGAATGACTTCTACTGTGAATGTTGCGCGAGTGGTGCGGTGCGCGGGGCTTTTGTTGGCGCTGACGGTCTTTTCTGAGGGCGTCGGCGTGAAGGGGGCTGCACGGTGGCCGCAGGACGGCAAGTCGAAATCAGGAGCGAAGCAGCAGGCCGATGAGAAGAAAGATGACAAGAAGGATGAGAAGAAGGACGAGACGCTGCCGCTGAAGACGACGCGCAAGGTGAGTTTCACGACGGATGAAGGCACATGGATGTCGATTGATGTGTCGCCCGATGGCAAGCAAATCGTTTTTGATTTGCTGGGCGATCTCTATGTGATTCCTTCGAGTGGAGGCGATGCGAAGCGATTGACCAGCGGGCCTGCGTGGGATTGCCAGCCGCGATTTTCACCGAATGGAAAGCAGATTGCGTTTATCAGCGACCGAAATGGCAGCGACAATCTGTGGCTGATCAATGCGGATGGGTCGCAGATTGACGGCAAGGACGCGAGAAGGGTGAGCGAGGAGACTGACGATCAACTGGGATCGCCGGCCTGGTCGCCTGACGGAAATTATATTGTGGTGCGGAAATACGGGCAATATCCCGGGCCGACGGATTATTTGCGGTACACGAGCCTTTGGATGTTCCACAAGGATGGCGGCAAAGGTGTTGAAGTGGTGAAGGGCGGCAAAGGCGATACGCAGATCAGTTCGGGAGCGGTTTTTTCGGCTGACGGCAAGCTCGTCTATTTTTCGAGTCATGCGGGGCGATTTCAGTACAACGCGGACATC
>DATNKB010000497.1:0-11452 GCA_035603595.1 Candidatus Dormiibacterota bacterium
CGTAAACTGCTGCTTTGATAGCGGGCATAACCGTCGAGGTGTCAAGCTGTGTTCGAACCACTACTGTCGTCCAAGTATCAATTGCATGCATCTGCTGATCTGAGATTTGGTAGAAGGCTGCGTAGGCTTGGTATTGGACATGCCGGCGGCTAGGGTTGCCTAACTCCCAGTGCTGGACGTGATCTACGACTCCGATGATTCGGTAAGCGCCGTATTGGCCGAAGTTAATGTTCTGCCCCACCGGGTCTTTGCCGGGGAAATAGGCCCGTGCCAGGAGCGCGTCAATGACAGCTACTTGAGCTGTCCTGATGGTGTCCTCTTGACTGATGAAACGGCCGCGGAGTAGCTGTATTCCCATTGCTCGAAGGTAGTTTGGGCCTGTCGCATTTGCTAGAACACGCGGCGCCTCCGCCATAGATGCAGGTTTCTGTGAGCCCACCCAGAACGGGACGTCGTTTTCTTGGCCGCTCAGCGGAACCAGTGTGGCGAGGTCAGCCGCCTGGATTCCTGGGATTTGGCCGATGCGGTCGAGCAACTGTTGATATGCGGTTCGGATGGTGGCACCTGTCTTTGTTACTGAGGGCGAAAGCCCAACTTTAAAGGTAATCAGGTTGTGCGCATCGAAGCCAGGATCGACATGCCACAACTGACGGATTGTGCGAAATAATAAGCCTGCACCGGTCAGTAGGACCAGCGTCAGGGCAATCTGGACAATTACTAGTCCGCTTTGAGCGCGATGATGTACGCTCGTCGAGCCGCGGCCTCCTTCTTTTAGCGATGCTTGCAGATCTAAGTTTGAACTCTTGAGCGCGGGTGCTAGGCCGAAGACAATTCCAACCGCGATCGAAACGCCAAACGCGAATAAGAGGACGAAAACATCGACATGAATGTCGTCGAGACGCGGCAAACTCTTCGGCACGGTCGCCAAGACAAGGAGGACTCCCCACTTCGCAAGTGCGAGTCCGAGAATTCCTCCCGCCAGTGAAAGAAGAAGGCTTTCGGTCATTAACTGCCGTACGATGCGCCCGCGGTTCGCACCGAGCGCTGATCGAATCGCAAACTCGCGAACTCGAGCTGCCGAACGCGCCAGCAGAAGGCTCGCCACGTTCGCGCAAGCAATTAGCAATACAATCGCGACAGCCCCCAGCAGCATGAGGAGGGTTTCACTTGCGCTACCCAAGATTTCTTGTTTGAGCGGAACAACGTCAATTCCGATGCCTCGGTCCGCGGCTGGATAAAGCTGGTCGAGACTTTCTTGAATGGAACGCATCTCGCTCTGCGCCTGACCGATGGTTACGCCGGGCGCTAGGCGAGCAATAGTGAAGATGCCGGGATGAACTGTCCGATCATTCAGATCCAATGGATCGCCCTGTCCGAGCGGAACGTATACATCCGCATCAGACCAAAAACGAAATCCTGAAGGAAGGACTCCGACGATAGTGTAATCCACTCCGTTTAGTACTACGGATTTCCCGACCGTCTCTGGACTTCGTCCAAACCGATTTTTCCACAGACGATTACTGATGATAACGACTGGCGTTGCGCCGTGGCGATCCTCGTCAGCCGAAAATTCACGTCCGAGAACTAGGTTTACAGCTAGGGTGCCTAAAAAGCCCGAAGAGATTTCTTTTCCATTAACGTGCTCAGGTGGCCCGGGACTTGTCAAATCAACACCCTGCTCCGTAAGCGCGGCCATCTGCTGCAATGTATGGGTGTTTCGTTGCCAGTCGAGGAAGTCAGGGTATGACGGGGAAACAACGCGCTTATCCTTCAAGATGGTCTCAACCACCACCAGGCGATCGGGGGCTTGGTAAGGCAGCGGAGACAGCACAACACCTTCCACCACGCTAATGATAGCTGTATTGGCGCCGATTCCTAGGGCAAGGGTCAGAATGGCGATTACCGTGAAACCGGCGGACTTTCGTAACATGTGCAGGCCATGACGAACATCTTGCAGGAACGCTTCCAGGATTTGCATCGGTCTTATTCGCTACACAAACGAGTCGCGAGTTTCGAGCATGCTTCGTGCTTCCGCGACAATGCGATTGTGAGAAGCGGTACAGCAACTCCTTTCGCTCGGCAGGCATGCAGCGAAATTAGGTTCGTTGACAGAAAAATTGTCACGAGAATCCCAGACCAAACTCTGGACGTATTTTCAAGAAGACTCTTGGACCGATCCTCCCGGGCAACTTTTATAATATCGCATAGTATGAGTCAAGCAATTGGCTAATGGTTGTGTAGCGTGTTTCGGTCGTCGTCGATCGCTCCTAACTCGAAACGAGATTCTGGATTAGGACAGGCCTTTAAGAATGAGTGGGATGCAAGGATTTTTGACGTCAATAATTTTGTCTCATAGAAGGCTGGAGGGAAACCTCCGCTGATTTGCATCTGCACCGTTGCAAAGTGTAATCGTCAGGTATAAGTTAAGCTTTGATTTATAGATCAAATTGCTGAGCGAAGTGCAAATTTCCGGAGGAGGGCAAATGGAAGCCGTAATTGTCGACCGGGCGCCAAGCTCTATTACAACCCATTTCTCGCGTCGTTCTATAATGCAATATCTCGATAGCCCCAATCACGTGTTCCTGCCTGAGAGGCTCCCTATTTCCATTCAGGCTCCTAGTTGGCTTTGGTTTGCAGTGGGCAGTTTGAGTTTCCGGGACGACCTAATGAGCGAAGTCGTGGTGCTTGATGCCTGAACGAACGTCACATTCGCGCATGGAATCCATCTTTGCAGATCAGCCCCGGTTAGTACCTCTTAGCAGCGAGCGACGGGAATTCCCTCAAGATCTGCTTGTCCCCGAACTAATAGCGGCGCAAGCCGTTGCGACACCGTCGGCGATCGCTGTGACCTACGGGAACCTGTCGCTAACTTACAAAGAGTTGGATGTACGAGCGAATGAGTTGGCACACATACTGCGTTCTCTGGGAGTCGGTCTCGACGAGGTCGTAGGACTTTGCCTAAATCGTTCCTTGGCGATGATCGTAGGGGCTCTAGGGATTCTTAGGGCAGGTGCTGCTTACCTGCCCCTTGATCCGACATATCCGACTGAACGTTTGACTTTCTTCTTGAAGGATGCGCAAGTGGAGATAGTGCTCGCGGATCAGCGCATCGCTGAAACTTTGGATGTACCGCCGGAGCGCGTTGTCCATTTGGATTGTGAAGGTCGAGCCGGCCTGGGAGGGACTTCAGGGCCCCTCCTGACTGCGGCAAACGCGGACAACCTCGCGTATGTCATCTATACTTCTGGTTCTACCGGACAGCCGAAGGGCGTTGAGATCACGCATGGTGGGCTGCTCAACTTGGTATACTGGCATCGAAGTTCTTTCAACGTGAGCCCAAAGGATCGGGCGAGTCAGCTATCTACGTTGGCGTTTGATGCGGCCGCTTGGGAGCTTTGGCCTTATCTGACGACGGGATCGAGTCTTCACTTGCCGCACAACGTTGCTGTTGGTGAGCCTGAAGCGGTCCGCGATTGGTTGACCTCACAAGAAATCACGATCGCTTTCGTTCCGACGCCATTGGCCGAACGGGTAATTACACTCGACTGGGATCAGAGTATCGCCCTGCGTCTGATGCTCACCGGAGCTGACACTCTTCACCGCTATCCACCGCAAACCCTTCGGTTTCGACTCGTAAATAATTATGGTCCTACCGAGTGCACAGTAGTCGCGACTTCTGGAACTGTACTTCCCGATGAGCACCCAGATCGGGTGCCGACAATCGGTCGACCGATCTCCAATACCCAGATCTTCATATTGAATAAAAACATGCAGCAGGTAGCAACTGGCGAGCCTGGTGAAATCTACATAGGCGGTGCAGGCTTGGCTCGCGGCTATCGAAAGCGAGCTGTCTTAACGGCTGAGCGATTCGTTGCGAATCCCTTCAGCGTCGAACCTGGGGCCCGTCTCTATAAGACGGGCGATCTTGCGCGTAGTCTGCCAGATGGACAGATTGCGTTTCTGGGTCGGATTGACAATCAAGTCAAGATTCGCGGATTCCGTATCGAGCCGGCGGAGATTGAAAAGGTCCTGGATGAACACCCGGGTGTGCGGGCGAGTTCCGTAGTGGCGCGTGAGGCAGAAGGAGGCGAGAAGCGCTTAATCGCGTATTTCGTACCGGCAGATAAAATTCAAGTCAAATATACGGAGCTACGCAACTTTATTGGTTCTCGGCTTCCTGCGTACATGATGCCCGCAAAATTTGTCAAACTGGATGCGTTGCCGCTAAATCCGAGTGGCAAGCTAGATCATGCCGTCCTCCCTTCTCCGAATGGTGAGAATACATTGAGTGATGAGACCTTCGTAGAACCCCGCACAATTACGGAGAAACGCGTAGCAGAGATTCTAGGCGGATTGCTGGAACTGGAACGGGTGGGGGCAGAAGACAACTTTTTCCAGCTTGGTGGCCACTCCTTGTTAGGTACCCAACTGATGGCTAGATTACGTCGCGCATTTAATGTTGATATTAGCTTGCGCGGTCTATTCGAAGCTCCGACGGTGGCTAAGCTCTCAGCGCACGTGGAGACACTACTGGTCGCCAAAGTGGGGGCAATGAGCGAAGAAGAGGTTCAACATTTTCTTGAGATAGCTTCCTCAGGTCAGGAGTCAGAGCCAGAATGACCGCTCAGCCGCCGGTCCTGTCAAGTACCGACGGCCCAGATTCCACGCTCAGCCTCTATCACTTGCTTGATCCCGAAATTCTCGGCAATCCGTATCCTTTATTTCATCGCCTTCGAACGCAAGACCCTATTCACTGGGATGCTTTTCTGCATGCGTGGATCGTTACCCGTTACGACGACATTGTCACAGTGTTGCATGATTATTCTGCGGAGCGAACTCCGACGCCGGAGCAACTTACGGCAATGGGGCTTCAGAATTTGTCCCCGATTGCTGAAGTAATGGTCAGGCAAATGTTGTTCCTCGATCCGCCGGGGCACACACGAATCCGAGCTCTCGCGTCGTGTGCTTTTACGCCACACCGAGTCGAAGCCCTCAGGGCCCACATTGGTGACATCGCTAAAGATCTCATTGATGGAGTTAAGGCTAAGGGGGGTATGGATGTGATCGCCGATTTGGCGGAGCCTTTGGCCTATACGGTCACTGCGGAGATGCTTGGAGTCCCAGTTGCGGATGCACCACAATTGAAAGCGTGGTCGCAAGATTTCGCTGAGATGCTCGGCAATTTCCAGCACAACCCAGAGCGCGCGCCGCGCGTTCGCCGTAGCGTAGAGGAGATGACGAAGTACTTTGGCTCGGCGATCCGGGAGGTTGAGAAACATCAACGAAACGGGTTGATTCATTCCCTACTGCACGCTGAATTGGGAGGAGATCGTTTCACCCAAGAGGAGGTGATTGCTAACACGATTGTCGTCATGGTTGGAGGACTAGAAACAACGACGAACCTGATTGCTAATGGCGTTCTTACTCTATTGCGAAATCCGGGAGAACTTGCACGTCTCAAAGCGAATCCTTCCCTAATTCCTTCTGCCGTTGAAGAGATGCTGCGTTACGAGCCGCCGAGTCAACACACGGCGCGGCTGGCTCCAAAGGATATGAAGCTTGGTGGAAAACAAATCGGAAAGCGCCAAGCGGTAATTGCTGTGATGGCAGCCGGAAATCGCGATCCCGAGCGATTCTCCGATCCGGACCGCTTTGACATCACACGTAAGGATAATCGGCACCTATCGTTCGGTTGGGCGGCCCACTTCTGCTTCGGAGCGGCTCTTAGTCGAATAGAAGGGCAAACTGCGTTCGAACTGATACTAAGCCGGTTGTTCAACTGGACTCTTGAGCCCGGGCCACTGATTTGGCGGTCGAATCTCGGATTGCGAGGCTTGATGAGGTTGCCGATTCGCTTCAACGATCGCCAGGAGGCCGTGGGTTTTAGTGTGGAGCGACCGACGGGAGAGAAAGAGAACTTCGCCCCTGATAAGGGTGGACCCGTTGCAGAGCTGGCTGTGAACAGTCTTTCCGAAGCGAAGCGTTCATTGCTGGAAAGATATGTTAGGGGGACATTTTCCCAACCACCGTTGGGTCCTATTAGTCCTCGGCCTTCGGGCGAGCTAGCCCCTCTTTCGCTATCACAGGAACAGCTCTTACTTCGAGAAAAGAGCATTCCGGACGTTCCCCCGCTCTACAACGAATGTGTCACTCTTCGAATGTTTGGCCCACTTGAGATATGCACCCTTGAGAGAAGCCTTTTCGAAATAATTCGTAGACACGACATCTGGCGCACTAGCTATGAAATCAGGAACGGTGAATGGGTGCAGGTCGTGCATTCGGAACCGGAACAGAAAAGCATTCGCGTGATCGATCTCCAAGGCGTGGCCGGAACGAAACAGGATGCTGAAGCCCAGCGAATAATCGGAGAAACGGTGCGGCAACCGTTTAACCTGCATGACGGCCCGCTGTTAAGAGCTGTCCTTGTCAAAATGCGGGATGGAGAACACCGGTTGTTTCTGAACGCCCATTTGAGTATCTTGGACGGAGTATCCGCATATCAAATTCTACCGTCCGAACTGCTGACACTTTACGAGGCCTATGTAAGAGGTCAGCCTTCCCCGCTCCGAGTTTTGGCACTTCAGTATGGCGACTATGCCTACTGGCAAAGGCATTGGCTGCACGGCGAAATAATGTTGAAGCAGCTGGATTACTGGCGCAAACAACTCGCAGGGAATCTGTCGGTACTGAAGTGGCCCACCCATCAGTCGGGGCGTACCACGAAGATATTCCGCGGCGCAATCTATTCGTTCGTGCTGCCCAGGGCTATCGCGGAGGCGACGAAAGCACTCAGTCAGCAGGTCGGCGTCACACTGTTTACGACACTTCTCACTGCTTTCGCAGTTTTGCTCCACCGCTATACCCATCAGCACGACATCATCGTTGGCACGTTATCACCATCCGGTCGAAAACCGCACGAGGTAGAAAAGATGCTTGGTTATTTCCTAAACCCAGTCGCGATACGCTTCGACTTGACCGAAAACCCGACTTTTCACGAATTGCAGAAGCAAGCCCAGCGACTAATTCTCGAAGCGATTCTGAACGATGACGTGCCTATCGAGCTTTTGGCGCAGGAATTGAGTTTGAAACCGAATCCCAGCCGAAATCCGTTCTTTACGGTAGGTGTTTCCCTGCAACCGCCGATGCCTCAGATGAGTGAGGACTGGATAGTGACTTCAATGGATGTCGGGAGCGGCGGAGCTCCATGGGATTTTTATATCGCTTTCATCGATAGACCTCAAGGAATGTGGGGCCGGATTCAGTATAATCCGGACCTCTTCGAACCTGAGGCCATCTTACGAACGTTGCAGGACTTCCAAAGTTTGCTTGAAAGCGCCACTGAAAGCCCAGAGAAGCACCTGTCGGAACTCAGAATTCCGTCGGACTAGAGGCCGAGACAACAGCCTTTCGAGCATTGCGGCTCAATTTAGGCCACCGACAATGGACGCTGGCCCAGGTCGGCGCAGACCCATTGGAACGCTTATTATCATGACGAGAATGGAAAGTCTCCCGCCATACCTAGTGGTGCCGTTCTAAGTTTTGAAGGAACCGATTCTAAGTCTACTTTAAAACGTGAAGAGCTGCAGGCATCTGCACTCGCAAACGAATCCTTTGAGGATATTTGACTAATAAAATCATTATACGGGAAATAATTGTTATTGACAGTCGAAGCATCAGGTACATAGAGTGACGTTGGCTCGGAATACGGGATGGTAGCGAGCCAACCGGCTCGCTCTGTGGTGTATCACACATGCTGAGCGAGGCTTCGGATCAACCTCGTTAGGTTCCTTTTCAATGCAGAGTCGCTGACCACCCAACCAATCCGGGTATTAACTCTAATGAACTATGTAGACCAGCCTAGGCTCTTCTTCTTCGGCGACTTCCAAAGTAGTTTGGCTTTTGTTAACTACGGCATCAGTTACCTCGACAGTCCTAAGTTTCAAAAGGGGATTTCAAGAATGGATCGACAAACCGGATCAAACCGGTTGCTGGCGTTTTACGGGATCGAACCCTGCCGCCATCTCATTGGTCGCGTCGAGTGCTAGCTAAATGCTCGGCGCGGTGCGCGGTGGATCTGGCGATCGACTAACAGGAAAAGATACACGATCAGAATTTGCAAATTTAGGGGCGTCGTCTTAGTCGTTGCTGCCCTATATCGTTCTTTTGATTCTCACGGAGGGTCTAGTTCATCGCTCTTGCCGATGGTCCGTCTGAGGGAATCGGGAAATATCTGAATGCAGAGGTGCCTAGGTTTTTAGGACTATCACGAATTGTCCATGACTGTGCTACTTGATGACCTGGGGATATTGGATAGCTCGGGCAGACTGCGCGCCCAGTCGTATGCGTCAAGAAAGGGGGAAGAATGAATATAGTGCTAATTTCAGATCATCCGATGACACTCGGTATTCAGTTTCTGATGACCCATATTAAGGAACAGCGGGATCTTCGGGCATCGTTTCGAGTGACTGGGATACTCAGCTCGGCGTCAGACTCCGCAAGAATTGAATGTCCATTTACCGCGTCTGAACGCGAGGTGCTGCTCAGATATATCGCCGACACGAAACCGGCAGTCATTGGACTCTCTACCATAGAACGAACGAGGAACAGATTCCTTCAACTATTGCCCTTGCTTCACAAGATTGTGCCAGGAGCGTTTTTCGTTGCAGGAGGCATCGATGCGATTTCAGATCCGCATTTCTATCTAATGAGAGGTATTGATGGCGTCGCCAGAGGTGACGGGGAAATTGTGCTAGAGGCCATACTGCGTGGGATCGTTGCTAACGATGCGGTGGCCATTGCCGCCCTCGGAATTCCCGGCTTGGTGACAAGTTTGAACCCGGATGCTGTCCCTGCTCGGAGCCCGGAAATAACCCCAATGCCGTACTACGGTGAGGACCTTATGTGCCTCACTCCCTTCGGATTACGGGAGTTCGGGAATGAACGCGAAGGCGATGACCATGTCCAGTTCGTTAACCGAAGACAGGCGATCGACATGTACACTCAGCGGGGATGCACTCACAAATGTTCCTTCTGCGCCCAGGATCTTTTGCCAGTCTACAGAAATGATTCGCTCCGGAATTCTCGCCGCCGGGGATTAGCCGATATCGTCGAGTCGATTGCTTCAGTGAAAGAAAGATACCCGCGGAAAGATTTCGTATATTTCTGGGACCTCGATTTTCTGCGCAGGCCAAAGATGGATTTGATGGATTTTGCAGCTATTTACCGGGAACGAGTCGGTCTGCCATTCTTCATCTTTGTTACGGAGAAATCAGTTAATTCCGCAGGTGTGGAAGTGATCCGAGCGTTGGTGGAAGCAGGCCTTAGAACTATCAATTTGGGTATCCAGTCCGGCAATACTCGCATATTGAATGTTGTCTATCAGAGACTGAACACTCCGGAAGAATGCGAGAATGCCATTAGGTTGATCCACGAGGCAACAGAATCCAACGAGATAGAGATCTTGTACGACGTAATCACATACAACCCAGAAGAAACTCCTGAAGAGATATGCGACACGATTAGATTGATCATGCGGATCCCAGTTGGAGGGCGCCAAACGATTCGGCTGAGTACGCACAAGTTGAGTTTCAACACGGGACAGTCGCATTCTCACTCTGTTCGAGACCACACTTACAAGGATTATCAGGATTTTACTGATAGCACGACAACCGATTGTTCAACTCAATCACCATACCTTTCGTGGCTCCTCGGGCAAATGATGCGCGGAACAGTTACCCTCTCGTCTGTGGGTAGTCTGCGAAGAGATCTGATCGATCGGTTGCTCGATGAAAATTTTGTTGCAGCAATGGATAAAAACGGAAAGCTAAATCAGCTCTTGTATGCTGCGTTTATTCCGCGCGACAACGAAGCTTTTGTAGCACGGACGATTTCGCCACGGGAGGAGCGGTCTGGCTGAGGTTTATTCCGGAAGCTTAAATGCGGGCAGGCGAAGGATTTCCGTGATTCGTAGCATCCTCGAGTCTGGTGGAAACGGTAGGGGCTGAGGAAAAGAGGTTACTCGTTTCAAAAGTGTGTCACTACAGGTCTCTTGGAACGTATCATTCGGCGGTTGCAATGCTTGTAGTCGCATCGACCGCGCTGTGCAAAGGCCAATAGGAATAAGCGGTGGTTATGTAGCCCGCATCCAACGCCGTCGCAGACGTCGGATCATTTAGTACGGCTAGTGTGCTAGTTGTTTTTCGAAGTCATTAGGGTACATCGAAGCATTACTGGGGCTAGAAATGGCGGAGGGAAATCGACCATACGTTCTACTGCATCAGCTTGTAGAGAATCATGCAATCGCACGACCTGACCGCGTTGCGCTTTCATATAGGAACGAAGAGATAAGTTATCTCGAACTCGACCGACGCGCTAACCGGCTTGCGTGGCATCTTCGCAAACGCGGCGTCGGACCTGATGTCCGCGTCGGCATCTATCTTCCTCGATCGCCAGATATGGTTGTCGCTTTCTTGGCGATTCTTAAGGCTGGAGGAACATATGTAGCTGCCGACCGACGGTTTCCTGCCGAGCGCCTAAAATACATGTTCGAGGATTCTCATGTTGCCCTTATCGTGACCCAACAGGAACTCGCGAATGAATTGCCATCAGGTTTTTCTTTATTGCTTCTGGATCTGTGCCGCGTTGAAATTGAGCGCCAGCCCGATAAGCCCCTCGACATAGATATTACGGTAGATCATATTGCTCATGTAATATATACATCTGGTTCGGTGGGTGAACCGAAAGCTGTCGAGATTCCTCACCGCGCCGTCTTGGGGTTTTCACGCAATGTCGATTTCCTCGAACTGACCGAGGATGAGACTTTTCTGTTGTACTCATCTGCAGCCTGGGACGCCGTGACACTCGAGCTTTGGTTGGCATTCTTGGCCGGCGCACGGTGCGTCATCTATTCTGATCCGATTATTGAACCGTCGCGCTTAGCCGAAGTGGTGCGGGCCGACCAAGTTACGTTTCTTTGGCTGACCGCATCGCTGTTCAACGCGGTGACAGAAGTGGCGGGATCGAAACTGTCAGGGGTCAGATATCTGATAACTGGTTCCGAGCCGGTATCGGCTTCGAACATCCGCAGTGCGCTCAAGGAGCTACCTCGAACGATCATGGTGAATGGTTATGGCCCGTCGGAATGCGGTGTGTTCAGTACCTGCTATTCGATCTTGACGGTCGAAAAGGACGCGACATCTGTGCCAATCGGGAAACCGATAGGGGATAGGGATCTGTATCTATTGGATGCCCGGCTCGAACATGTGCCGCCGGGTGTTGCGGGAGAGATGTACATCGGGGGGCCCGGGGTGGGACGGGGCTATCTAGATCGGCCCGGATTAACAGCAGAGCGGTTTGTGGCGGATCCGTATGGAGAAGCCGGGACACGGATGTACCGGACGGGAGATTTAGCGAGTTGGCGATCGGACGGTAACTTGGAGTTTTTAGGGCGGAC
>DATNKB010000498.1:0-3788 GCA_035603595.1 Candidatus Dormiibacterota bacterium
TGTCCGCATTCCCGGCTCGATTCGAATTGAACCCAACAATCTCAGCGCCGAAATAAAGCAATTTCCTCGAAATAAAGACATGTACCTGTACTGTACTTGCCGCGGACAAACAACGAGCGCTAGTGTGGCGCATCTGTTGCGCCAGCAGGGTTTCAGTGCTTTTGTGATCGATGGGGGCCTGGCTGCCTGGCGCAGAGCGGGAAATCCTCTCGAACCCGTGCCGGCCACGGATTTAGTACATCTTCCGACCTTCAGCCAATAACCAATCTCGCGATTACCGCCTATCTTATTTCGAGATTGGTGGCGGGAAGCGGGTTTATCAACACTTACCCGGGCGGACGGTTATTATAGACCCTAGCGGAATGCAAGAGCCGACGCGACTCGACGAAGTCACGGTGTTCTCGGGGGTATTAGTCCAAAGTTTTGAATTTTCGGGTGCCCAGTCCTTTTGTTTGCGAAGGGTGGGTCGTCCGGCTATCACTCAGCGTCCGGCGCGCTCAGCTTCTCAAGCTCGCGGCAATTGGTGCAAGCCCGCTCAAGTTCCGCGTTCATCTCCACGCCAATCAGGAACGACAACCCGGAGACGTACAGCCACGCCAATAGAATCGTCACCGCGCCCAGCGAACCATACGTCGTGCTGTACGTGTTGTAGTAATGCAGATAAGTGCGAAACCCCAGCGACGCGAGAATCCACAGCCCCGTCCCAAATGCCGACCCCGGCGTAACCCAGTGCCACCTTCGCCCCACCAGCGTAGGTCCCGCGTAGTAAATCAGCGAAAACGACAGCATCACAAACACAATCGCCGTCGGCCATTGAAGAATCTTCCCCAGCTCCACAACCACCGACCCCAGCCGCAGCCGCTCCCAATCGAGTCGAATACGTCGCCGCTCACCAGCACCAGCAGCAACGCTATCACCAGCAGCGCGCACATCACTAGCGTCAGGACTATCGCAGTCGAGCGAATCTTGAACCACGACCGCGTTTCTTCCATTTGATACGCCAGGTTCAAGGCCGTAATCATGGACGCAATCCGCCCGACGCGAACCAAATCACCGCTGCAACTCCAAACGTAAATCCCCGCCGCTCGCATCCATAGCAAGCTCGTCTGTCGTCGTTCGGAGCACCTCGAATGCGCCAGGGGGAAGAAAGTTCGAAAAATAAGAGAGAAAATCGTTCCGCAGGTCCGCGCTCCGCGAAGTAAATATCCCGAACATCGTCACTATCAGCAGGATCAAAGGAAAAAGCGCGAACAGAAAATCAAATGCCAGTTGCGACGCTCGCCCGATCGCATCATTCCTCCTAAGCCCGGCAAACGCATTCCGTGCCAGTTGCCAAACCGTCAGCCCGCTCAACCTCCAAAGTGATTTGCTCGTTGTCACAGTAGAATCCGAAGTGGTCGTCATCGATAGGTAGGCGAACTCGGCCCCATTCTAACGCATTCCCCGCACCGAAGTTTCTTGATGCCGCGTTCGCCCAAAGCTGAGTACGCCCAATCTGAAGACGTGTGCTACGAGCCGTTCTCCGGCTCTGGAACACACACTTTTTGCTTACCGATCTAGTCAGGAGTTTAGGCAGTGGCGGGTGTGGTTTCGAGCGGACTCTTCAAGAATAGGTCGCACGAACCCATTCCGATTTAAAGAGATAGGTATACCAAATGGCAGCGTAAATAGCGGTTTGTAGAAGGGCCATGGCGCTCTGGCCGTAAAGGACCCGTGAGAGTATGCGAGAAGTGCCGATAGCTGCAGGGGCTTTTCAGAATCAGTGAGAGTCACGGTTGTTTCGTGGGTAAACGTTCCTGAAAGTTCCGAGAATCGTAATTGTATATGTGCCGTTTGGCGCTTTGTGCTGTGACAGGCTGAGATCTGGTCGCTGTGCTTCCGCCTCTGCCTTTGCTCGGTCTGTAACTGTGGAGCGCCTTCTCTGGCAATGTAAACAGACTTGCAACAAATGGGCGACGCACACTTCATCGAACCCATGCCGTGCCTCGCGGTAGAGAAATTACCGGAAGGTGAAGCTTGACAGACGAGCTGAAACTGGACGGGTATCGAAACGCCTTTGTCAATATAAGTGCCCCATACGTGGCGCTGTAGTTCCGCCTGTGCTTCGTGAAGAATTTTGCTTTGTCCCTAGAGTCAGGTTAGCATCCCCTCCTTTAGCTGGGACACCCGCATCAAACCAAGGAGACAACGTGGACTTCGTAACAAAGTTTGAAAAGGCACTTCGCAAAAAGCATCACGAACTAATGAACGACCTGGCAAAAATCGAACATCTAATTGATGCGTTGGAGAAAGGTGCGAAGCGCGGTGCTAAAAAGGGTGGGAGTAGGTTGTCAGCAGCAGCCCGTAGGAAAATCTCGATGGCACAGAAAGCTCGTTGGGCTAAGACTCGTAAGGCAAAGGCGGCTAAGGGATAACGATGTGTGGCGCTGAAGGTCAGTCGGAGTTTCTTTCAGAATCTTGTTTAGGACGCGACGCGCATCGGCCAAAAAGCAACTATTGACCACCCGATGACAATCGCGCCTATCAAGACCGCATAAAATAGCGGGCTACTCAAAAAGACGTGCCTCACCAAGGTAAAAACGTCAAATCCTACCGCCCCCCGTCCTGCCGCAGGCGTGGGATAGTTTGACGATTCCCACCACATGAAAGCCATCACATAAACCGCGAACCCGAATACAAACATTCCGATCCCGAGAATGGTTCCCTTCAAAATCAACATGACACCCCCTTTTTCGGAGACCTAGATGACAAAACCTTTGGACGAGGGATAGGTGCATACCGTTTCAAAAACAAGATGCCCCGAATCATTCCGACTCGGCCACGCTTGCTTTACGACCTTCGGCGGATTCTCGGGCCGTTTCGCTAAACCCGCTTGCTCACAATCTCGGCTATCCAAGCTTCTAGTATTGACCGCTGATCTGCTGTCACGTCGGTGAAGGCAACGCCCATGCCAAAATTCGCATGGGTGTAAACCACTTTGCCGATGCTCTCGAACACGCCCTGATCCCTTATGATCCGCAATTTGACCAGCGTTCCCTCGGAGAACGGAGTCAGCGCGTCAACATAACAGCCTCCGACGCCCAGTTCCGAAATACGGGCGGAGAGTCTCGTGCCAGAATGGAGGTCGGTTACCTCAGCAGAGGCGACAAGTGGGCAGCGACGAACCGAACGCTGATTGGTCCATTGCGGAGGTTTTTTCTTCTGGATCATCAACACAAGTATGCTGCCTCATCTAAAACCACCGCTCAAGGCGTATTCCTGTTCGCGTGACACATGCGTTTGACTACAGGCTTGGCCCTATCTGTTGCCTTCCGCGCGTCTGGTTGTTTACTTCTGGCCGCAGCAATTCGGCGGTAACGCTATAGTGAAAGAAGCGGTGGAAGAAGTGTCTAACTCAAAAGTAACAACTCAAGAGGTAGCGGACATTCTAGGCATCCATATCTCCGACCTTCGCCGAATGATGCGGCAAGGGAAGGTCGCAGCGCCCCCTATTCTTTTTGATTCCAAGACAAATTCAACTGGTCGGATGTGGTCCGAAGGCGATATTGAGGCGGTGCGGGCAGCCTTGAAAGCTGCAAGCACTGGTGCTTAATGCCTGCGGCGCTTAAGTTTCTCTAAGCACGCGTTTCTCACTCATCGCAGCGTCCCAAGGAACATGATGACCCCGATTACAACTCGTTTGATTGCAACCTCAAACCATTCCGTTACCACAAACGCGATCACGACGGCCGCGAGCGTGCCCAGACCTATCGCGATAACGATGCGCCTCATAGAATTGTGTTGAGCCA
>DATNKB010000499.1:0-6296 GCA_035603595.1 Candidatus Dormiibacterota bacterium
GAAAGCGGGCATAAGATAGAGTTGGAGTGCGGAACTAAGGGGAGGAAATCGTGGATGGCTCGGGCAAGATTGGAATTCTGACGGGCGGCGGAGACGTGCCGGGACTGAACTCGGTGATCAAGTCGGTGGTCTACCGCGCCAGTGAGATGGGACGCTCTGTAATCGGGATCCGCAGAGGCTGGGAGGGCCTGACGCATCTTGACCCATCGCAGGAAATCGATGCGCGCTACATCCGGCTGCTGACGCGCGAAAACACGCGCGCGATTGACCGCAGCGGCGGCACCGTGCTGCACACGTCACGCACCAACCCTATGCGTATCAGGAAGAGCAGCCTGCCCGCCCATATCCCGCAGTCGGAACTCCAGACGCTGTCAAGTGACGGAAAGACGTTTAATTTTACGCCGATCGTACTCCGGAATCTCGAGAGACTCGGCATCGGCTGCCTGGTCGTGATCGGCGGCGATGACACTCTGGGCTTCGCTGCACTGCTGCACGGGACGGGATTTCCCCTGATTGGCATCCCCAAGACGATGGACAACGATGTGCGGGGGACGGAATACTGCGTAGGCTTTTCAACCGCGATTACACGCGCGAAAGAACTGGTGACCCGGCAGCGTACGACACTCGGCTCGCACGAACGCATCGGCATCTTCCGAATTTTCGGCCGCGATGCGGGCTTCACGGCGCTCTACACTGCTTACGTGACTTCCGCTCGCTGCCTGATTCCCGAATATCCTTTCGATCTCGATTTGCTCACGAACCTGCTGGCCGAAGACAAGCGCAATAATCCCAGCAACTATTCGTTAGTAGTTGCTTCGGAAGGCGCGGTGTGGACTGGACACAAGGCAGAGGACTTCGGCGAGGCCGACGCGTACGGGCATCGTAAGAAGGTGGACATCGGCCATGCGCTTGCGGAGATTCTCCATGAGCGAACCGGCGAAGAGACGATGACGAGCGACCTGACCTACGATCTGCGCAGCGGCGATCCAGACGCGGTGGATCAGGTGGTGGCCACAACGTTCGCAAATATCGCGTTGGACTTGATCGGCAGCAACGCGTTCGGCCGAATGGTCGCGGTGCGCCAAGGCTGCTACGCGCATGCGCCGTTGCCCGATCCGGCGCTCGGGCCGCGCACGGTAGACGTCGCTAAGCTGTACAACACCAAGCGGTATCGTCCGCACTACAGCGCCAAGCTGGGCGATCCGCTATTTCTGATCTCCGCGTAGGTGGCTGTCGAATTCTCAGGTTAGTCAGAAGCATCCGGACCGGTGAGATGACTATTTGTCGAGGTAATACTGGACGGTGGTGACGATGCGGACTGTTTTCATGAGGCTGCTGTCGGCGCCGGAATCGCCACCGGCCATTTCGCCGGGCTCACTGGTGGCGCTGCCCTGATCCGCGGGCAGGATGGAGAAGACACCCTGGTTGGCCTGACGGATCGAGCCCACTTTGCTGCCTGAATCGAGAGCGAAGCGATCGGCTGCGGCGCGGGCGTTGCGCGTGGCTTCGGTGATCATGTCCGGCTTGATGGAATTTAGTCCCGTGAACTTGTAGGCGAGACCTTGGCCTGGGTTGCTGTTGAGCACGATTCCCTTCTGCAATAGCTGCAACGTTTTCTGAGCTGCGGCTGCCACTTGATCGACACGCCCGGTGCGGACTGTGATTAACTGCTCGACGATGTAGCGATGAGGCGGACGGTTGCCGCCGCCGTATTCGTTGGCTTGGGTATCCACGACGCGCAGAACGCCGAGCTCGATTTCTGACGTCTGGATTCCCTGCTGATCCAAGAATTGCAGGATGGTTTTCTTGTCGGCTTCCGTCTTGGCGTAGAGGAGGGAGAGATCATCGCCCGCTTCTTTGTAGCTGAGGGACCAGATAGCGAGATCGGATTTCACTGTGCGTTCGATGAGACCTTTCACCGTGACGTAGCGATCGCTCAGGCGAGTGGCCTTGATCTGGGCGCCTAGCACCCAACCGCCGATGATCAGGCCTAGCGCGAGCAGGATGCCTAGCAGGGCGGTGCTGTGACGGTCGGTTTGGTTTGTGGCGTTCATCGATTTGTGAACTCCGATCTTCGTGCGAACGCGCAACAGAATCGGACGGTCGCAGGCTTTGTAGCAATTGAACCGCCTACATTCTAGCTTGGAAACAAGCGGGTTGTGGCAGTTGGAGCAGAATCAGGCGGGTTCGATGGTCCACACAGCGTGTTCGCGCGTTCACAATTTTTCACGAAAAGAGATGTGCTAGGGGCGGGGTTCGATTGTGTGGTACGTGCGTGCTGTTCGCACGTTCGGGCACGGCGTGCCGTGCTCCTACTGAAGGATGGTGGTGCAATTCCGAATGACAGCCGCTCGCGGGCAACTGCCTTGGCTTGCGTTAAGCCGGTTTGGCGGTGGCAGCTAGAGAACGCGGCGCGCGTTGCGGCTCGTCGAAGGTTTCTTCGAGAGACGGCTTCGAGCAGATTCCCGCGGCTTCGCCGATGCGCTGGGCTTCCTGCTGCTTCATCGTTTGCCACGTCGCGAAAATCACTTTTTCGCGGGCGATTTCGTCGAGATTGCGCTTGATGCGCTCTTGATACTGAGCGGTGATGCGCTCGAGTTCCGATTGTATGTGCGAATTCTCGGCGGCTTTGGCGGCCCAGTATTCTTCGAAATGTTCCCACTGGTCAGACTCGTAGGAATTGATTGCGGATTGGCGCATGGCGGCGTCGCGGAGCACTTCGTCGACTGAAATGCCGGCCGCATCCAAGGCCATGAGGACGGAGGCGCGCTTCATTTCGTCGGAGACGCCGCGGAGATGATCGCTTGCGAGCATGTCCGCCACTTTGCGAATGCTGTAACCCATTCGTGGAGCGAGAATTCCTGCAGCGCGGTAGATGTCGTCCATGGAGAGAAGATCGCCCGGCGAGTTGTGGACTGGATTCGAATCGGCGGCGGCTTCGGGGAGTGCGGCGGGATTCGAGTTCGATTTCGAATTATCGTCCCGGGCGGTTGGCTCAAAGGCTTGTCGGCGGGAAGCAGGCGTGACTTGGGCGTCGTCTGCTGAGGCGCCGTTTTCTTTGCCGGTTTGCTTCTGGCGCCAGGGTGCGAGATCTGACCATTTGTTTGGCATGTTTTCCCTTCCCTTTGGATTTCCGGATCGAGGCGATTGAAGCTGGAATCGAGCCGTTGGGGGCGAATCGTTAGATTCGTTCTCCGAAAACTGACGATTGAAAGTTGATTGCGCCACCGAACTGTCATTCGTAACAGGGCCGGCATCGCGGCTGGGCATGATGGCTATTGAGGGTCGCGCCCGAACAGCGGACGCCGCAAGTGGGTTCTGGCTCTCCCTCGACAATTCGGCAGGCTGACGACGTCCTTCGCGCGGCGTGTCGCGGACTTCTTCATGAACGTCTTCGTGAACTTCTTCACGAACGGCCTCGGCGGGGACGTTCCGAGCTGGAACAGATGGCGGTAAATTCGGGGCGACTACGTCCGTTAGAAAACGGTTTACGTTTTTATCTTTCTGAACGCCAACGACGAAGTCTCGGCGGTCGGTGCGGCAGTAGCGTGCGGTGCCGGAAAAGCGTTCCCGGTATGAGTTTACTTTCATGGCAGAGCCGATGGCGACCGGGACTTTTACGCGGAGGCAGGCGCCGGAGGGGGAGGTGTCTTCGAGCTTGGCGGAGGAGGTATGGCGTGTGCCGAATTGGTCCTCCCAGGAGACTTCGACCACTGCCATCATGGCGGTTCGGGGCTCGGTTCTGATCGCGCTCATACTGTCTCTTTGTATCGGCAGGAATTGGAAGTGGTTCAGGGCGTTTGGGCGGGGTTTCGCTGGCAGGCGGGTGCATATCGTAGGGGGTGCCTGGTTAGAAGTGTTGCCCGCCAGAAAGACGCACAGGCAGGAGTGCCTGTGCCACTTGAAGCGGTGCCAAGTATTTGTCATTGGCGGTGCGTTGTTGCTGGGGCACAGGGCCTTCGGTGCTCAGGGTAAACAGGGTTGCTTGTGCTCTCGGCTTTCGCGGAACTGGCGTGGGGCGTAAGATTACAGATGCGGGATGGACGGGCAGACGGAGGATTTGCATGAAAACTTGTACACATCTGGATCAGATTCGGGACGTGAAGCCGCTCACACCCAACGGATGCGAAGAGTGCTTGAAGATGGGCGACACCTGGGTGCACCTGCGATTGTGCCTGGAGTGCGGACATGTGGGTTGTTGCGACTCGTCGAAGAATAAGCACGCCACGAAACATTTTCATCGGACGAAGCACCCGATCATGAAGTCGTTCGAGCCGGGCGAGAACTGGGGCTGGTGCTACATCGATGAGGTCGAGCTCGACTCCTCGTCAATGGCGGCAAGAGCGTAGTAGTGGGTCGGTTGCGCGCAATGGCGGCCGGCGAAATCAAAACGCGGGGCTAGATCGCGATAAGGCCTGATTTGATTGCGAGTAGCGATGCGATCGCGACTATTGCCCACAGCACGACGCCCTGCATGAGCGGCTTCGTTCCCACCTGCTTTAGGGTAGCTTTCGATAGACCTGTGCCAATCAAATAGAGCGTAACCGTGAGGCCAATTCTGCCTGCGCGGCTGAGGATTGCGTACGCGGGGGCGAATTGCGGGAGGTAGGTGTTCGCAAATGCAGCGAGGCAGAAGAGCAGGATAAACCACGGCCATTGCACATTACTTTTGCTTTTCAGTTTGTAGGCGGTAAAGAGGGCGATCGGAAGAATCCAGAGGGCGCGCGCCAGTTTTACAGTGGTGCCGATCGCGAGGGCTTCATTGCCGTATTTTGCGGCGGCGCCGACGACGGAGCTAGTGTCGTGGATTGCGAGCGCGGCCCAGAGGCCGAACTGAGATTGGCTCATGTGCAGCGCGTAACCGATGGGCGGAAATAGGAGCAGCGCTATAGAATTCAATACAAAGACTGTGCCGAGAGAGACGGCGATTTCTTCATCTGTGGCGTGAGCGATCGGCGCGACTGCAGCGATGGCACTCCCGCCGCAAATTGCCGTGCCCACGGTGATCAAGAACGAAACCTTCCTGCGCACCGCAAGCGCACGGCCCAAGTAAATTCCCAGGAGCATAGTGGCCGCTATACCTACCGCCGTGTAGACGACGCCGGAACGTCCGGCGCGAACAATTTGCTGGAGGTTCATGCCAAAGCCAAGGGCTACCACGGAAGCTTGCAGAAGATACTTCGAAAGCATCCGGCTCTCGGAGACATAGGGATGAGAAAGAGTGAAGCCGTAGAGGAGACCGCCGAGAAGAGCGAGGGGTGGTGAAATGAAACCAGAAGCGGCGAGAAGAAGTCCGGCAAAAAAGATTATCTTCGATAACGTCAGCATCCAGCGATTTCGCCCCAAAATTACGCTGAGCGAAATATACCATTAAGCGACGGCGCTGGAAGAACTTGTACGAGCCTGAGTTTCGCTGGCATGGGCGGTTTGCTGCGCGCGAAGGACGAGAACCGGACACTCCGCTTCTTCGACGACTTTCTTGGCAACGGAGCCGAAAGGAATTCTGCGCCAACCGGTCATGCCATGGGTGGCGATGACGATCATATCGGCGTGCTCGTTCTCCGAGATTCGCACGATTTCCATGCCGACGTCGTTGGCGGTGCCGATCTCCGTGCGGACCTTAATGTTCTTAGCAGAGAGGCCAGCGGCGAGATCCGAGAGGCGCTTCTTCGCTGCATCGTGGAGACTCTGATCGTATTCGCCTTCCTTGAAAATCGAGACACCGGCCGGCAGATCCGGAATCGCCTGGACGATATTCACGAGAATCAGCTCGGAGCCGAGGCGCGAGGCGAGGTCGGCGGCAACGTCGAGAGCATTATTTGAAAAATCACTGAAATCAATCGGAGCTAGAATCGTTTTCAGGCTGGTGGTTGAATCGCTCATGGCGGCGCGTGTCCTTTTTCTCGAAATCCTCAGATAGCAATGTGCAGGCCGTCATGCTACCAGACGACTTTCCTGAGATGTGACGGAACTGTTTCAGTTCCGTTAAATTCCGGCGCCCTTGCAGGCTCCGTATCAGAGGCCGAGCAGCCCCGATAGCGCGTTCTTCAACGTTTCCCTCCGGCTCTTACGACGATTGAGTGTTCACGCGCCCGTCACATTCCCGTAACCAAGAGCCGGTAGTTTCACGGCGCAACGACAACCGTAGAATCGTTACGAAAACCGGCTGGTATATTTTTCGATTGAAGGGGTGAAAAATGGCAGCAACGGGAACAGCACCGGCACGGGTACCTACCGAGGCGCCTCGAGTCTCGCCGCTCGATGCCGCAAACATGCAGGCAGGACCGGCAGCGAAA
>DATNKB010000500.1:0-2085 GCA_035603595.1 Candidatus Dormiibacterota bacterium
CGAAATTCGAGGCGACGCCGCTGAAGGTCATGAGCGTCGGGCGCACCCAGGCCGGCAACCCGCCGCGCAGCGCTGCGAGCGCGAGCGCCAGCCCGAACGACGCCCCCAGCGCCGAAGAAGCCACGCTGATCTCGAGGCTAAGCCAGAAGGAATTTCGGATCGAGGGCTGGCCGAGGCGGAGGATGTTGGCGAGTGTTAAGGCCCCGTCGCGATCCTGAAAGGCGCCCAGGAGCAGCCACGCGGTCGGCGCGATCAGGAACATCGCGGAGAACACGAAGAACGGCGCGACGCCGACCCACGCGGCCCAATCGGGACGGGGACCGAGGCGAGGGGAGGCGGGCGCGGGGCTCATGACGCCGGAGACGGCTTCCGTTGGTGAAGCTAAGCAGGATAGCGCAGACTGCGACACGCGCCGTTAGAGGCCGGCCGGGATCCCGCCGCCCTTCCAATCCAGCGTGATGCCGGCAGCGGGGATAAGATGGCTCTGCTTAGCGCGGCGCTTCTTGGCGCCAATCGCTCTAGCTGTGGAGCCTCAACAGGTTGTTCCGATTCAGTGCGAGGCGGCTGATGGGCGGCTTGGAGCCGATGCTGCCATGAGGTCTGTGCCAATTGTAGCTATGAAGCCATCGAGGCAGTTCTGCTGTGCGTTCGTCTGAGCTGTCATAGGCCCGGGCATAGGCCCATTCGCGCAAGCTGGTTTGGATGAAGCGCTCCGCCTTGCCGTTGGTTTTGGGCGTGTAGGGCTTGGTTTTGATGTGTTTGAGGCCAAGCTTATTGCAGGCTTGGTCAAAGGCTCGCGAGAGATAGCACGAGCCGTTGTCGGTCATGACCCGCTCGACCGTGACGCCCAGGCTTGCGTAATAGGCCACCGCCGCCTCAAGGAAAGCGACGGCGCTGGCTTTTCTCTCATCCCTCATCACCCGGCTAAAGGCGATGCGGGACGCATCGTCGATGCAGACATGGACGAACTCCCAGCCAATACCGAGGTGGCGATTGACCACGCCGGTTTGTCGTCCTGTGATCCGATGGCCGACGGAGCCGATCCGGCCGAGCTTCTTGATATCGATATGGATGAGTTCGCCCGGATTCTCACGCTCGTAGCGGCGAACAGGCTCGGGCTCCAGAGCGCACAGCTTGTTCAAGCCCAGTCGACGCAGAACCCGACTGACAGTGGCCGGCGCGACGCCGGCCTCGGCCGCGATCTGCTTGCCGGTCAAGCGCTGGCGGCGCAGTCGCTCGATCTTCTCAATGACCTCCAGCGGCGTAGGCTGGCGTAGCCGACGCGGCCGCGAACTGCGGTCTTCAAGTCCTGCCAGACCTTCGATGCTGTACCGGGTAAGCCATTTGCGGACAGTCCGCGGGCAGACGCCTACGGCGAATGCGGCGGCCTTCGGCGTCTGCCCGCTTAGCACTTGGCGCACGATCCGCTCTCGACCCTTCGGCGTCAGCCGTGCATTCTTATGGATGTCCATTCGGTCCTCCGGGAATCACTGAAGCTTCGCAACCTCAGCTTCCTGCGTCTGGACCGAGTGGACAACCTATTGAAAGCTCACAGCTAGCTAAGTCAGGTATGCGAGTAAAACCAACCCCACGAATCCGGTGAAGAGGACCGTGCAGAAACTCTTCCACAAGTAGTCGTTCATTTTCACGGCGCTATCCTCGGCGGTTTAGTTACATCCGCCACATGGATGTGTGAATCACAAACTGATTATGTTGTCAAGGCTCGCGCGTTGGCGCCGCTAACTGGGCGGGTGCGCTACGCCATCGATTCCGATGATGCAGCAGGCTCTAAGGGAATTCGCCATTGTTCGACATTTTCTTGCCCAAAGAAGAAACCGCGACTATGATCTGAGGTTATGACGCACCTGATCGCCGCGAGAGCTCGGCGACCGGCGTCGGGGCGGGCCACCCCGCGTTGACAACCAGGCAGGCTCTGAGGCGGGAGAAAAATTTTTATTTGAATCGGGCGTAACCCATTGAAAAGTCCCGATTCCAAAAAATAAACGCTAGCAAATGAAAGCAAATTAACTAACGTTTACTAGCGTTTATTGCGCTTAGTGGCGTTTATTTGCCTGGTTCGATCCC
>DATNKB010000501.1:0-7267 GCA_035603595.1 Candidatus Dormiibacterota bacterium
CTGCCATGAGGAAGTCTACAAAAGCTGGGAGAAGGGTCCCCATTGGAAACAGACCCTCAAAGAAGGCGGCATTGCCAAGCATGGTTGCGAGGATTGCCACGGTGCCGGCTCTGCCCACGTAGCCGATCCAGCCGACACTTCAACGCTGTTTCTATTTGGAAAGGCGTCAGCCAAGGATATCAACGCTCGCTGCGAAACATGCCACGCGAGCGGGCCGCAACAGCACAAAGCCATTAACTCCCTGCATCGGCAAGCCGACGTCAGTTGCGTCTCTTGCCATTCATCGCACCACTCAGAGGGGAGGGAGTTTCTGTTGGCGGAACCCCAGCCGCAGCTCTGCGTCACTTGCCACCAGGCCCAAAAGGCCCAATTCGAAATGCCCTTTCACCATCGCGTGAACGAAGGGCTTATCAATTGCACGGATTGTCATAACCCTCATGGCACCGTCAGACCGCACCAGCTGCGCACATCCGCGCAGCAGGATGCTGTCTGCTTTAAGTGCCACGCGGACAAGCAAGGCCCCTTCGTTTTCGAGCACGATCCAGTCAAGACAGAGGGCTGCGAGTCATGCCACGTCCCCCACGGCGGACCAAACCCCCACATGTTGCGATTGAGCACGGTGAACCTGCTCTGCTTCCAATGCCACACGAACTCGACATTCAGTGCCGCGCCGAGCGCGCCATCCTTCCACAACCAAACAACCCAGTTTCAGGCATGCACGCTGTGCCATACCAACATCCACGGCTCGAACTTCGATCCGTTCTTCTTCAAGTAGGAGCCGACCATGACACCCAATGCGAAAACCAAACGGTTCAGCACAGAGTTGCGAGGAACGAAATGGCCGGTAATTTTGATTCTTCTGGGCGTGATTGCGATCGTGCCCGTTTGCGCCGCTCAGAGTCCTGATGAAAAGGGGGTTGATTCAGGCAACTACAACATCCGTCAGTCTCTCGAGGCCGGATACCGCGCGAACTGGGTGAACGGAAACCAGGATACCTACAACACTTTCGTGCATCTTGGCGAAGGCGTGCGCCTGCTCGATTACTCGCTCGAAATGCGTTCGCTCGACCACAACGGACTGTTTTTCGATACCCTCAGCTTCTCGAACTTCGGTTATGGTGGCGATCCAGTCGACGTCACGCGGCTACGCATCCAAAAAAATAAGATTTACGATTTTCGATTGCAGTTCCGCCGTGACCGCAATTTCTGGGACTGGCCTCTGCTGGCGAACCCGTTGAATCCCGCGGCTTCCACCGTCGTGAACCCGATTCCACTCTCGCCGCACACTCTGGATCTCGTTCGGCGGATGCAGGACTATGACCTTACGATTCTCCCGTTATCGAAGGTGCGCTTTCGGCTCGGCTACTCACGCAACGTGGATGAAGGGCCGTCGTTTACCACTCTTGATGGTGGCACCGAACCGCTGCTGAACCAGAACTACCGCGTCACCACCAACCAGTATCACGCAGGAGTTGACTACCGGGTTCTGCCGCGCACGACGATTTCCTACGATCAGTTCTTGAAGTATTTCAAAGACGATACTTTTACGTTCGACGCCATACCCAACACCTTTCCGCTGCTCCCGCCAGGATTTAATCAATTCCAGCTTGCCAACGGAACTCCCGTAGATCTTGGCATCGTATGGAACACCACCGCCACGGGTGGAACCCCGTGCGGCGCTCCTATCACCAACGCTGCTACGGTTCCTCCGACGGTGAAGTCGAATTGTAATGGTTTTATTGACGGCACTTTTAACGGTGCGCCTCTTCCTGGTTACTCGCGCTTCGCTACCCCCCGGAACTTCATGCCCACGGAGCGCCTGTCCTTCCAATCCAATTATTTCCAGAACCTTCAGGTGAGCGGTGCTTTTGGTTACAGCTCAGGCGACACCAAGATTAATGACTTCCAGGAAATCGTGGACGGGTGGGCCAGCCGGACAGTCACCCGCGGAAGCATAACAAGCGGGCCGGCTCGGGCTAAGCGCGTGTCCGTCAACGGCGATTTTTCGGCGATATATAACCTTACCGACAAACTCCGGCTTGTCGATTTCTTCCGCTACGACAACTGGCGTATTCCCGGCCAGTGGGAAGAGTTGGCTCAAAATCTCTTTGCTACTCCTCCAGGGCCCGGTCAGTCAGGCTTGACGCTGCCCATTTCCACGGTGACACCGGCCACTCTTGCCGCGAACTGCCCTACGGCGCCTTTCAACCAGGCAGCATGCCCGCAGCATTCATCGAGTTCGCTCGCCGATATGGAAGATCAACTCTTTACGCGATTCCTCGGGCAGAATTTGAAATCCAACACTTTCCAGGTGGAATATGACTTCAATCGCCGTTTGAACTGGCGCATCGGTTATCAATACACAAATCGCAAAATCGCTGATTTCAACGCTTCCACCGACATCGCGGAAATGTACCTGCCTGGTGGCGCAACCGGTAATGCCGGTAACTTTTTCCTCGCAGCACGCTCGGATTGCGCCGCGACAGCCGGAGTTCTACCCCCTGAATGCACCCTGAATCCAAATGGTTCAATCACCGAAATTGGCCCGGAAGCAGGCAACGACACTTCGCGCAACATCACCACCATCAACGAAAATGCGCTTCTGCTCGGTGTCACCGCTCGGCCCATCGACAAACTGCGCATCAACGGCGACATGTCCGTCGGTTACAACGACGCATCCTTCACCCGCATCAGCCCGCGACAGATTCAGAATTACAAGCTTCACGTCAATTACAAGCCGCAGCCTTGGGCGTCGCTCGATGGCTCAATTAATATTCGCGAAAATCGCGACAACGTCTTGACCGTCGACAACCTGGAACATGACCGCTCCTACAGCTTTTCGACCATGCTCACGCCCCAGTCAAGACTCTCCGTCGACTTTGGCTACACATATCTCGACTTTTTTTCCACCATTGACATCTGTTACGCAGGAAACACTGTCGCAGGTGTCACCACCCCCTGCCCCATCATTGACGGGGCTTCGCCTTTGGGCGCTACGAATCGTTACCAGAGCACGACCCATTTCGCCTACGGCAATGTGATCTGGAAGCCCTACAAGCGTGTGACTGCCGTGGTAGGTTATTCCGGCAGCTTCACTCGCGGCACGTCCATCTATTTCAATCAGCCGCAATTCGTTACCGCCCCTCCTGTGCCCGCGCTGGCGCGAATCGTGCCTGACCCCAGCACGCCGCCCGGAACGCTCGATTTCAATTACGTGAAGCCAACAGCTTCTCTTTTCATCGACATCTACAAGGGGCTCAGCTACCGCGTCTATTGGAATTATTACGGGTACAACGCGAAAGGGCCGGCGAACCCGATCACCTTCGCCCCAATCGGGAACCCGGACTTTAACGGCAGCACTGCTACATTCGCTTTCCGCTATGCGTTCTGAAACCCGTTGGCTGCGAGGCGGTCGCCCGTGATATAGCTTTCAAGATCTCAACATTCGGTAGGAGGAATGCGATGGAACTAAGGGCATTTCGATCGGTTGTCGTGGTTTTGTTGTTTGCCTTACCTGCTCTCAGCCTTGCCCCATCAACGCACGCGGCGGATGACGCTGCGGCTCTCTTCAAGGCCAAGTGCGCCGCGTGCCACGGCCCGGACGGCAGCGGCGGCACGGCTACGGGGAAGGCTATGGGTACACCGGACCTGCGATCGGAAGACGTGCAAAAACAGACCGACGCGCAATTGATCGATTCCACAACCAATGGCAAGGGCAAGAAAATGCCTGCCTATAAGGGCAAGCTGACCGACGATCAAATCAAACAGCTTGTCGGTTATATCCGGGAACTCGGCAAAAAGAAGTAGTCGCGCTCTCAAACGTTTGGCTCATGCGTACTGCCTCTCGGTGCTTGGGAGTGTTGCGGGGACATTGCATTGAATTTGCCATCGCCTGAAACCTTGCTGTACGCCCTGCTGGTGATCACGGCGGTTCTTATCGCGATTATCGTCGTCCGTCCGGCGATAACCGTCTCGGCGCCGGGGAAGATGCTGGCCTTCGTGGCCTTCTGTATTCTTCCTGTGCTTTGCGGCTCTATGGCCGCTTCCACACATATCGAACGCTCCAAGCAAACGAAGTTTTGCCTTTCCTGCCATATCATGGAGCCCTACGGAAAAAGCTTGTACGTGGACGATCCTTCCTACATTCCTGCCGCCCATTTTCAAAATCATCGCGTCCCACCCGAGGAAGCCTGCTACACCTGTCACACCGACTATGGCCTCTATGGCGGCGTTCGCGCCAAGCTAGGAGGCTTGCGCCACATCTACATCCAATATTTCGGTACGCCGCCGCGGCCCGAAGACATCCAGCTCTACAAGCCCTACAACAATCGCGAATGCCTGCACTGCCACGCCGGTGCTCGCTCGTTTGAAAGTAATGCGGTGCATACAGCAATTCGAGATCAGCTCACCGGCAACGAGATGTCCTGCATATCAAGCGGTTGCCACGATACGGTCCACAACGTAAAAGATCAGTCGAAAGTAAAATTCTGGACACCGGGGCAATAGCCATGAAAGAAATCCAAATCGAGCGAGCCCTGCGGATATCAGGACTGCTTTTGATCCTCGGAATTGTCGTTGAGATCATCAGCCTGCTCTGGGAAAAGCCGCTGGCCTTTTTGCTGTTCGTCGGTGTAGGAGGTGCTCTCACTTTTGTAGGTATCGTCCTCTATCTTTACTCGCTGTTGCCGCCGGCTGTCGAATCTTCGTCGCAACCCCGACCGAAAAACTCTTAGTTCAGCTTCCGATATCGGACGCGCAGGGAACTTACTTTTGCAATCCGGGCAACGCCTCATTCCCCATCGTGCTTCTAATGATTTTCGCAAGATAACTGTTGAACCGCAGGCAACGGCGCAGCGGATGAATGCTCGCGGCACGTTGCAACTATGTTAGATTGGCTCGCTCACCAAAAAAGGCGGCATATAAGCATGAATCGAAGATTTCTTCGCCCCGCAATCTGCCTTCTCGCAATTTCTCTCGGTGTACCGCCCAGTCAGTTTTCATCCGCATCCCAGCCGGACGTCCTTCTCACCTCCATGCAGCGCGAGCTACAACGCGCCACTGCCGCGCTCGCCAAGGCGAATCCCGCTCCCTACTACATCAGCTATACGGCAGCTGATATCAACGCGACCGTGATTTTTGGCATCAGCGGTAGCATCGCCGTTTCCAACAGTATCCAGAGGCGCCAGGCAGACGTGATCATGCGCGTGGGTTCGGCCGCGCTCGACAATACACACAGCAAGAGCCGCGGCTCCGGAATTATGTCCAGCACTCTGCCGCTCAGTGATAATCCAGACGCGATCGGCCGCGTTCTCTGGCAACTCACCGATCGCGAGTACGAACAGGCCTCCGCCGCCTTCCTGAAGGTTAAAACGAACACAGCGGTGCAGTCGGAGGAAGAAGACAAGTCGCCTGACTTCTCCGAGGAGCCAGCCAAGAATCACCTCAACGACGCCAAAGCGAAAGTGTCGGTGGACCAAAAAGCCTGGGAGAACCGCATTCGCACCGTCTCCGGCGCCTTCCTGAAGTATCCCGAAATCTACAGTTCAGTCGTGTATCTGCAAGTTTCCGCCACTCGTTCCTATCTGGCGACAAGTGAAGGCACTGCCCTGGTTCACCCGTCGGAGATAAGCCGCCTGGTAATCCAAGGCGAGACCCGAGCCGACGACGGAATGGAACTGCTGCGCGTCGAAACCTTCCAGGCCGCAACTCCAGGCCAGCTCCCGTCCGACACAGAGCTGAGGGCGAAAGTAGACCGGATTGCGTCGGATCTGAAAGCCCTAAAAAACGCCCCCGCCGCCGAACCCTACGCGGGGCCGGCGATGCTGTCGGGGAGGGCTTCGGCAGTTTTCTTTCATGAGGTTTTGGGGCATCGGCTTGAGGGACACCGGCAGAAGGATCAGAGCGAGGGGCAGACGTTCACGAAGAAAGTGAACCAGCGGGTGCTGCCGGAATTTCTTAGCGTTACGGATGATCCTACGCTGAAAGAGCTTAACGGAATTGGGCTGGCGGGGACTTATGACTTCGACGATGAAGGAGTTCCTGCAGAGCGCGTGGTGGCTGTTGAGAACGGCGTGCTGAAGAATTTTCTGATGTCGCGGATGCCGATTACGAATTTCAGCCACTCCAATGGACATGGGCGGCGGCAACCGGGGTTGATGCCTACTGGACGGCAGGGCAATCTGGTTGTGACGTCAACGAAGTCTGTGAGCGATTCCGAATTGCGCGCGAAATTCGTCGAAGAGATTAAAAAGCAAGGCAAGCCTTACGGATTATATTTCGAAGATATTCAAGGCGGCTTCACACTCACGCAGCGCGCGCTGCCTCAGGCGTTTCAGGTGATTCCGGTAATGGTGTGGCGGGTGTATGCGGACGGGCGTCCCGATGAACTGGTGCGCGGTGTGGATATAGTCGGTACGCCGCTCCTTTCGCTCAACAACATTATTCTCACCGGCGACAAACTTCAGGTGTTCAACGGAGTATGTGGCGCGGAGTCGGGGCAAGTGCCCGTGTCGGCCGCTGCGCCAGCAATGCTGTTCTCAGAGATCGAAGTGCAGAAGAAAAATAAGGGCACGGATCGCCCGCCGCTGATGCCGCCACCGGGTGGGGATCAGAATCCTGCCCCGCTGACGGAGAGGGCCGGGGTGAAGGCGCAATCCCAGGCCGAGGGCAAGGCAAAACCATGAGCGCGATCTTTCATTCCTTCAGGCATTCGTTCCGGCTTCGTGATTTTCACTGCACTCTGATGTTCATTTTCGTGCTGGGCGTGGCTGCGGCGTTGTGTGCAGTGCCGGCCTCAGCGCAAGACAAGAGCGAAAAAGCGTTGTCCGCATCAGCGAAAGCCGCCGCATCTGATCCCGTGCTGGCCGCGATGCGCGAGGAGTTGGAACGTTCGAAGGCGCACCTCAAGATGGAGAACATCGCCGCGCCCTACTACATCGAATATTCCGTCCTCGATCTGGATGAGTACGATGCTGAGGCGGCATTCGGAGCGCTCCGTCAGAAGCAGCGCACACATGGCAGGTCGGCGCGTGTGGTTGTTCGCGTGGGCGACTACAAGCTGGATAGCTACTACGGTCCGGGAACGGGGTTCGCGGACTTGGCGCCGCTTGAGGACGACGCCACAGCACTTCGACACCAGTTGTGGCTCGCCACAGACCAGGCTTACAAGGCGGCCAGCCAGGCGCTCGCCGCGAAGAAGGCCGTCTTCAGCCAATTCAGTTCCGGGCAGCCATTCGACGATTTTGCTGCTGCTCCGGCGCTTCAATCC
>DATNKB010000502.1:0-4896 GCA_035603595.1 Candidatus Dormiibacterota bacterium
GTGAGGAACACGACAATCGGCAGCGAGATCAGCCAGAAATAAAACCACCAGCGCCGCGGGCTGCGCCGGATCACCACGTAGAGTATCCACACAGTGAAAATGCCGCCCACAATCAAGAGGAGCTGCGCCTTGGCATAATCCAGAGACCACGCGCCCCAACGCTCGACCGAGATGCCGTAAGACAGCGATACCCAGTGCTCGTAAGCGTCCGCGGGGAGTTGCAGTATTGCGATCGTCAAGACCAAAAGCGGCGCGAAAACGAGAGCCTGCACGAATCGATTGGGTGAGGCTTTCTCGGCCGTGTCTCGGAATTTCGGGCCGAGCTTCCAGTGCAAGATGATCCAGAGAATGAGGAGGCCGTAGAAAAAGCTGATGATGTTGAAGCGGAACTGTGTGCGGCTGAGAGCTTTTGCCTTTTGGTAAAGATCGGGCGGAAGCGTGTAGGCGGTTATTTTTCTTTCCACCGGCCGCGCGCTGGCGATGGCTGGCTGCCCGCCCTGGGACTCCAGGCTGGGCGTTGATTGGGCGTGGCCAAGATGCGAAGCCCTTCCGAATGCGATGGGAGAGAAAGCGAGCGTGATTAGAATGAGTGCCAATCGAGCGAATTTCATTGAGCCTCGGTGCAAAATTGGAGTAATCAATCGAAACACCCGACATGCACACGCGGATGCCTCCGGATTGAGGCCGGCCGTACCGCGTCTCCTGACGCCGGCTTTACTATGGTGACCTGTCACCCCGAACAGGTTGCCTCTTTGGGTGCGCCTCTGAATGCCCTTTACCGTATTGGCCGCAGCGCGATTATCATAGACGAACGAAACTTGTCTTCGGGAGAACTGCGATGAAAAGCGCATGGCCAGGACTCGCGATTCTGCTTCTGTTGCCGGTAAATTCGGTTTTCGCGCGCCCACCACAGCCGCAGCAATATCACGAGGAAGATCCTTCGAATGTTGCCGATGCCGCCCGCCGCGCACGCGAACAAAAGAAGGAACAACCCAAAACCGCAAGGGTGTGGGACAACGATACGATTCCGAAGAAGCCGGGCGAAGTAAGTGTAATCGGCCAGACTCCAGCTGCGGCCGAGGGCGATGATTCCGCGGAAGGCGCCGGTGCGAAGGGTGCGGACGCCGCCGCGAAAACGGCAACTGCCGGAGCCGAGGGAACCGAAAACGCGGCAAGACCTGCCAATGAGGCTGCGTCTGGAGCGCCTGGAGCCGCTTCTGCCTCTGGAGCCGGCGACGCCGGAGAGCCATCCGAAAAGAAAGATGGCGACAAGCTTGCCGCGGAAATTGCGGCGATCCAAGCGGATCTCGCAGCCGCGAGGGCGCAATTGCAAACCGCAAAAGCTGACCTCGATGTTGCGCAGCGCAAATTCAATCTCGATTCGCAGACTTACTACAGCAAGCCCAACTACGCCGCCGACAAAGATGGTGCAGCCAACATCGACGCCGAAAAAGCCGAGATCGAAGCGAAGCAGCAGCAAGTGGCCGACGCGCAGATGAGAGTGGATCAGCTTGAAGCGAAACTTTCCAACGCGCGCTAGCCTCGTCAGCGAGCCTTATCGAAAGCAATTCCGGGCCAAGCACTAACCTTCTTACTTACTCGCCGCTTTTCCGTTCCATGTATTTTCCACAGCTTGGCAACAGTACCACTACTAATTGTATAGATTTGCCTTGACTCACTAGGGCCTCCGGCGCACAATCCCCGCCAGTTCTTGGCGTTTTGCAGTCGGGGCGCTTCGGCGGCATCGCTTTTCCTTCCGTCGCCGGGGCCGTGGTTTTGCGAGGCAAACGAATGCAATATCTGCCCGGTTGGACGGTGCAGTGTTTGAATCCGGGTTGTCCGGCGCGCGGCCACTGGCTGCGCGTGGAGAGCGCGCCTCAGGATCATTGCAGCAACTGCGGCGGAGCGCTTCACAACGTACCGCCGCCCCTGGCGCCGCGCTTCCGGATGCGGCCGCGTGCGTTGGCCAGTCGTCGGCCAGTCGGACGCCCGCGCTAGATTCAGTCGCCGCGAAATATCCTTGGAGACGGCGTCGTCCCCGCATCGTCTTCGTAGCAGCTTCTCTGTGTCTGTGGGGTGCGTCGCTTGCGCGGTGAGTCGGCCTAGCCCGGGTTGCCTAGCAGACGCTCCGCGCATGAAAAAAGCCCGAGTCCGCACTCGCAGACTCGGGCTTTTCCTTCCGAAGGGCTGGGCTTCCCCTCTAGAAATAGAATTTCAAGCCAAACTGAATATTTCGTTGCCCTCGATCAAAGCTGATCTGACCGAATGTGGAATCGGTCCCTTGATTGTCCGGATTTAAAAACTGGGCGTGGTTGAAGGCATTGAAAAACTCGGCACGAAACTCGACGTACTTGCTCTCAGTCACTTTGATGTGCTTCATCAGCGAGAGATCCCAGTTATTAATTCCTGGGCCGCGCAAGGCGTTACGTCCGAGCGTTCCAAATGTAAAGAGCGGAACTCCCACCTCACCTCCGGAGCAAGTCGGATCGTCGTTCGGACAAGGCGTGCAGACCAAGTTCGTGGGATCGAACCAGAAGTTCCCTTCTGTCGGAACGCCTTGGCCTAGGGCGCAATCGCTGGAAAAACCCCCATTTGCGGGGTTGGGGTTGGGATTCCGCGGGTTGACTCGCTGGATCGGTCCAACCACATCAGGGCGATCCAAGAAACTATTCTGCCCGCTCGCGTTGCCATTCGAATAGAGGGTGAATGGCTGTCCCTTTTGGAATGTTGCGATGCCGCTCAGCTGCCATCCTTCGGCGATTTTTTTCAAGATGCCATCGCTGTGTATCCCGTAGTCGAAAGGCAGTTCCCAAATGCCGCTGATCACGAGCCGCTGAGGCACATCGAAATCGGCGAGCGCACGGTCGAGGCGTGGATCGAGAGGATCGGTGTATTGCGCCGACCGCGCGCGGAATCCCGAGGTCAAATCAATCGTCTTCGACACAGTGTAGGCCGCACGAAGGGCAAAATGGCGGCTGAAGCGCTTGTCAACTGTCAGCTGGAATTCGTGGCTATCGGAGAGTCCATTGCCGGCGTTGGTGAATAGTTGCGTTGCGCCAGTCGGCGTACCGTTCGGGTCAATTGGCGAAACTCCGCCGGTGCACTGCGCGATGTCCGCTCCAGATACGATTTGGCGCCGCGCGCAGTCGGGATTTACGAGACCGAACTGGGCGAGCTGCTGTTGCATGATGACAGGATCGGGAAAGTTCGTTTCGATGCTTGATATCAGTTTTCTACCCAAACTGCCGACGTATACGGCCTCCACCATCGTGTCCCGCGTCGCTTGCCACTGAAACCCATAGTTGAAATTCTCCGAATAGGGCGTGCGAAAGTGCGGGAAAGTCGTATAGGCAAACGGCAGTTTCGGATCGAGGAACGTGCCGACCTTCCCGGCGGAAGCAAACGGGAACGGATTTTCGAAACCGAATGGGGTGTACGGGTCGCTTACAAAATCTCCGGTGATGCCTGCATAGCTTGAAGGAAAAAAGTTGGATACCGCGCCGAAGGGGGGCTGGCCGCCGAACTGAAGATTCAGGGCACCATCCTCGATGTCGTAGAAAATGCCGAAACCGCCGCGCATCACCAACTTGGCATTGCCGAAAATGTCCCAGGCGAATCCCAATCGCGGCGCAAAATTATTGTAGTCAGGATAGACCAGCGCCTTATTCGGCGTTCCGGGGTCACCGGGGTAGAGAATCCCGGAGGGAGCATCAGGAAATTTCGCTGATTGCTGACCGGGAAAGAACCCGAGAATATTATTGTGAACGTCGCTCTGCGGCGTGTTGTATTCATAGCGCAGACCGTAGTTCAGGGTGAAGTTCGGACGAACTTTCCAGGTGTCCTGGGCATAGCCGCCAAAGGTGCTCGCGCGGATGCCGTAGACGGCGTTCGAGAATTGGAAATAGTTGTCCCAGAATCCGCCGACGAAGTCCGCCAGCTCGTTATTTGTGAAATCGCCGTTGGTAAAATCGAAACTGCCATTGTTGAAGAAGTCGAAATTGTAGTTCTGCCGAATCCTAGCGATATCCACTCCAAATTTGAGTTCATGCCGCCCGCGAGTCCATGTGTAGTTATCGGACCACTGGAACGTCGCGCTGTGTTCCGTGGTAGGTCCTCCGGGCGCGGGGCCGAGATTGAACGAGTTCGTGAACAGGATTGGCGGCGCAGTGCCTTTCGCGTCGTCAGGGCTCACATTCGTAAAACCGAGAGAGGCGGGAGAAGTGGTGTCGGCGGGAACGTCGATGAGATTTGCTGAGCGGTTCGCTGCAAAACGGAATTCGTTCACTTTTCCGCCCGAGAATGTATGCACCCAGGTGAAGCTGCCGACCTGCGTACGGATGGCATCGGAAAACCCGGAGCCGAGAGGAACATTTCCTCCTGTAGATGCTCCTTTATTGATCAGGAAAGGATACGCGTCGCGCAGATCGTCAATTATGTACACGAACGACAGAGTGTCCTGACTCGTCAAGTTGTGATCGAGGTGCACGACGCCCTGGTCCTCGTCAATTTTCGCGGTGGGGAACGATATGAATTGGTTCGCACCCACGTTGGCGTGTGGGAGATATTTGTTGATGTAGTTTTGAATCACCGGATTCACGAGGCCGGCGGTGGCCAGGTTATTAAAGGGAACATTATTGCCAGTGGTGGGGTTTATCAGCTGAGTTCCGTTCGGGTCGGTGCAGTCTCCACCTCCGCTGTAGGCGCTGCAAAGCTCTCCAAAATCTCCAGTACGTTCAGGATCGCTTAGAACGTCCAACAGTCCCGAGTTCTGGCCTTCGCGTCGCCGCGTCCCCTGATAAGCCGCAAAAAAGAACGTCTTGTCTTTCTTGATCGGGCCGCCGATCGTGCCGCCGAAGACGTTTCGTTTGAAATTCTGTTTTGGTTCTCCCTGGGGAA
>DATNKB010000503.1:0-16066 GCA_035603595.1 Candidatus Dormiibacterota bacterium
AAGTTGCAATCCATCGAGTGTTATTTCGGCGCGCAATCCAGCTTTCCGTCAGCGGTGAGCACTGGGCAGAAGTAACCTACGGGCCTGCAAGGAAAGGCGTGGGTGCCGATCTGCCGAAATCACCGGTGATGCTGAATCCCCAGTCCTGTGCCGCTGCGGAACCAATCGATATGTTTATTCCCGTGGGCAGGTGCTAAGACGGATTCGCTGCTCGGGTTATGTAGGACCGTTGCATCTGGAAGCAGTGCACTCGTCAATCTCACTTCCGGTAGCAGGAAGTCGAAACCAGCAAGTCAAAACCAGGAAGTCAAAACAAAGACCAAGGGGTTCCATCATGAGCGCCCACGAACTTCAGGATCAGAAGGCCATTGCACCAAAGGCGCCACGAATCGCTTTCAAGGCAAACGGTAGCATCCTCCTCCTGGATCTAGCCGACATCTTGGCAGTGCAAGCCGAAGGTAATTATGTTTCGTTGCAACACCGTCCCAATCCCCATTTGGTGCACGAGTCCCTCTCGTCCATGGCGGAGAAGCTCAAACCCTACGGTTTTATTCGCATCCACCGCTCCGTCGTCGTGAATATTTCGGCGGTGGAGGAGATCCAACCCTTACCGACGGGAGAGTACAGAATGCGTGTACGAGGTGGGAAGGAATACCTCGTGACGCGTACCTACAAACACAATCTCAGAGATCTGGCTCAACTGTGGATAGGCTCAGAGCGACTTTGCAGCTAAGAGGCAGCAAGAGGTTTTACCTGGTTGTTCCGTTCGAGGCATTCTCGAGTCGTCCTTCTTTTAAAGTCAGCCCGTATACGGTGCGGCAGAATGAAAGCGCAAGCGGCATCAAATTGACCTACCACCGTCGTTCGACTTGAGAGATTTGCGCGCAGGTGCTCTATGATTGTGAAAGGAGACAGTAAGTACAGTTCTAGAACTAACTGTCCGTGACCTGCACTTCTGGCCGCTCAGATTCTCCCGCGCTTCGTGCTACCGTCGATCATGTATCACGAAAGGGAATTCGAGTTTCAAGCCGCAGCTCGAAAGCGAGCCGCAGGCGAGCAGGTTCGATCGGCTTGCTCGCTGGCAGCGAAACGCCGGCCGCTAGGCTCCGCCTTCTTCGTCGCCCGCACCGGCCCAACGCTTTCCGCTCGCCGCGATGGTGCGGATTCCGCGCCAGACAGGTCACGAGCTGTACTTCACGGATTTCTAATCGTTACACCGCGATTAGAATTCCCCCCAACCCTAACAAAACAAAGCCTCGGCCGCATTTCTGATCGTTACAAAATCGCTGTTTTCACTTCAGGATTTCCCGCTCCGAGGCAAAATCGGCAGGAGCCATCGCCTCCCGAACTTCTAATCGCAAATCTGGAATTAGAATTCTTCCTAAGAGCTTCAAAATCAGCGAAGTACAATTTTCTAATCGCAAATAAACGTGGCTTTTGCATTCGCCGGGGGCGGATTGCGCTTTGTGCCCCGGAATCTCTTTTTGCATGCCGGAATCTAAGGTTCGAGAATCGGTCAACCATTCCCGCTCGGAGGCTGAAAACGATAATCGGCGCGATTCGAAGGACTCTGGTTAAAGTTAAGTCGCTCTTATGTTATGGTGACTCTCACTTTCAGCTGTGTAAGATGGTTACGAACAGCCCAAGCGTGATATTCGGAGAAAATTAGTTATGGCCAACGCCAAAGTCAGGGGCGCAGCGCGTGCTGCAATTCCGAGCGTAGCCCAGCGCGGAGGAAAACGAGCGGGGCGCCGAGCCGGTGCGCTCGGCATTGACGCGGAGCTGGGGCTCCGCGAGCGCAAGAAAGCGCGGCTGCGCCAGGAAATTATTGAAACCGCATTGCGGCTCTTCCGCGCCAAGGGATACGAAAATACCCGCGTCGAAGATGTTGTGCAGGTTCTCGAAATCAGCCAGCCAACATTCTTCCGCTATTTTCCCACCAAGGACGCTGTTCTCTACGAAGTGGGCAATCGCGGTTATTCCTGCATTACCGAAAAACTGAAGATGGAGCTTTCGAGCGACGCGAGCACCGCGGATCGCTTGCGGCGTCTCTACAGCGAATTTGCTCACGAGGTGGAAGCGAATCGCTGGCTTTGGCAGGCGGTGGTGCTGTCCGGGGCGATGGATCCGGTGCGATCTCCGCAAATGCGCGGACAGGAAAAAATTGCGGCGAGCCTGCTGCAGGAAATTCTGGAACAGGGACAGAAGCGCGAAGAAATCACGCGCGCGTTTCCCGTAGATCATCTGGCCGAGTTCATGGAAGCGCTCTACAACACGGTGGTACGAAACTGGGTGGCCGGACCGGCGGGTCCTGACAAGCTGGTGGGACGCGTTCGCAACGCGGTTGATTTTTTTCTGCGCGGAGTGACGCCCTAAGCTTCGCGTCAAAGCAGCGAAAAATCGCCAGTCCATCGACCACCCAAACATCGACCACGCAAGCATCGACCAAGCCATCATCGAACGGATGCGAATGCGAGCCGCAGTCCTCCACGATTTCAAGCAACCTCTCACATTTGAAGACATCGAGCGTCCCAAGCCGGATGCGGACGAAGTTTTGATTCAAGTCGAGGCCTGCGGCGTCTGCCACTCCGATGTGCATGTCGCGGATGGCGACTGGCCGCAGTTTGCGAAAATCGTGAAGCGCCCCCTGATCCTGGGGCACGAAATCGCAGGACGCGTAGCTGAGAAGGGCGCGAACGTTCGAAATTTGGAAATCGGCGACCGGGTCGGAGTTCCATGGGTTTATTGGACGTGCGGAGAATGCGAGTTCTGCAAGGAAGGAAACGAGAATCTTTGCAGCAAGCAGAAAATTACGGGCGTGATGGTGGATGGCGGCTACGCGGAATATTTCAAAGCGCCCGCGAGCCACGCGCTGAAAATTCCCGATGGCCTGTCGTCAGCCGAAGCAGCGCCGCTCTTTTGCGCCGGAGTAACGGTGTATCGCGCGCTCAAACAATCGGAAATCTCGCCCGGGCAACGACTCGCGATTTTTGGCCTCGGAGGACTGGGCCATCTCGCCGTGCAGATCGGACGCGAGTTCGGGGCCGAAGTAACAGCGGTGGACATATCGGATGAAAAGCTCGCGCGCGCAAAGTCTCTCGGAGCTGCGAAGGCTCTCAACAATTCCACCGGAGATGCGGTGAAGGAGATCCGGAAAGCGGGTGGCGCGCACGTAGCGCTTGTCTGCTCGGCAGCCAAGGCTGCTTACGACGCCGCGTTCAACAGCGTGCGCCCGACGGGCACTCTGTTAGCGGTCGGATTGCCCGCGGAAAGCATCTGCTTCCCGCCGATCATGATGGCCGCGCGAGAAGTGAGAATCAAGGCATCGTCGGTAGGCACTCGCGAGGACCTTCGCGCCGTTCTAGCGATGGCCGCGGCGGGGAAGGTGCGTTGTGATGTCACCGCCAAGCCGCTGGAATTCGCCAATGAGGCCCTGGAGCTCCTGCGTACCGGCCAGGTCGCTGGCCGAATGGTCTTGACCTTCCCGACCTGAGCTTCTCCTGCTTTTCGCCACTGCCTGCTCCCCTGGGAACACCACCCCAAAAATCTTGAGGTCCCCGCTTAATTCGGCTTGACGTTAGTCACTAAAATGTAATATTCCCTATCATAATTTTGGATGGGTGGAACGGGTGGACGGATGGCGGGTGATTCCAGCGAATTCGGCTCGATAGAACCGTGGACGTGGTGCGACTTCCCAGGCAGCCAGGCGATGCTTTGGCCTCACGAGGAGGATTTATGAAGTCAGCATTTCTAGCCGGTGTGATCGCGTGTCTCGTGTGCGTGTTGGTTGCGACTCCCGCGGTGCGAGCGCAGGGGGTGGGCGCGTCGGGCACTATCAACGGAACTGTGGTTGACCCGACCGGCGCAGTGGTGCCGAAGGTGCTGATCGTCGCGGTCGAAGCCGACCGAGGCACTTTGCATTCCACCGAGACCGACACGAACGGCTTCTATCGCCTGACGGGTTTGCCGCCGACAACGTACGACATTACGGCGCGGGCCACTGGTTTTGAAGCGATACAGCAAAAGGGCTTGGTACTCAGCGTCGGCAGCATTGAGGTGGTTGATTTCCACCTCACGCTGGCGACATCGAAGGCTGTGGTGGAAGTGAATGCAGCGCCGCCGATTGTTGAAGTGCAGCGCGGCAGCCAGGCGGACACGGTGGTGCAGCGATACATCGAGGACCTGCCGATCGACCGCCGCGATTACCTGACTTTTACGTTGTTGATGCCCGGGGTTTCTGACTCCACTCGATTGGCCGGCGACCAGGATTTTCGCGTGAAGCAGACGCCGCAAAGCGGCCTTTCTTTTTATGGCAGCAACGGCCGCGGGAACAGCATCACGATTGACGGCGGCGAGGCCAGCGACGATGCCGGCGGCGTGCGCCCGACGTTGAGCCAGGACGCTGTGCAGGAATTCCAAATCAACCGGAGCAACTACCAGGCTGATCTAGGAGCGGCCAGCGGCGCATCGATCAACATCGTGTCCAAGTCTGGAACGAATGATCTGCACGGGAGCGCATTTGGCTTCTTCCGTAACGACGCGCTGGACGCGCGCGATCCTTTTGCGTTCAGCCAGGCGCTGGCGCCCGGAGAAGTGTTCAATCCGGGAAATCCGGATTCGGCAGGATCACCTATCAAGAATTCTTTGCAGCGCTATCAGTTCGGCGGCAACGTGGGGTTCCCGATCCAAAAGGACAAGACGTTTGCTTTCCTTGCGTTTGAGGGACTGCGCCAGGATTCAGAGAATTCAGTTCCTCTTCTCACCAATACGAATATCTTTCGCACGACGACGCCTCAAAACACAGTCTTCGGCGGGCTCGAGGCTCTGCCAGGTAATCCGATGGTACCTTGCATCAACAATCCCAATGGAACCGTGACGAGCTTGCCGGCGCAGACCTGCGCTTTCGGGCTGTCAACTTTACTCACGCTGAATCCCAACCCGAATGCGATTCAGCAGAACTTTATCACCCCGGGTCAAGCGGCTCTCAATTCGTACCTGATCAATCAGTTTGAGTCGAACGGCGGGTTGTTTGCTTTTAACACGCATAACTATTTCTTTTCGGGTCGCCTGGATCACCGCTTCGACGAAGCGAATAATTTCTCGCTCATCTACCGGTTCGCACACGACCTGATCGAGAATCCCGACGTGCAGTCGTTGACCGGCTTCTCTGCCGGCAGTTCGATCCACAATTACGACAATAATCTGCAGGCCAGCTGGTTCCACACCTTCAGCCCGCGAACGCAGAATGAACTGCGGGTGCAGTTTAACTATGACAGCTTCCGAGTGATTCCGAATGAACCGGCGCAAGTGGGACTTCAAATTCCGGGCTTCGCAAATAACCTTGGCACGAATATCTTTTTGCCGAACCTGACGATTCTGCGGCGCTGGGAATTCGCTGACAACGTGACGATGGTTCGCGGCAGCCATACGATTCAATTTGGCGTTGACGAAATTCTCCGCGGCAACCACACGGAATCGCACACTTTCCTGCCGGGGCGTTTCGTGTTCGGTTCGTTGCCGGGGGCTGCACTGAGCGATTGCTTCCTGCCGTCAACCCCCACCAACCCGGTCAATCCCTGTGGCCTCACCGGCGCAGGAGCCGCGATCAATTCGTTGCAGGCTGCTTCACTCGCGCAACCGGTGGTCTATCAACAGGGCTTCGGCAATCCGGATTACCCCGCGTACACGCGACCGCTGACGGGCCTCTATCTTCAGGATTCGTGGAAGGTGCTCTCGAACCTGACGCTCAACCTGGGAGTGCGCTGGGAAATCGATTCGCAGTTCAATCCTTTGAACACGTACTTCGGCGACGTGGGGCCGCGCATTTCATTTGCGTGGGACCCGTTCAAGGATCACAAGACTGTGGTGCGCGGAGGCTACGGAATTTTCTACGGTCCTGTGGACGCGCAGATCAACCAGGTGGACTTGAGTCTTGGCGTGCTGAACAAGAATCATACGACCGTCGAAAATCAGAGAAACAAGACGCAGGTTCCGGATCAGGTGAACAATGTGGTGAACACCTGCGGCATCGGATTCCCCAACTTTCCGATTTTCCCCGGAGCCGGAACGAGTCCTTGCACCCGCTTCATTTCGATTTATGTAGACCCGATTAGTCCGACTGGTCTGCCGATTGTAACTGCACCGGGAGTATTCCAAACTTTGTTCGCGAACGGACTGATCCAGTGCACGACAGCGACGCAGGGGAACCAAGCTTGTATTACACCTCAGTCGCTGGGTCCTACTTCGGCCGGCGGCCTATTCCCACAAACTGCGCAGTTTCCATTTGGTTCCGGCATCGTTTCAACGAACAGCGGACAGCTTTCGCCCTTGCAAGTTTTATTCAGCAATCCTCCCAACTACAAGCCGCCATACTCACAACAGGCTTCGCTGGGAATCGAGCGGCAAGTGGCGCCGGGCTTCACAATCGGAGTTAGCGGAATTTACTCCCACACGCTGCGCTTGCCGGTGGCGATCGACACGAATCTGTTCCCCGCGCCAGAGAGCACGATTGCATTGGCCAACGGGCAGGTGGTTTCCTACCGGAACTGGAACACCAGTTTTGTGACGGACCCTGCCGCCGGCTTGCAAATCTCGGGTCCAGGCGCAGGCGGAGTGTATCCATGCGCCATCACGCTGAATGGTTTCGGTCAGCCGGTTTCCCCTTGTTTTGTGAATGCGTTAATCACGCAGAACAACCAGTACACAGCGGCCGCCTCAGCGCTTTATGAGGGGCTGATTGTGGAAGTGAAAAAACGGTTCAGCGATCACTTCACATTGTTCGGCAACTACACTTTCAGCAAGGGATTCGACACATCCACCGACTACAACACCGATTACGGTCCGCAGGATCCAACGAATCTCGGTCTCGATCGGGCGCTCTCGGAATTTGACGAGAGGCACAAAGTTGTAGTGGCGGGCGTTTTCGACAGCCCATGGAAGAATCCTATTCTTGCCGGATTCCAGCTTTCTCCGATCTTCAACTATCACAGCGGCCATCCGTTCAACTTGCTCGCGGGAACGGAAGTGAATGGAAACAACCACACGACGAATGAGCGCCCGATCGGCGCGCCACGCGACACCGGCCTGGGCCCCGACTACATTGATTTCGATATGCGTTTGAGCTGGTCGCACCGCATCAGCGAGAGGGCAACCATTCGGTTCACGGCGGAAGGATTCAATATTGCCAACCGCACCAACTTCGCAAGCGTGAACAACGAAGTGAGCCCCCTCTTCGGGCTTCCGGCGGATGTGGGCGGCGGCGGCTTCACATCGTTCAACGTGCACGGGATCCGACCGGGGCGGTTGCTCGCGGACGGAAGCACCGTTACGCCTAGCACTCCTCTGGCGTTCACTTCGGCGCTGCCGAAGCGTGAAATCCAGTTGGGTGTGAGGCTTGATTTCTAGTTTCGATTGAGCCGGATTGTAAGGCTGCCTGGTGGATTCGGCTTTGGCGAACAAATCTCCGCAGTGAAACGGCATGACTGAGGCAAACGAAATTCATGCCGTCTTATATGAAGGGGGTGTCCGATGTGGCAAGGAGTCAAGCAGGGTGTTTTCGTCGCCTTATTTTCCGCAGTTTTCTTGTTTTCAGTAACGCTCACAACTAACGCGCAAGTAAGCGTTATGACGAAGACGGGGTCGCTCGCCGACGGAGCGACATACCTGATCCAGGTGCCTTCGAACTGGAACCATACGCTCTTTCTGTATAGCCACGGCTATGTGGTTCCCGGCAGCCCGAATCCGGCGCAGAACGTTGGCGATCCGGTTACCGGCGCTTTTCTTTTGCAGAACGGCTTTGCTCTGGCCGGCTCTTCCTACGCTCACACTGGCTGGGCGATTCAGGAAGCTCTCGTGGATCAAATTCAGGTGCTGGATGTGTTCGACGCGGATTTCGGCAAGCCGAACCAGACGATTGCCTGGGGACATTCTCTCGGCGGAATTATCACGGCGGGTTTAGTCCAAAATAATCCGGGACGCTTTACGGCGGCGCAACCGATGTGCGGCGTGCTGGCCGGCGGCGTGGCGACGTGGAACGCGGCGCTCGATGGGGAATTCGCTTTTAAGACGCTTCTGGCGCCGAACAGCGACTTGCAGCTTGTAAACATCACGAACCCGAATAATTTGAATCTCGCCGAGGGAATTCTTGCCGCGGCACAGGCCACGCCTCAGGGCCGGGCGCGAATCGCGCTGGGTGCGGCGCTGGCTGATACTCCTGGTTGGTTTACCCCGCTTTCACCCGAGCCTGCGGCGAACGATTTCGCTTCGCAAGAGCAAAACCAGTTTTTGTGGGATCAGCAAGTTGATTTTCCATTTGTATTTGCTTTTCGAGCCGAGCTTGAGGCTCGCGCCGGCGGAAACGTTTCCTGGAACACTGGCATTGACTACGGCATTCAACTACTGCTATCGCCCAGCCGCGATGAAGTTTGGGCGCTGTATCAGCAGGCGGGACTGAGCCTGTTTGAAGATATCGAGACGCTGAATCGCGCAGCACGAATCAAAGCGAATCCAAGCGCAGTGCAATACCTGGAACAAAATATAATTTTCGACGGCGAGATCCATATTCCAGTGCTGACGATGCACACCACGGGAGACGGCCTCGTCATTAATGAAAACGAATCGGCTTACCGGACAATCGTCGATCTTACCGGCAATCACAGATTCTTGCGCCAGACGTTCGTGTCTCGGGCCGGGCATTGCACTTTCACGCCTGCGGAGACGATTGCGGCAGTGGGGACTTTATTGAACAGAGTGGAAACCGGGCACTGGTCGGCTGTCGATGCGAACACCTTGAACGGCGACGCGACGGCGCTTGGACCGAATTTCAACATTTTTCCATCAGGCAATACGGTAGTTCCCACGCCGCCGGCATTCGTGGAGTTCTTGTCGGGTCCCTACCCGCGTCCATTCGACTCTTTGGCTGTGCTATGCCCGAAGGGCGCGAATCACGGTTGCCCGTTTGCGTTTTTGCTGCAGCACTAGCCTCGGGAGCGTTTTACGGAGCAACAGACGGATCGAAGGCGACGCCTGCTGGACGGCGGGCGTCGCTTTTTTCGCTCTGAATAAGTTCAGGTTCGTGGCCTCAGTGAAATTTTCGGCGAGCAACTTCCGGCAGGACGGATCGCAGGATACTGAATGCACACCAGGCAACTCTTCGATCTCAGCGGGCGCGTGGCAATCGTTACGGGAGGTTCCGTTGGGCTTGGGCGGCAGATGGCGCAGGGGTTGGCGGAGATGGGCGCGAATGTGGTGCTGTGCGCACGGAAGAAAGAAAGATGCGAAGCAGCGGCGGAGGAGTTGCGGAAGCTGGGCGTGAAATCTGTGGCTCTTGGCTGCGACGTGAAAGATCCGGCTAGCGTGAAGGATGTGGTTGACGCGACGGTTGCGGAGTTCGGGCGCATCGACGTGCTGATCAACAACGCAGGGATTGCCTGGGGAGCGCCGGTGGAGGAGATGCGGCTTGAGCACTGGAACAGAGTGCTGGAGACGAATCTGACGGGCACGTTCCTGTTCTCGCAGGCAGCCGGAAAAGTGATGATTGGCCAGCGAAAGGGGAAAATCATCAACATCGCGTCGGTGGCGGGGATTCGTGGCGCTCCGCCGGAATTCCAGGCCATCGGCTATCACGCAAGCAAGGGCGGGGTGATAGCGTTCACGAAGGATTTGGCGTGCAAATGGGGAGTACACAATATTCAGGTGAACGCGATTGCGCCGGGCTGGTTTCCGACGAATATGTCGCAAGTGGTGATCGAGCGGAATAAGGATTACTTTTTGCAGCGGATTCCGGCGCATCGTTTCGGTGGCGACGATGATTTGAAGGGAGCTGCGGTGTATCTGGCGTCGAGCGCGTCGGACTACGTGACAGGAGATGTGCTGGTGGTTGACGGAGGGCAGACAGCTTAGCAGGCGGTGTTGAGAGCCTATGAAGATTCCACTGACTCCCATTCGTTTTTTGAGATACGCCGAACAGCAATTCCCGAACAAGCTCGGGATCGTTTGCGGCGACGTGCGGCTAAGCTATGCACAAGTGGCCGAGCGGGTTCGCAGTCTTGCCGGGGGCTTGCACGAATTGGGCGTGGCTCCTGGCGATCGAGTGGCGTTTTTGAGCATGAATTGCCATCGCTTGATTGAGGCGTATTACGGCGTGCTGGAGGCGGGGGCGATTCTGCTGCCTCTGAACATCCGACTGGCGCCGCACGAGTTGGCGTTTATTTTGCGGGATGCGGGCGTGAAGGTGCTGTTCGTGGGCAAGGATTTCGTCGAGCTGGCGAATGCTTTCCGGAAAGATGTGCCGGGAATCGAGAAATTCGTTTTGCTCGACGGTACGCCGCAAGCGGAATGGCTTGAGCGGAAGAATTACGATGAGCTTTTGGCTGGGGCGAAACCGGTTCGCGCCGATTTCATGCAGGTGGATGAAGACTCTGTGGCGGAACTTTTCTACACGAGCGGGACGAGCGCGAATCCCAAGGGCGTGATGCTCACGCATCGCAACGTGTATCTCCATGCGATGAGCGTTGCTCTTGCGTTCAACACGGGACTCGAGAGCATCGAGTTGCACACGATTCCGCTCTTTCATGCGAATGGCTGGGGCGTGGCTCACTCGCTGACGCTGATGGGCGGAACGCACGTGATGGTTCAGCGATTTGAGACGCGCGAAGTATTCCGCTTGATTCAGCAGGAAAAAGTGCAGTCGTGCAGCCTGGTGCCTACGATGGCGACGGCGCTGGTGAATTGCCCGGAGCGGCCCAAGTACGATATTTCAACTTTGAATCGCGTGGTGATTGGCGGGGCGGCGTCTTCGCCCACTTTGGTGCGGGAGGTGGAGGAGAAGTTGAAGTGCACTTGTTTTTCGGGTTACGGGCTGACGGAGACCTCGCCGATGCTTTCGATTTCGCCGATGAAGCCCTGGCTGCGTTGGGAGGGAGCTGACCGGTACGCAGGACAGGCGATGACAGGATACGCAGCGCCCGCGATGGAAATTCGAGTGGTGGATGCGAATGATGTGGACGTGGCGCACGACGGAGTAGCGATTGGTGAAATTGTTGCACGTACTGACGGAGTGATGAAGGGTTACTGGAACGATCCGGATGCGAGTCGGGAGGCTTTGCGCGGCGGCTGGTTTCACACTGGGGACATGGCGACGATTAATGAAGAAGGTTACCTGCTGGTTGTGGATCGGAAGAAGGACATTATCGTGAGCGGCGGCGAAAATATTTCGTCGCTTGAGATTGAAAAGGCGCTCTTGGCTCATCCTGCTGTGTACGAACTTGCGGTGGTTCCGGTGCCGGATCAGAAGTGGGGGGAAGTGCCGAAGGCGCTGGTGGTGTTGAAGCCGGGGCAGCAAGCTACAGAGGCGGAGCTGCTCGAATTTTGTCGCAGGCGTGTGGCGCACTACAAGGCGCCGCGCTCGATCGAGTTCTTCGAGGCGCTTCCGAAGACGGGCACTGGAAAGATTCTGAAGAAAGAGCTGCGTAAGAAATATTGGCAGGGAAGCGAAACGATTCGGCCGCAGGCTTCGGCTGCGGACTCGCAGAAAGTATCGAAATAGTTTGCGGATTTTGGGGGCGTGTGTTGCTGCCGCTTTTTGAAAGGATTGCTGAATGGATCTGAATCTCACTCCTGAAGAGACTAAATTCCGCGACGAGTTGAGGACCTGGCTCGAGGCCAATGTTCCCAAGGATTGGGGTGAGTGGCGAGAGAAACCGCTCGAGGAGTCGTTTCCGTACCTGCGCGCGTGGCAACGAAAATTGTACGAAGGCGGGTGGGCGGCAGTTTCCTGGCCCAAAGAATACGGTGGGCGCGGCGCGACGCTGATGGAGCAGTCGCTATTTTGGGAAGAGATGGCGCGCGTGGAAGCGCCGCCGATGGCGAACTCGCTTGGGCTCGGATTAATTGGCCCTACGATCATCGCGTACGGCACCGATGAGCAGAAGAAGCGATTCATTCCGAAGATTCTGAGCGCTGAAGAAATCTGGTGCCAGGGATTCTCGGAGCCGAATGCGGGTTCGGACCTGGCAGCGCTGCAGACGGAAGCGCGGTTGGAAGGTGATCATTACGTCGTCAACGGGCAGAAAGTGTGGACGAGTTACGGCTGGATCGGGAATTGGTGCGAGCTGGTGGTGCGGACGGATTCCAGCGTGCCGAAGCACAAAGGCCTTTCGGTGCTGTTGATCGACATGAAATCGCCGGGCGTGGAAGTTCGTCCGCTGAAGCAGATGACGGGGGAGAGCGAGTTCAATGAGATTTTCTTTCGCGACGTGCGCGTGCCCGTGGCGAATCTTCTTGGCAAAGTGAATGACGGCTGGAACGTTGCGGTGAGCACCCTGATGTACGAGCGCGGTTCTTATGGCGCGCGGCTGCACTTGATTTTTAAGCGCGCGATAACCCGATTGATCGAGCTATCGCATAAGTTTCAGAAGGATGGACATCCGGCGGCGCAGGATCCGATCACGCGCCAGAAGCTCGCGCAATGCTATGCCGAAATCGAGATCATGCGCTGGAATCAGCTGCGCGCGTTCAGCCGCGTCACTGCTACCGGCGTTCCGGGGCCCGAAGGCTCGATTCAGAAAATATTTTGGAGCGAACTGAATCAGCGGCTCCAGCAGATCGCGCAGGAAATTTTTGGCGCCTATGGGCAACTGCTGGCGGGGGATAAAGACGCGGTCGACAATGGAATCTGGTCGTACGGTTACCTGCGAACGCGTGGGAACACGATCGAGGCCGGCACGTCGGAAGTGCAGCGGAACATCATCGGGCATTTTGTGCTGGGCTTGCCCAGAAGCTATTAGCCAGGAGAGGCGATGCAATTCGGATTGAGCGAAAGCCAGCAGATGCTGAAGGACAACGCCAGGAAATTCTTTGCGGGCGAGTGTCCGATGGAAGAAGTCCGGCGGCTAATGGAGACCGATACGGCTTACGATGAAACCCTGTGGAAGAAAATGGCGGAACAGGGTTACACGGGCATTATTTTCCCCGAAGAATATGGCGGCGTCGGGCTTGGAAGAGTGGAGCTCGCGTTGTTGATGGAAGAGGCCGGGCGCGCGCTTCTACCGGGGCCATTTTTCTCTACCGTGCCGCTCGCCGGAGCTGTGATTGATGCGGTCGCAAGCCCCGAGAGCAAGAAGAAATATCTCGCGCCGATTTGCGCTGGTGACGCGCGCTCTACGGTCGCTTTCCTTGAAGCAAACGCAAGCTGGAACTTCATGGATATTCACGTTTCCGCTGTGAATGCCACGCTCACGGGCGAGAAACTCTTTGTGCCAGACGCCGCGGTAGCGGACTTCATCATCGTAATTGCGCGCAACGGCATATTTGCCGTGGCATCGAAGGCTCCCGGAATGAAAATCACATCGATGCTGGGCATGGACCTGACACGGAAACTCTATCGAATCGAATTCCAAAACACGCCCGCGGAAAAGATCGGAGACGTAGCCGCATTGGCAGAGGGATTCGATATCGCCACGACGGCGCTGGTGTGCGAGCTGGTGGGCGGAATGCAGCGAACGCTCGACATCACAGTGGAATACGCCAAGATGCGGAAGCAATTCGGCAAGCCAATTGGTATGTTTCAAGCCGTGCAGCACCAGTGCGCGGATATGTATCTCGAGACGGAGAGCTCACGCTCTGCAGCTTATTATGCTGCGTGGGCGCTCGAAGAAAATGCGCCCGATGCTTCCGTTGCCGTTTCCATCGCGAAAATGTATGCGAGTGACGCGGCTCGCACCGTGGGCAATCGCGGAATTCAAGTGCATGGCGGGATGGGTTTCACATGGGAAAACGACGTGCATCTTTATTACCGGCGCGCGAAATCCTCGGAAACAGCTTTCGGTGATTCCACATTTCACCGCGAGCGGATCGCGCGGCTTGTGATTGATGCCGATAAACGGCTTGCGAAGAGCGCATAAGCTTTCAAAAGAGAGAGCGACTGATGAGCGACCTGGTACAAGTGACGAAGAACGGCGATATCGCGATTATCACGATCAACAATCCTCCGGTGAACGCTTTGAGCCCGGGTGTACCGGAGGGCATCGGCGACGCAATCGATCAGATCGCCAAGGATTCCGGCGTGAGAGCGGCGGTTCTAATTGGTGGCGGAAAAACGTTTATCGCCGGCGCCGATATCAAAGAATTCGAGAAGATGACGTCCGGAAAGACCGAGCGCGGAGCGGGGCTTCTTCCGCTGCTTCTCAAGATTGAAAATTCGACGAAGCCTGTGGTCGTCGCGATTCACGGTACCGCTTTCGGTGGTGGGCTCGAGGTTGCGATGTCTGGGCACTACCGGGTTGCGTCACTCGATGCTCAGGTGGGTCAGCCGGAAGTGAAGCTCGGAATCATTCCGGGCGCAGCGGGCACGCAGCGCTTGCCCCGCCTGGCCGGCGTAGAGAAGGCTGTCGAGATGTGTGTCGAAGGTAAGCCCGTGAAAGCGCCGGATGCGCTGAAATACGGGATTGTCGACCGTTTGATCGAAGGCGATTTGCTTGCGGGCGCGATGGCTTTTGCGCGCGAAATTGCGGAGAAGCCTGCTCCAAAGACGCGAGAGAGGAACGAGAAGCTCGGAACGGCGCAGCAAAATGCGCCAATTTTTGCTGCGGCTCGCGAGAACGCGCGGACGAAACAGCGTGGTTTGATGGCGCCCTCGGCAGCGATTGACGCTATCGATGCTGCCACGAAATTGCCTTTCGAGCAGGGCTGCGAGAAGGAGCGGGAGCTTTTCGTCAAATGCCTCTTCTCGGACCAATCCAAGGCGCTGATTCACGTCTTCTTTGGTGAGCGCGAAGTGGCAAAAATTCCGGATGTTCCGAAGGACACTCCGCTGATTTCGGTGAATAAAGCGGCCGTCGTCGGAGCTGGCACGATGGGCGGCGGCATCGCGATGGTATTTGCGAACGCCGGAATTCCGGTGCTGCTAAAGGACGCCGACCAACCGGCGCTCGACCCCGGAATGGCGAACATTCAAAAGAACTACGCGAGCTCCGTGAAGCGCGGCCGTTTCACGCAGCAATTTGTGGACGAATGCCTGAAGCGAATCCAGCCGACGCTCAGTTTCGATGGTTTTTCGGATGCGGACATGGTGATTGAAGCTGTGTTCGAGGGGATGGCGCTGAAGAAGGAGGTGTTCGCAGAACTCGATCGCGTTTGCAAGCCGGGAGCAATTCTGGCCAGCAATACTTCCACGCTGAATATAGATGAAATCGCATCAGCTACCTCACGCGCCGCTTTCGTGATTGGCACACACTTCTTCAGCCCCGCAAATGTGATGCGTTTGCTTGAGATCGTTCGCGGTAAAGCGACGAGCAAAGAAGTAATCGCCACGTGCATGCAACTTTCGAAGAAGCTGGGCAAAATCGGGGTGCTTGTCGGAAATTGCCGCGGGTTCGTGGGAAATCGCATGTTCGGCCCTTATCGTCGCGAAGCACAATTTCTTGTCGAGGAAGGAGCGAGCGTCGAGGCCGTTGATAAAGCGCTGGTGGATTACGGCATGGCAATGGGTCCTCTTTCGACTGGCGACCTGGCGGGACTCGACGTCGGCTGGCGCATTCGCAAGGAATATCGTCATCTCGAAAAGCCCGGCATTCGCCAGCCGATTGCCGAGGATCAGCTTTGCGAGATGGGACGCTACGGCCAGAAAACGGGCGCTGGCTGGTATAAATATGACGAGAATCGCCGCGCCACGCCCGATCCGGAAGTCGCAGAGTTAGTCCGCAAATGGACAACCGAAGCTAAAATTCCGCAGCGGCAAATTTCCACCGATGAAATCGTCGATCGTTGCATCTATGCTCTTGTAAATGAGGGCGCGCGTATTCTGGAAGAGGGATTTGCGCTGCGCGCCGTGGATATCGACATCATTTATCTGAATGGCTACGGATTTCCGGCGTATCGAGGCGGCCCGATGTGGTACGCAGACACGGTTGGGTTGAAGAAAGTTTACGATCGCGTCCTCGAATTTCAGAAGCAGCATGGCGAAATTTGGGAACCGGCGCCTTTGCTGAAGCAATTGGCGGAGCAGGGCAAGAAATTCGCGGACTTCACAAGAGAACAGGGCGTCGCGGCATCGAAGCCTTGAGGAGCG
>DATNKB010000504.1:0-8602 GCA_035603595.1 Candidatus Dormiibacterota bacterium
GGCGCCGTTCTGGCTCACCTTGATCTGGACGTATTCAGGGTAGCTGGACTTGAAGACTTTGCGATAAATAATGGTTGGGCCGTCAGCGGGGCCGCCGGCGAGCGCGGACGCTACGGAAAGAAGAACTAGTAACAGCACGCCGGGGCTCATCGAGGCAATCTTTCGAAAAGCAGCGCACCTGTATCCGGCGCTGTTCATTGGCGACTGGATCATTGAAGAATTTGGATGCGAATCGGTCGCTTCCGGTTCCCTGTGACAATCGTTGAGGGTTGAATTCCCATCGCTCGTTTCATGCGTTCGCGCGCGTGCGACAGATGCGCGTGACAAAGGGCGACCGCGAGGGCGTCGGCGGCATCGGCCGGTTCGGGATAGCTGGTGAGTCCGAGGGCCGAGCTTACCATCTGCTGCATCTGTTGTTTGGAAGCGCCGCCGTAACCTGCGACCGTCACTTTCACTTCACGCGGCGAATAACTGTGAGACGGAACCTGTGCTTGCGCCGCCGCAAGCAGCACCACGCCACGCACCTCGGCGAGCTTCAAAGCGGTTCGTACGTTGAGCGCGGTGAATACGGATTCCACTGCGACGGCATCGGGCGAAAACTCTTCCACAAGGCGCGCAATCAGCTGATGAATATCGCGGAGCCGCGAGTCGAATGAGGCTCGAGCCGGGAGCTTGAGCGCGCCGAAGCGAAGCAGGTGGGCTTTGGAACCCTCAAACTCGACGACGCCGTAGCCAGTGGCGCCCGCCACGGCAGGATCAACTCCGAGCACGCGGAAACGGTGCGTCTTCAGGGGCGCGCTGATTTGCTGTCGGGCAGGAATTGCGGCGCGAGAAGTCATTGGGCGCGCACTAGTTTAGTGCTGCGCTCAAGCGAGCGATAGTGTTTTTTCGGGGCGAGTGTTGCGTCAATATCGATACGGCATTTTTGCGGCACAGGTCGCCGCAATGAGAGCCGGAGGCGTTAACTGGCGACGGCCGCCTGAATTTCCTTCTCGTCGATATCGAAATTTGCGTAGACGTGCTGCACGTCGTCGTGATCCTCGAGCGTTTCCACCATGCGCAGCATCTGTTGCGCCTGAGCGCCGCTCAATTTCACGTAGTTCTGCGGGATCCAGGCCACCTCTGCAGTTGCCGGAGTGATTCCATTCGCGACGAGCGCTTCGCGAACTTTTTCCATCGCTTCGGGAGGGGTAGTGACTTCCCACGCCGAGCCGTCATCGCGCAAGTCTTCCGCGCCTGCGTCGAGGACAATGCCCATCATCTTGTCTTCGTCGGCCAGCTCTTTGGGCACCACGATGTCGCCCTTGCGATGAAACATCCAGCCCACGGCGCCGTTCTCTGCCATGTTGCCGCCATTCTTCGACATCATGTGGCGAATCTCGCTGACGATCCGGTTGCGGTTGCTCGTCACCACCTGGATCAACACGCCCACGCCGCCCGGGCCGTAGCCTTCAAACATCACTTCGTCGAGCGTTTCGCCCTCGAGCTGCCCGGTGCCACGCAGGATGGCGCGTTCGATATTGTCATTGGGCATGTTCTCGTTCTTCGCGGCGCCGATCGCGGTGCGCAGGCGCGGGTTGGTGACAGGATCGCCGCCGCCGGTGCGCGCGGCAATCGTCAACTCGCGGATAATCTTGGTGAAAACTTTGCCACGCTTGGCGTCCGTAGCCGCCTTCTTATGCTTGATCGTGGCCCATTTCGAGTGTCCAGACATGGTCTAACCTTCTATGGAAAGTGTGGCAGGAGCTTCAATTCAACTCTTGCCACGTTAGTCTAGCAGCCGCACCAAAATCAGGCAATAGAGGCGGCTGCTAAGGTGGCGCGGAATCTGATGACGAGAAAGCAACCTCGCGAGGTTATTCGGAGTGGAGTGTTGTGATGGGATCGAGGCGCATGGCGGTCAGCGCCGGGATGCAGCTGGCGGCGAGCGCGACGGCGGTAAGTACAACGGTGACGCCAGCGAAGGGGGGCAGATCGATCGACGATGCGCCGAAGAGCAATCCGGCCATGAGGTGCGAAACAATGAGCGCGCCAACCAGGCCTACGCCGGCGCCAGCGGCGGCCAGAGTGAGGCCCTGGCGCAGAACCATCTTGAGGATAGTTCCTCTTTGCGCTCCCAACGCAAGGCGAATGGCGATCTCGCGTCTTTGTTCATTCACAACATAGGAGATGGTTCCATAGATTCCCAGGCCCGCGAGCAGCAGGGCTGTGCCAGCAAACAGCGCCACCATTTCCATGGAGAACCGCCGCACAGAGAGCGAAGAGGAGAGAATGTCGTTCAAGGTCTCCGCGTGGAAGACGGGAAGGTTCGGATCGACGGCCTGGATTTGTGTACGCACCTGGGCGGCGATGGTGGCGGGATCGACCTGTCCGCGCACAAAGAAAGCCAGATCTTTTGCCCAGCGCTGGTAGATGTCGAGGTAGACCTGCGGAATCGCAGCGTCCGCGAGCGATTCTGTGCGCGCATCGGCGATTACGCCGACGATGGTGGTCCAGTCCGGCTTCTCGGCCCTCAACCGGACGCGCTTGCCGACCGGGTCCTGGTTGGGCCAGTAGGTGCGCGCGGCGGCCTGATTGATGACTGCGATCGAAGGCGTGTCTTCAAGGTCCTGGTCGACGAAGAGGCGTCCGCGCAGGAGCGCCATGCCGAGCAGGCGAAAGTATTCAGGTGAGACGAACGATGTATCGATCAGAGGAGGCTGGCTGGTCTGCACGTCCTGGCCTTCGCGGATCAAGGGGGACATGTTGAGATCGTTCTTGCCGTGGCCGAGGGGAAGAGCCGCCCGATCGCCGACGGCCGTTTCTTCGACACCTGGAAGCGTCCGGTTGCGGCGGAGAACTTCGCGCAGCATCACGGCTTCCTGCGTGGCGGTGCTGTAAATGTCGGTTTTGGGATCGTTGGGAACCGGCAGCCAGGTCTCGATCGCCGTGACGCGGCTGGGATTGAAGCCGGGTTGCACCTTGAACAAGTCCCAGAAGCTGCGCAGCAGAAGGCCGGCGGCGATCATCAGCACCAGGGAGAGGGCTAATTCACCAATCACCAGAGCATGGCGCAAGCGCGAGCGCTGCCGGGAACCGTTGGAGCCACGACCTTCCTGCCGGAGCGTCGTGTTCAAATCGAGGCGGCTCATGAGCCACGCGGGGGCAAGCCCGAAGATGGTTCCGGCGGCGATAGAGACAACGATGGCGAACGCCAGCACGCCCCAGCTAATGGAGATTTCATTGAGGCGCGGCAGGCTTTCGGGAACAAATTGCAGCAGAAATTTCCGGGCGAAGAAGAGAACCGCAAAACCGGTGATGCCGCCAAGCACGAAGAGCAACAAGCTCTCGGTGAAGAGTTGACGAATGAGGCGCGTTCTTGCGGCTCCCAATGCCTGGCGAACCGCCATCTCCCGTCCGCGCGCGCTAGCGCGGGCAAGCAGCAGATTGGCGACGTTGACGCAGCTGATCAGCAGGACCAGACCGACCGCGCCGAACAGCAGGATGAGCGATTGTCGATCGTCGCCGACAAGACTCTCGGCCAGGGGAATCAGGCGGATGTTCCACGCTGCTTGCGCAGGATAATCCGCGGGATATTGCTTCGTCAGCGATGCAACCAGCGCGTCGATATGTGCCTGTGCCGACGCCACCGGCAGACCCGGTTTCAAACGCGCAAAGGCCGTACCAAATCTCGAGTTGCGCAGCGCAGGCGGAAACGGCACAGCGGCAAAACCGGCTGCCGACCACGCCTCCGTATTCCGCTCCTCGCTGGTCTTGCCCTGGTCGCGAAAACCAGGCGGCATCACGCCCACCACTTGATACACATCGTTATCCATGCGCACTGTTTTCCCCAGAATGCGCGGGTCGGCTCCAAACGCCCTCTTCCAGAGCCCGTCGCTGATCACCGCCTCCAGGTTGAAGCCTGGCGTGTTGTCGCCCGGATCGAACGTGCGCCCCAACTGCGCGCCCACACCCAGCATCGCAAAGTAATTCGGCGTCACAACCTTCGCCGCGATACGCGTGGGCTGTGCGCTGCCCGTAAGATTCGAGGAGCCGAAAAAGTCGATGGCCACGTATTGAAAAATGCCCGAGTTCTCCAGATCCTTCCACTCAGGAATCGAAACGCTAACATCTTGTGCGCCCACACCCGGAAGATCGTCCTCAATGCGCACCAGTTCGTTGGGGTTGGGGTATGGCAAAGGATGCAGGAGGGTTGCGTCGATGACGCTGTAGATGGCGGTGGTGGCTCCGACGCCCAGCGCCATTGTGGCGATCGCAACGAACGCAAATCCAGGAGATCTTCGCAGCATACGGGCGGCGTACTTCAGATCGAAAAGTAGATTCTCGATGAAGGGCAGGCTCTGCTCGGCGTGATGGTCTTCGCGTATCGCTTCGGCCCCGCCGAGCTTGAGCACGGCCTGGCGCCGCGCCTCGGCGGGTGACATGCCGGCGCGCAGATTCTCCTCGGTCTGGAACGCGAGATGTTCGGCGAGCTCTTCGCGCAGGCGCTGGTCGGCACGGCGCCCGGCGGCGAAATTCGAAAGGCGTATGAAGAAGCGTCGCAAGAGTTTCACGGCAATTCCTCCGCTTTGACGTTGAAAAAGCGCTCGATGATTTGGGCGGTTCGCTCCCAGTCGCTGGTTTCCGTTTGGAGCTGCTTCCGGCCGCGGGCGGTAATGCGATAGAAGCGGGCCCGGCGGTTGTTGTCCGACGCGCCCCATTGCGAGGCGATCGAACCTTCGTGCTCGAGCTTGAGCAGCAGGGGATAGAGAGTGCCCTGATTCAGGACCAGAATGTCTCCGCTGATCTGCTCGATTCGCCGGGCGATGCCGTAGCCGTGCTGCGGTCCCAGAACGTCAAGTGTCTTCAGAACCATGAGGGCCAGCGTGCCCTGCAAGACGTCCGGCTTGTCCTTCATCAGGAGTTCCACCTTTAGGTTCCCAACAGGAACAATGCCATGCTTCCTTTTGGAAAACAACAGGAATCTTGATGGAGCTTTGAAGGTGACAGGTCCGGAGGAGATGCCACCATCTATCTCAAATCGAGAATTCTTCGGTCCAGGGAATCTGGTACCGAAAGAAAAGATTCAGCGTCCCAGGTGCAGGACGTCAATCTTTGTCATTGGACGGTATGTCCGCTACAACTCTGCGGCAAAATTCATTGAGAGTTACTGACGGCGGCCTGTAAGGTAGGTCGTTAGGTTGAAGGTGGGACAGACGCAATTCACAGAGCAAGATTTCCATTGCACCAGAATTGTGCATTCGTCCAGAAAAAGGGCAGTTTCGCCCTCGGCTAAACCCTATCACGGCAATAAAGGGGGGGATGGCAGGCAGCGGAGGGCCAGACTAATCGAACTCAAGGGGAAGTCCCTTGCATTCGCTGTCGTGAACCTATTGCGCTATGAGGAATCTGCGATACACCACTCGCAGTGTCGCTACGATAGGAACAGACAGATAAATTCCTACGATCCCGCCTACGGCACCGCCGACCATTACTGTGAATATCGCGAGCAGCGGGTGAATCTCGAGTTCATGGCCCACAACGCGCGGCGAAATAAAATAATCCATCAGCATTCGCCATAGCCCCAGCAATGCTGCCATCCAAATCCAGTGAGAATGCGTGAGGGCTCCAATCGTAACGATCGTAGTGGCGGAAATCATCCAGCCGGCCACGGGTATGAACTCCAGGGTTCCCGCCAGGACGCCAAGCGCCAACGCGTGGGGGAAGCCCAACAGCAACGTGGTCACCGAACAAAACACGAGGGACAGGATTCCAAGGATCACTTTGGCTCTTATGTAGTGCTGAAACATCACGTTCAATTCGCTGGCGAAGGAACGGAGATCCTCCAGGCTCTCCTTCGTCGCGACAAGTTGGATGATGGAATCGGCAAGAACTGCGCCGTCGTTAAGGAAAAAGAGCGCCAGTATCGGGATTAAGACCAGGCTTCCAATAGCAGTGGGTATGATCCGCTGTCCATTCTCCGAAAAACCACGGATTTGCTCATGGTGTTGAATCAGAAATGACTTCAGCCGCAACTCCTGCGTCTCCGTCCAGCCGTACTTGTCGCCAATCTTCGTCGCGATCTCGCCCGTCGAAACCTGTTCTGAAAGGGCTGGTAAGTCTCGAATCAGACCCCCTGCGTGCCGAAAGAAACCCGGGTCCAGGCCATGGATGCCGACTGCGATGAGAATCAAGAGTCCGAGATAGGCCTCCAAAATATGCGGCCCTCGCAGATTCTTGAAGAATAGGGAATGGCGCTGCAGAAACCGCACGACCGGATCAATCAAGTAGGCAAATAGGATTGAGAAAATAAAAACAATAAACACCGTCCGCGCCACATACACAATGGCGAGCGCCAGTGCGAAAACGATGATTGTCATCAGAACTTTTGCAGTCCGGCGATCAAGCATTGACATTAGCCACCCACAGCAAAGATGTTCCGGCCAGCATCAATCTGTCTGGCTTTCCAATTTCTGCTTGATCGTTGCCAATGCTTTTTCTAGTGACGAACGGGTTTTGTCAACCGCCACTTTCCGCACAATGCCGCCTTTGAACCCGGTGAGACCGGCCTGGGACGAGCCCTTAAGCGTGATCACGTACATGCCGGGACGCTCGTGATCTGGGACGCAGATCGTGAGGTCGAGGGCCGTTTCGAAGTAGTGGCTCGCGTAAAGTTGCTTCACGGCGATTGCATATCTTGGACTCGCAGGATCCTTGTCGCGGTAGACAATCGCCTGCACGATTCGCAGGGTAGGTTTCAGTCCAAAATTGACCTTTTCCCAATAGAACTGAGATTCGATCCCATCCGAGTTGGCCTTTGGATAATCGAGCAGGTATTGGTCAAGAACAGGGAGATATACGGGAAGGCCTTTTGACCGGCTGAGCAGCCTTTGAAAGGTGTCCGCCACAACCGCTGGGTTATGTTTGTCGCGGTAGGTTCCGAGCGCCGTGTTTCCTCCCTCTATATATCTCTCGAGAGCTTCCAGCGCCATCTTTTGCCCCAGCCGGTTCACCTGATCCGTCACATCCGGCGCTGACCAATTTATTGACTGCTTGAATGTATCCATCGCCTCGCTGGGCAGCTGGATCTCGCAATGCTCCGGCTGGCACTTTTTGAGCTCTTTGATGTCCTCTTCCTCCAATGTGAAGCCCTCGAGATCCGAGAGCTTCGGAGGATTGCTGAATTTCTGGATGGCCAGATAGTTGGGAACTTTGCGAAGGGCGTCGATGTCCGACGCGAATTTGAGATAACGCTCCGGTGTGGAGTTCACGTACACGGAACCGAACACATACACTTCATCTGGCGTCGGTGAATCCAATATCTTGGCAACAGCCTTTCCGCTTCGAATATTTTTGATCTGCTCGTCGTTCAACCCTACGTACTCTCGAAAGAACTTGGACGGTTCCGCGTCTTGCACGCTCCCAGCAAGGGCGCTCGCCGAGACTATTCCCGCCAAGAGCAGAGCTGCGGTTCGGATTCTGGCTCCCCAATATGTCTCCATGATTTCTCCAAAACTGCGAGGCCCCGTGGTGCGCTACCCTCGTCTTGGGCCAGCCTGTGCGACCAACATCTACACTACCGGCGGCTTAGGCACAACTAGTGCATGCCAGGGGCCAGCCGACTTCCAACGATGCGGCCGGAAAGCCCTTGATCCCGCAGGTGGTTGTGGATGCCAAGCGCTCACCTACTATACGAGGAGAGCACCCATGCTAAGGGTTCGACAATTGTGTCAGCTGATTAACACCTGTCCGGCCGGTGGGAAATCCCTCTCAAAGAGAAGTGGGAATTAGATCCGCGAGTAATGTGCTGGAGCTGTGCTGCGGAGCGCCAAGAAGTGCTAGGCACTCAGCTTCTGATTAACGATCTACTGTGCACCAGGGGATGGCTTTTGCTCCGAGTCACCGGCAGATACCTGACAAGCGTTGAAAGCAATCTCAATCACGCCCACATTCTTGATGTCATATATGACGTGCGATGGGATATGAAACGAGCCCACTTTTGCGTACTCCACGCGGAAAGTGACATCCATTGGGGCAGCTGAGGGAGGTTGATTCACTCGGGACGAAACGGCGGAAACAACGAGTCCGTCTTCGGTTCTCAAATACGTTGGTATTGCCACAACTTTCATCTGGGGGCTGTCAACTACGGCCTGGGTGAGCAACATGTCCTTGTCGAAATCCTCGTCAAACTTCGCATTACCTGGCGCTGCATGCAGGTGGATTCCACCTCCTGCTGTTGTAACTTCGACGCTATCGTCCGGAAGCGGCACCATGGAGCCATTCATGTAGCCGTTCCAAGATTGGAAAAAGCCGCCAACCATTGTTTGCAACCCGTCACGCATCTGCTTTGCAGCGGCTTCCTTTCCGTTGGGTGGAACGCCGGTGTCGCTCCATTCCAAGGAACCTTTGCCCTTGAGTTGATCGACTACAGAAAGATGGACGGTCCGCAGATACTTCAGCATAGGATTGTCTTCAGGGATTTCGGTTCCGCTGAAACGCGTCAACATGGCCTTCCAATCGATTGTGGCTTCGCAACGGAAAGACTTCAGACCACTAGCCGAAGGTGTGTAGTACTGCGCATGCGCTGCGAAGAGGCGGTCGCGGGCGGCTTTGTCCTCCTTAT
>DATNKB010000505.1:0-11095 GCA_035603595.1 Candidatus Dormiibacterota bacterium
GTCATGGCGCTGTGGGGCGCTCCGTTCGACGAGCCGGATCACGCCACGCGGGCCTGCGAGGCAGCACTCAGTATGCTCGCGCGACTTGCCGAATTGCAGAAAGAGTGGCGCGCACAGGGCCGGCCAGTGATGGACATCGGCGTTGGAATTAACACGGGTGTCGCATCCGTGGGCAATATGGGTTCTTCCCTCCGCTATGGATACACAGCGATGGGCGACTCCGTCAACCTCGCTTCGCGCTTGGAAGGCCTCAATAAGGAATACGGCACGCGAATCATCATCAGCGACTCCACTTACAAAGTGTTGCGCAGCGATCGAGTCCTGGTGCGAGAACTCGACATGATCCGCGTGAAAGGCAAGCTTCTTCCCGTGACGATTTACGAGGTGCTCGACGCCGAAGCGCTCGGAGGTGAAGGCAAAGAACTCGTGGAGCTTTTTGCGCGCGGTCAGCAGGCCTACAAGCTGCGCGATTGGCGCGCCGCGGGACAAGCCTTCGAACAGGTTCTCGACCACTGGCCCGACGATGGCCCCGCGCGCATATTTTTACGTCGGTGCGAAGAGTATCTGGCGGAAGAGCCGGAGGCTGATTGGGACGGCGTCTACGTGATGAAGCACAAGTAGCCGCGTTCAAAGAAAGAGAACGACCGCGCGCCGCAACCCTCGCAAAGTAGGACCTAGTTGTCGAGTCGTACCACGAATGTCGTGAACTGCTCGGTGTTGTGCAGCTGATCGGCGAGCGATCGCGCTGCCTCTTCGCTTGGCAGCCGCCCGATACGCACGCGATAAAACGTGCCATTCGCTGATTCGAATGGCACGATGCTTACCGGCGGATATTGCGATTCGAGTTGCGCCTTCAACCTCGCGGCGTTCTCCTGCACCAGAAACGCTCCGACCTGGACTCCAAAATAGCCGACTGAGGGATTCGGTCCCGAAATCACCTCGAGTCGCACGTGAGCCGTTCCCGGTCCTACCATCTCGATAGCCTGAGCCGCAGAGAGCGATAAATCAATCACCCGGTTTGCGACAAACGGGCCGCGGTCGTTGATGCGCACTGCCGTTTGCTTTCCATTGGTCAGGTTCGTCACCCGAACCATCGCATTGAACGGCAGCGTGCGATGCGCCGCGGTGAATTCGTGCATGTCGTAAATTTCGCCGTTGGATGTGCGGCGCCCTTGAAACGGATAGCCGTACCACGATGCAACGCCTTCTTCAACCCATCCATTAGCTGGCGCCTTCTGCCCGTGTGCCGGCGGAGTAGGTGCCGTGGGCTGCGAGGACGGGACTTGCTGAGGTGTCGGAGTCGGCGCTGGAGGACTTTGTGTCTGTCGTGGCCTACGATTACAACCCGCAGCGGAAAGTAGAAGCGATACAAACGTGAGTGCTAAAAATGAGAACCGCTTAGCGCGACCGCTGCCGCGAGACTGATTCGATTCAGCGTCTGATTCGCTTCGCCCTTCCCGGAATTTCACGCGTTAACCCGATTCACTTGTTTCGTCTCATTTTCGGTATTATAGGAACGCACTCACTATGACACAAGGAAGCGTATCCTACTTGCATCACGCCTTCACCATGACTGGATCGGATTCGTGAACATCGGATTCATAAACAAATGAGCGGCTTTTTCGGCGGCGGAAAGCAGGGACGCCCGCAGCTCTGCCCTTCCTGCGGCACCTTGGTCGGCGCAAACGCCACACGCTGCCATCAATGCGGCGCCAACCTCACGTTCTCGATGGCCGCCGCCAGCCGTTCGCTCGGTAACCTGCTCCCCGCCACAGCCCCGGCCACTTACGGCATTCTCGGATTTAGCTGCCTGCTATACATCGTCAGCCTCCTCGCTACCATTCGCACAAACGGTCTACAGCCCCCGGGCGGTGGGGGAGTTTTTGCTCTCCTTGGTATAGGCGGCATCGACGGAAACGTGCTGCAAAGATTCGGCGCGTCGCTGCCTCTACCTTATGACGTCGCACAGCCGTGGCGCCTTGTCATGGCTGTATTTCTTCATGGCAGCTTGATGCACATCATCTTCAACATGTGGGTGCTCATGGATATTGGCCCTCAGATTGAAGAGCTTTATGGGTCAGCGCGATTTTTCTTCATTTATGTGCTAACTGGAATAGCAGGTTACATCTTGAGCAGTCTCAGAGGACACTTCAGCGTAGGCGGATCCGGCGCGTTGCTCGGATTGATCGGCGTGCTCCTCGCAATCACCACAGGCCGAAAAAGCGCGGGTATGCAAATGCTCCGCAGCCAGATTATTCGATGGCTCATTTACATCGCGATTTGGGGATTTCTGTTTCCCGGAATTGACAATTACGCCCATTTCGGCGGATTGGTCGCAGGATTCGGACTAGGGAAAATCATGGCGGATCGGCCGCCCGGCTCTCCGGAAGAACGCAATCGCGCAAACGCTCTGGGCTGGGCAACCGCACTAGTCGTAATCGCCAGCATTGCGTTCATGATGAAAGGCCTCATTCAGAGCGGCGGCTAAAGTCCAACCCGATTTCAGTCGGCGAATCCCCTTCAAACACCGGCGTGAAGTTGCCGCGACACAACAATGCTGTAGTGCAATCCCGAAATCGCCAAAAACACCGCCACCAGATAAGTGCACGCGTGCCGCACGACCCATAAAAACTGGTTATCCCAAATCGCCAGCACCAGAACCAGCACCACAAGCAGTATCTCGAAAAATGTAGTCGCCTTCCCCCAAATGCTAGGCGGAAACGGCCGGTAGCCCACGGTAATCAAAATCACCGCGCACGCCACCAGAATCAACACATCGCGCCCCAGCACCAGAATCGTAAGCCACCACGCAATCTTCCCCTTCAGCGCCAAAATAAAATATGAGGACGAAAGCAGCAGCTTATCCGCGATCGGATCGAGATACGCTCCAAGCGGCGTTCTTTGATTCAACCCGCGTGCGAGCACCCCATCCAGCGCATCGCTCACGCCCGCCGCCACCAGAATTCCCAGCGCCAAGTCGTAGCGCTCGTACTCGATTGCAATCAGGAACACCGGCAAGAAAGCCAGGCGCAGAAATGTGAGCTGGTTTGGAACCGTCAGGATTCGACTGGGCATGAGATGAACCTGGGTGTAGAAATCCGCGTCAACTTCCGCATCACGCAAACTGCGCGAGATAATCCGGCAGCGAGCGCCCTACCTTCTTGGCAAACACTTCGGCTAGCGAAGGAATCGAGCCGCGCGCCTCGTCAAGCGCGATCCTCTCAATTCGCAGCATCGGAAAAAACAAAGTCGGCAAGCCCATCCGATCGCCATCCGGATGCAGTATCTGGCTCACGAAATCATCAAACGAGCTCAAATCGATACCGCGCAACGTCACTCCGGCATTCGAAATATCCACAAGCTCGCCCCACAATTTTTCCTTCGGCGAGTGCAGACTGATCACCACGATCGAATGGGGCTGCATTCACTCTCCTCGGAATCCGTTGCGCGTATGGTATCGCAGGTAGTGCGTCGCCAACAGGCCACAAAAGGTCTACGCCGTAATCTTTTCGTGCGCCGCGCCGCTCGTCGCGATCTCGAATCACACCGCCATCGTCTTCAGATCCGGCGAAAGAATAAGCTTCGGCTCAGTCACCTTCTGCACGTCTTCAGGCGTCACCCCGGCAGTCACTTCGCGAAGCACCAGCCCCTCAGCCGTCACGTCGATCACCGCAAGCTCCGTCACGATCATATCCACCACGCCAACGCCGGTAAGCGGGAGGCTGCACGCCTTTACAATTTTCGGTTCGCCATCTTTCGTGGCGTGCTCCATCGCGATGATCACGCGCTTTGCTCCCGCCACCAGATCCATCGCCCCGCCCATACCTTTCAGCATTTTCCCGGGAATTGCCCAGTTCGCGAGGTTACCGTTCTCGTCCACCTGCAACGCACCCAGCACCGTCACGTTGATTCGCCCCCCGCGAATCATCCCAAATGATTCCGCGCTCGAAAAGTACGAGCAGCCTGGAATTTCCGTAATCGTTTCCTTGCCCGCGTTAATCAGGTCTGCGTCCTCTTCGCCTTCGTAAGGATACGCGCCGATTCCCAGCATCCCGTTCTCGGATTGCAGCACCACCTCCATCCCCGGCGGCAGATGACTAGGAATCAGCGTCGGCAATCCAATCCCGAGATTCACGTAGTATCCATCGCGCAACTCGCGCGCCACGCGCCGCGCAATCACTTCCCTCTTATCGATTTCAGTCGATCTTTCCGCCATACCGTCTCCCGCTATTGCAGTTTGCGGACCGTGCGCCGCTCGATCCGCTTTTCGTACTCTGTACCTTGAAAAATTGCATCAATAAAAATCCCCGGCGTGTGAATGCAATCCGGGTTCAGTTCGCCGAGCTCCACGAGCTCTTCCACTTCCGCAATCGTGTAATCCGCCGCAGTCGCCATCACCGCATTGTAATTTCGTGCCGTTTTCCGATAGACCAGATTCCCCCAGCGGTCACCCTTCCACGCTTTAATAAACGCGAAATTCCCGCGCAGCGAAGGAACTAGCACATGAGGACGCCCGTTGAATTCGCGAACCTCTTTGCCCTCCGCAGCCATCGTCCCGTAACCGGTCGGCGTGTAGAACGCCGGAATTCCCGCCCCGCCGCACCGGATGCGCTCGGCCAGCGTTCCCTGCGGATTCAACTCGACATCAATTTCCTTTTTCAGCGCGAGCTGCTCGAAAGTCTTATTTTCGCCCACATAGCTCGCGATCATTTTCTTCACTTGCTTCGTCTGCAGCAGCAGGCCAATACCGAAATTGTCGACGCCAGCGTTATTTGACACCAGCGTCAGATCTTTCGAGCCTCTACGCTGCAACGCGGCGATTAGATTTTCCGGAATGCCGCAAAGTCCAAATCCTCCCAACAAAATCGTCGCGCCGTCTTGAATCTTAGCGACCGCCGCATCGGCGTTCGCCACTCGCTTATCCATTCACCTCTCCTGAGGGCCCGCCATTATCGTGCGGTTAGCATTTCAAATTCTCACTCTATTTTCGAGCGGTTCATCTTAGTACATAGGGTACGGAGTGCAAGTGCGTGGGATCGACTAAGTGTTCTGTGGCTTTAGTAGAGCTCCTAATTTCTAACTTCCCTCGACGCCACGTCGGCTGACGCCTTCACGCGCCGCCCGTTTCAGCACGCGAATTCGCTCCGCCACAGCTTCCACAGCGGCCTCAGGCGATGCAGCCTTCTCAATTTCGGTCACGAGCGCCGATCCGACCACGGCGGCATCGGCAAGCCCGCCCAGCACAGTAACGTGCGTCGGCAACGAAATCCCGAAACCCACTGCAATCGGAAGCGTGGTGAACTTTCGAACCCGTCGCACCAGTCCCGGAAGCGTCGGAGGAAGCGCTTCCCGCGCTCCGGTCACGCCCGCTCGAGAAATCAAATAAAGAAACCCGCTCGACGCATGTGCAATCTTCTCGATTCGCGCATCGGTCGACGTAGGAGCCACTAGGAAGATCGTATCTAGCCGATTCGCATGCATCACAGTGCGATACTCATCGGCCTCTTCGAGCGTCAAATCCGTCGCAAGAACTCCATCCGCTCCGGCTGACGCAGCAGCTACCGCAAACTTTTCAAGCCCCATCTGCAATATCGGATTGAAGTAACTGAAAAGCACCAGCGGCACATCCGACCCCAAACGAATCCGCCGGACGAGATCAATAACGCCCGCAAGCGTCGTTCCCGCCCGCAGAGCCCGTTCGCTCGCCCGTTGAATCGTTGGACCATCCGCAACAGGATCGCTGAACGGCACGCCCAGTTCGATTACGTCCGCGCCAGCTGCGGCGGCGCCAAGAACAATCTTTTCAGTCGCGTCGAGGGAAGGATCGCCTGCAGTGATATATGCAACAAGCCCGAGCTCGACCTTTCCAGCCAGCTCGTGGAACTTCCTCGAAATTCGCCTGCCCGCAACGGGCGCTCTTCCCGTCTCTGTAGCCACCTTCGAAATGGCGGGATCAGACATACCGCGAGAGCGTCTCCATGTCTTTATCCCCGCGCCCGGAAACATTCACTATCACAATTTCGTCTTTCTTCATTTTTGGAGCGCGCTTCATGAGCTCTGCAATCGCATGCGCCGATTCGAGCGCAGGAATGATTCCTTCGAGGCGTGCGAGCATTTTTGCCGCTTGAATCGCTTCCTCATCGCTCACCGCCGTGTACTCCGCTCGCCGCTGATCCGCAAGCCATGCGTGCTGCGGCCCAATCGCTGGGTAATCAAGCCCGGCCGAGACCGAATGCGTCGTCGAAATCTGCCCGTCTGCCGTCTGCAACACGTATGTGTATGTTCCTTGCAGCACACCGGGACGCGCTCCCGTGAATCCTTCAGCGGCTGCCAGGCGCGACGCATGTTCGCCGAGTGATTTTCCGCGCCCGCCCGCTTCGACGCCAAGCAAACGTACGCTCTTGTCGCCGAGAAACGCGTTGAAGAGCCCAATCGCATTCGATCCACCGCCCACACAGGCCACCAGCAAATCGGGCAGGCGTCCCTCCGCCTGCTGAATCTGCTCGCGCGCTTCTTCACCAATCACTTTATGAAAATCACGCACCATTTGCGGATATGGATGCGCTCCGAGAACCGACCCGAGTAGATAGTGCGACGTCGCGATATTCGTCACCCAATCCCGCATCGCTTCATTGATTGCATCCTTCAGCGTACGGCTGCCGGAATCCACTCCGATCACTTCGGCGCCAAGAAGCCTCATCCGAATTACATTCAGGCGCTGCCGCTCCATGTCTTCCGTGCCCATGTACACGGTGCATGTCAAACCGAGCCGCGCTGCGACTGTCGCAGTTGCAACTCCATGCTGCCCGGCCCCAGTCTCCGCGACCACGCGGCGTTTCCCCATCCGCACCGCAAGCAGGCCCTGCCCTATGCAGTTGTTAATTTTGTGCGCGCCCGTGTGAAGCAGGTCTTCTCGCTTCAAGTAAACGCGAGGCCCACCGAGATGCTCGCTGAGCCGCGAAGCAAATTGAAGCGGCGTCGGACGCCCCGCGAAATCGTGAAGCAGCGAATCGAGCTCCGATTTAAATTTCGGATCCTTTCGGGCATCGGCGTATGCTTGCTCGAGCTCTTCCAGCGGAGCGACCAGCGTTTCCGGAACGTAGCGGCCCCCATAGGGACCAAAACGCCCCTGTGCATCCGGCATCGCTTGTGGAGCAGAACTCACTTTCGCTTGTCCGCCGCCGCTTTCACCGCCCACATCAACGCGACGATTCGCGCAGGATCCTTTTTTCCCGGATGCGCTTCGACACCGCTGCAAACGTCCACCGCATATGGACGCGCCACACGGATCGCTTCTGCTACATTCTCCGGTGTCAACCCTCCCGCAAGAAAAATGCGGCGCGAGCCGTTCGAACCGCGAGCCAGGTTCCAGTTAAACGTCTTTCCAGTCCCGCCGTGACGGCGAGCGTCGAAACCGTCCAGAAGAATCGCCGACGCGCGCCCAAAAGCGTCTAATTGCTTTGGCCGAAATGAATCCCGGACTCGAACCGCCTTGATCACCGGAATTTCTCGTTTCAAGCGAGCCACCTGCTCCGGCGCTTCGTCACCGTGGAGCTGTAGGTAATCGAGACCCACTCGCCGCGCAATCGCCAGCATGTTTGCTTCAGATTCATTCACGAAGACGCCTACCGTCGCAATTCCATCCGGCAAGCGCCGAATGATTCGCCGCGCGGCAGCCGGCTGAATGTAACGGGGGCTTGGCCGGTAAAAATTGAAACCCAGGAATTGCGCACCCGCCTCCACAGCGCGCCGCGCGTCCGTCCAGTTCGTGATGCCGCAGATTTTAACTTTCACCTTGGCCATTCAAGTCTCAATCGGGCTTTTTCTCTGTGTTCGAATCTCCGCGCAATACTCGCAGAGCCGAACCCGGGTCAGCCTCTTTCATCAGATGCTCGCCAATCAGGAACGCATCGAAACCAGCGCCCCGCAGCCGCTCGATGTCTTCGTGAGTGCGCAGCCCGGACTCGCTCACGGCGATGCAGTCATCCGGAATCATCTCGATCAAGGACAGCGACGTCTCAATATGAACCTGAAAATCACGAAGGTCGCGATTATTCACGCCGATGATCCTCGCACCCGCCCCGAGCACGCGGTCAAGCTCCCCTCGCTCATGAACTTCTACCAGCGGCTCCATTTTCAGCGTGCGGCCGAGAGCGAGCAGTTCGCCGAGAGTGGTGTCGCTGAGGATCGCAGCGATCAGCAGAAAAGAATCGGCACCCGCCGCGCGCGCTTCCCACACCTGCCAGGGGTCAATGATGAAATCCTTGCGCAGGATTGGAATCTTCGTCACACGGCCGGCTTCCTTCAGGTCGCCGAGTGAGCCATGAAAGAAATCCTCCTCAGTCAGCACCGAAAGCGCTGCGGCACCGGCTGATTCCAAGCCCGACGCAAGAACAGCTGGGGCATACTCCTCCCGCAACAAGCCTTTCGAAGGCGAAGATTTCTTCAGTTCGGCGATGATGTTGATACAGCTGCGGGTGAGTGCGGATGCAAAATCTCGCGGAGGCGGAATCTTCTTTTCAACCGCAATTTTGAGCGCCACCTCTGGAAGCACGCGCTTGCGGTGCGCCACCGATTCACGGCGTGCTTCGACAATTCGATCCAGAATATTTTTCGAACGCGTTCCGGTTTCCATGGACTGCGGAGCTTTCAACCCCGCAAGGACGTGCACACCCCAGGCCCGCCCTGAGGAAAAATCGCTGAAACCATGCTAGCCGTGCGGGTTAATGAAGTCAATTTGAAGCGCGATATTACCGCCGGCTATTGGCCGAGCAGTGGCTGCGAAAGACGAATCGGGATTCCGAAATTCGAGCCGCCAAATCCTTTCAGCACGGCATACGTTACGCCGATCACTTTTCCTTGCTGGTTGAAAAGCGGTCCGCCCGAACCGCCCGACGTGGTTTGCGCATCGAACACGATTTTATCCGGCAGCACATCGCCGATGTGACCCTGCGTGATGAGCGGCCGAATCAAGCTGCGGCGCGCCAGTTCATCCAGAATCTGCGCCACATCGCCGCTCCCATGCGACAGAATCTGCTGCGCCGTCTCCTCATCGGTCCGCGCGAGAATGGCGGCAAGGCCGGTGGCGTACCCCATCAACACGATTGGCTCCCCGCTCGTCGCCGCGGCCTTACTTGCATCGACGGAAAGCACGGAGCGTTTCAAGTCCTGTACCTCCACGCGCATCGTCGCCAGATCGGTGTCTTTCGAGACTTCTTGAATCTCCGCATGAAACGCGCGTGGATCGCCCGGAAAATATGCGCGAATCAAGGAAATTTGCGGCTGGAATCCCTGGCTCGTCAGTTCATTAAGCTCGTCGTTTTTCCACCACGGTTCGGCAACGTGACGGTTTGTCAGGACGCGTCCGCCCGCAGCCACCAGAAAGCCTGTCCCGAAAATATCAAACTTCACCTCAGGCCCATGCCCTTCAAGAGTGAGGATCGGATTCCCTTGACTGTCCTGCAGTGGCTCGCCTTGAGGATTCAATCCGGCATACCGCAATCGCTGCCCGCTCTGTTTTTGATTAAATGCAACGGATACGTGAAGCAGGCACACGCTTTGAACGTCTATCGGAATCAGGTTTTGAGCGGCGGAGCCTTCTTTCTCGATTCGCTTCAATCGCTCGTTTGTTGCCTGTAGTTGCTGTTGCAATGACGCCATATCCGTCGAGCTCGCCCCCGCCATTTTAGATTTCAGGTCGTCGGCCTGGCGCTTAAGCTCGTCCTTTCCAACCGGGATCGTGGCGGATTCAACGCCCCCTTGTCCGCGAAGTTTACGGGCCTCGGCAATCAGGTCTTGCTGACGCGTGAGTCCACCTTCGAGCTTCGCAATGGTGGCATTTGCGCGTATCGTTTCCTTCTGCGCGGTGCGGGCGAAACCAAAGTAGATGATCCCCATGATCGCCGCGAGCGCGAAGACGGCTCCGAATCCAATCTTCAGCCGCCGATCGAGCGTGAACGCATCGCTCGTCATTTTCTCTGTCACTGCCAGCGCTTCAAACGCCGTATGCGCGATCTGCTGCCCTTCTTCAGCAATTCGTGCCTTCGCGCGAAGAGCCGCTTCGGCGCGTTGCGCGCGCAACTGCGCTCGAACTCGCGCCAAAAGCTCACTCGCTTCGAACGGCCTCGAAATCGCGTCGTCCGCGCCAAGGTCAATCGCGGCTGCGCGTTCTTCGGCGCTCGAACCGACCAAAAGAATCACGCGCAACGCCTCGGTGGCCACCGATCCGCGAATCGTCGCCAGAGCTTCGCGAGCATTGAGGTCGGGCATTCGCGAATCCAGCAAAAGCGAATCTGCCCCGGTCGCGTGTATCGCGTCGAGGCCTTCTTGGAATGTGCCAAACGGCGCCGCGTCGTAGCCCGCACCGTGCATAGCGGCTTGCAAAGCGTCGCGAGTCGCTCCATCCGATTCAATTACCACGATTCTTTCACGTGCATTCGCCATGGAAGGGGGCTCCGGGAACCTGGGATGCTAATCCTAGCGGAAAGTCAGCAAACCGCAAGCCTTTCGCTTCGGTCGAGACAAGCGCATATTCGGTCGTCCATCATCACAATCCTAATATGCGGTACCGCGATTAGAAATTTTGGTAAGTCATTTAAAAACAAGTGGTTAGCTAATTCAAATCGACAGAAAAATCGTGTTTTGAGCCTTTTCGCCTGTTGCTTTTTCCGGTCTAAAACACTCCGTTCGCAGCATCAAGTTTACCCGGCAAACTTTGGATGTACAAAGCAGCGCTCCGGTTTCGTGATAGCGTCTCTTGCGGAAACCTGTGACGCGACTCGATCAATTGAACGCTAAAATCGTCCTCTGCCGTAAATGCCCGCGGCTCGTGGAATACCGCGAAAAGATAGCGCGCGAGAAGCGCTTCTCCTTTCGCGAATGGGAGTATTGGGGCAAACCCGTTCCCGGCTTTGGCGATCCGCGCGCGCAGTTGCTGATTGTCGGACTCGCACCCGCAGCGCATGGCGGCAATCGCACGGGCCGCGTCTTCACCGGCGACCGATCTGGAGATTTCCTTTACGCCGCTCTTTATCAAGCAGGATTCGCGAACCAGCCAACTTCAACCAACCGCGAGGATGGACTCATGCTGAAGAAC
>DATNKB010000506.1:0-7694 GCA_035603595.1 Candidatus Dormiibacterota bacterium
AAAAGCTGGGCGTAAGAATTGATGAGGCCGCAACCGCCCGTCATCAGGCTCCACGTAAACATTCCCACGATAATCAAGCGCGGACGGCTGACTGAATCCGCGAGGCGCCCGAATGGCAGTCCCAGCACTGAATAAAAAACGGCGAAGCTGAAACCGATCAGCAGACTCATTTCGGTGTCGGTGATTCCGAGGTCGCGACGAACGGGCGCGACGAGGAGATTCAGAATCTGCCGGTCAATGAACGAAAAGATGTAGGCGCAGAGGAGAATCGCGACGGTGTACCAGGCCCAGGCTGTGGATGGGTAGGCCTGTTCACTTTCTGCTGGTGCGTCTATAAGATTGGCCTTCTCGTGAGCGCTCACTCCCGCCACCTCGCTCTACCTAAACTTATACGCAAACGACCGATGCTTTATTGCATGCAATTGGGATTGGCGGCAAGTTTTCTATTGCTGCTTTGCGCGCAGGTGCTTGGCGGGACGCGATTGGGTCGAGTGAGTGGGAGGATTTCGGATCCGCAAGGCGCACCGGTGGCGAACGTCCACGTTTTGCTATTGGACGAGCGTGGCAGAATGGTGCAAGAAATGAGTAGCGACTCGGAAGGACGATTTCAGTGGGCGGATGTTGAGCCGGGCCATTACAAAGTGAGGGCTGAGATTTCGAGTTTCGCGCCGGTGAGTGCGGATGTGACGGTTAGCGACGGTCAGGAAGCGAGCGTGGAGCTGAAATTCGTGCAAATCGCCTCGGTGCGGCAAGCGGTGACGGTTGTGGGCGCATCTGCGCCATCTTCGCTGACGCCCGATCCGTCGGAGCGAATCGTGATTCACGATCAAGTGCTCGATGCGAATCCAGGACGTCCTGGCGCACCGATTTCGATTCCCGGCTATCCGATTGAAACGGCGTCGGGCGGAATCAAGGCGCCGCAATATTTTGCGCCGGGAGTGGCGGGCGATCACGGGGAGCCGATCGCACAGTTTTATCAAATTGGGGATTTTCTGTATCCCAACAATCTGCCGGCGAACGCGCACGGGAATGGTTATGCCGATCCGAATTTTCTGATTGCGCCAATGATTGAGGCGGTGGCGATTGACGGCGGTGCGTTTAACGTGCGCGAAGGAAATAATTCTGTGGATTTGGCGGCGACGTATGTGCCGAAGGAGCGGCTGAATTCGTTCGTTGAGCTGACGGGCGACTATCGGGATATCGATCTTGTGGCGGGATGGAGTCCGAAGAATCCTGCGACGAACGCTTTCGTCGCGGTGGAGGCGGCTTATGGGAATGGTTATCTCGCGCGGCTGGAGCACCGGCAGCAGTACAAGGTGAACGCGCTGCGGCAATTCAAATTCGGGCGGAACGAGCTGACGCTGTTTGGCGTTGGCTACTACGGAACTTCGTTTATTCCGGGGCTGATTCCGACCGACACCTTCGTGCCGGATGACACGGTGGATAACCGGCAGTTCGATCGCACGAACACGGCGATTTTTGTAGCCAGCGATACCTGGCGGCTGAGCGACAAGCGGCAATTGACGATGTCGGGATTTTTTCGCGAGTACGCGCTGACGCTGCGGTCGAATTTCGCGCCCGTGTATTCCACAGAGCCACCTTTTCAGGTGATCGGAGGATTGATTCAGCAGAGCGAGATGCGAACTGTGGGCGGAGGAGGGCCGCTTTACACGCAGAAAATCGCGCCCTGGCTTTCGGTGCTGGCGGGCGTTGACTTGAGGCGCGATTCGCCGCGCGATCTGGACTTGAAGATGGCGAATGCGCAGGGGATTTTTGAGCCGGTGGCGAGCAATAATTTGACGTTGTCGTTCGTCGAGCCGTATATCTCGTTCGATGGGGCGCTCAGCCGGTACATTCATTACGACGTGGGAGTGCGGCGTGAAGAAGTTTGGATCGACAATGTGGATAAAATCAGTCCGGCGAACTCGTTTGATAAGCTGGCCGGGCTGACGCTGCCGAAGGCCACGCTCACGATTCTGCCGCCGCAGAGCACATTTCTTCCGACGGTCGCGTTCAGCTACGGCGAAGCATTTCATACAGAAGACCCGCGAATCGGCACGAGCACGATGGCGCCGATGCTTTTAGCGCCTTCCCGGCTGTATCAGCTGGTGCTCGACAAGACCGTGCAGAAGTTTGATTTTCGAGTGACGCTGAAGCACGTAACGAACTCGCAAGAGCTTGCGAAGATCGATCCCGACACGGGCTTGCAGGAGGATCTGGGACCGTCACTGAACCGGGTGATCATCGTGGCGCTGCAACGGAATTTTTCGCAGGGCTCAATTTCAATTTCGTATGCGCAGGCGGATGCGAGAGACCGGCTGTCTGGGGAGCCGACGCCAGAGGCGCCGCGATTGATTTGGGATGCGGTGGCGACGGCGAATCATTTGCCGTTTGGCTTACGAGGGCGCTGCGAATTTGAGTATGTGCGCGCGAAGCCGCTCGGCGATGGTCTTGTTGGCGTGGGTGTGCCTGAATTTCGCGGGGCGCTGTTGCGGCCATTCTTGGATGGGCGGATGAGTTTGTCCACGGAGTTCTTGATTGCCAGTGGCTACACGGGGCAGACGACGGAGACCTTTGCGTTTCCGACGGATCCTACTTTCCCGACGCCGATCGAGCGAGTGGTGGGCGTGCCGCTGAAGTCGTACGTGACGGTGAGCTGGACCTATCATTTTTCGAAGTAAGGCGGGCCTTGGGCGTTGCTTGAAGTGAACGCTGCTTAGACTTCGACGAGGGTGGCGGTGAGGCGGAGGCGACCCGCCTTGACGGCGGATTCGAGGGCGGCGACGACTTTGGGGTCGAAGCGCGAGACGGCGAGGGAGCGGATGCGGTCCATGGCGAAATCGAGATCCATCGCGGATTGATAGGGGCGGTTGGTGGTGATGGCATCGAGGGTATCGGCCACGGCGATGATGCGCGCCATCAGCGGAATCTGATCGGCTGCGAGGCCGTAGGGGTAGCCGGCGCCGTCGAGGCGTTCGTGATGCAATTCGATTCCGGGCAGCATTTCTTTCAGCTGGGCGACGGGGCGCATGATGTTGGCGCCTTTCACGGTGTGCTGCTTCATCAGGTCGAATTCTTCGTCGGTCAGCTTGCCGGGCTTTTTGAGGACGCGATCGTCGACGCCGATTTTTCCGACGTCGTGCAGGAGCGCGGAGATGCGCAGGCGGTCGAGATCTTCGGACGTGAGCTGCAGATACTCGCCGATGATCATTGAGTATTTCGCCACGCGACCGGAGTGACCGCGCGTGTAGGGATCCTTTTCGTCGATGGCGGCAGCGAGCATGCGGATAGAGCCGAGGAAGAGTTCGCGATTTTCGGCGGCGGCTTGCTTCAGGCGTTCGACGTGGCGCTCGATATCGCCGGCCATGTGGTTGAAAGTTTCCGCAAGCTCGCGGATTTCGGCGGCGCCGCGCACTTCGACGCGCTCGTGGAATTCAGCGCGGCTGATGGCGCGGGTGGAAAATACGAGGCCGCGAATCGGGCGCGTGATTCCCACGGCGAAAAGATAACCGAACATCAGCGCAACGAACGTTACGCCGACGACGAATGTGAGCGCTTGGGTCGTGAGTTCCTGCACGCCAGCATCGGTGCGCGCTTCGTCGAGACCGCGCTCGGCAATCACGGCCCAGCGGAGTTCGGGTATCGTGCTGTAGGTGCCGATCATTTCGATTTTGCGGCTCTTATTCTTAGCGGGCAGCGAGAAATGCATCGTTTCTGTGGCGCGCAGTTCCTGCGGCAGGTCTTTGAATTGTGTAACCAGCGGCGACGTGGTGGAAAGATCGCGCCCAGGGACCATCTCGTTGGTGTTGGGGTGGGCGACGATGTGGCCGTGCACGTCAACGATGAAGACGGTGCGATCGCGAACGCTCGCGTCGCGCAGACGGCCGAGCAGATGGTCGATAGAAACTACTGACGCGAACATTCCAGTGAATTGGCCTTCGGCGAGAAGCGGCACCGAGACGACCAGCGCGGGGCGGTTGTCCTGGCCTACGCCGAAGGGTTCGCTGACGTAGTTGAGGCCTTGAATGCTGGCGGTGAAGGCGCGCTTGAGCGCGACTTCGACGAAGGGATCAGCGTCGGCGCGGAAACTGCCGGCGGATTCGCCTTTCGCCTGCGTGTTGACTGCGGTGACGTACAGAATGTGCGGATTATTCTCGACGAAATTCTGCAATAGGCGCGTCATCTGCGGTGCGTGCGAGGGGTCGTCCACATTTTGAATCCAGCCGGTCAGGGCGAGAAGCTGGCGCTGGCTGAGAAGCTGTTCGCGAAGGCTGGACTCGAACTGCACGGTCTCGCTGGCGAGTGAACGGGTAATTTCGTTCTGCTGCAGGCGCTCGGTGTCCTGGAGCTTCTCTTCACTCAATCGGAGCACCTGCCGGTGATAGAGCCATAGCGGCATGACGCTGACGAGCAGAAGCGCGCCCATCACAATCCAGAGGATGCGCAGGCGGCGGGTGGTGAGCTGATTGAGGGCGTTGATGGGCACAGGGATTCCCAGCCTTTAATGCTATCGGCCAGAAGGGAATGCGCACAACAGGACGAAAGTACTAGAGTTGGCGGATAAGTCACATGGGTTCAGGAGGTTCCGGAGGTTTGGGGCTCGCGCCTAGGCCAAGCTAACGGCGGAATTTCAGGCGCGGTTCTTCTCCTGCGATCAGGCGCTCGATGTTGGAGCGATGTTTTGCGAGAATGAGCACCGCGATGAGGATAGTCCCCAGGCTGACGAATTCGGGGGGCGCATGGCCCGGAACGTAAAGGACATAGACCAAAACCGGCATGGCAGCGGCAGCAGCAATCGAGCCGAGCGAGGAGTAGCGCCAGAAGATGACCACGAGGAGCCAAAGGACGACCGCAGCGACGACAGCCTGCCAGCAAATAGGAATGAAGACGCCGAGGCCAGTGGCGACTCCTTTGCCGCCGCGAAATTGCAGCCAGACCGGGAAGACATGGCCAATTACCGCAAAGATTGCGCCCAGCATCATCCAGCGGATGTTCCAGCCGGTCCAATGGCCGGCGATCCAGACGGCGAAGTAACCTTTTGCGGCATCGAGGAGCAGCGTGAGTGCGCCTGCGATTGGTCCGGCGTTGCGCGTGACATTTGCCGCGCCGATATTTCCGCTGCCGACGCTGCGAATGTCGGCGCCGCCAAATGCTTTTACAACGAGCAAGCCGAAAGGAATTGAGCCGAGGATGTAGGCGACGACGGGAATCAGCGTCGTCACGTTCACAAAGGACAGGTCGAGAGAAGCGAACGGCGCTGCGGAAACGATCATTTTCCTTTGCTAGTGTGCTTGGGCGGTTGAGCCGCCGACGAGTGGAAATGACGCTAGGCGATTATATTGCGCGCCGGTTGATTTCAGTAGGCTTTCGTAGAGGTGAAAATTCGTCTCGGTAGCGGCGCCGAAATCGGTGGATTTCATGTCGGTTGCGGCGTGGACGACTTCGCGGATGCCTTCGTCCGATTTGAATCTGGCCAGGGTGAGATGAGGCGTGAAGGGGCGCGTCTCGGCTTCGACCCCGAGTGGCACGAGCGCTCGATCAATATCGGCGGCGAGGTCCGCGAGATTTGGCGAGGAGGCGATGCCGCACCAGAAAGCGCGCGGACGGTGCTCGTTGGGGAAGAATCCCATGCCGCGGAAATGGAGTTCGACGGGCTGCTCGGCATGGATCGAGGAGAGTGCACTTTGGATCGGGCTTAACTTTTCATTGTCTACGTGACCAATAAATTTCAGGGTGATGTGGAGATTTTCTGGTCGTATCCAGCGCGCGGTTCGGGATTTTGGCTGAAGCTTTGCGATTAGTTCTGTGATTGCGTGGCGGACGGGGTCGGGCAAGTCGAGCGCAACGAAAAGGCGCACGGGCCTACGTCCGGCCGCGCGGGAAGAGAAAATAGCGGCGCACGGAATCGAGAGCGGTTTGAGACGCGTGCATGCGGATACGTTCGCGGTCGCCGGGGAATTGGAAACGGCGTTCACGCGGGCCTCGTTCGTCGGCGATGCCGACGTGCACGAGGCCGACGGGTTTCTCCGGAGTGCCGCCGCCAGGGCCTGCAATTCCCGTGACGCCTACGCCGATCGTCGCGCCCGTTCTCTTGCGGATGCCGTCGGCGAGAGCCAGCGCCACTTCGGGGCTTACCGCGCCTTTCGACTCGATCAGCTCTGCCGGGACATCGACCAGGGCGGATTTCAGTTCATTGCTGTAGCAAACGACGCCACCGAGAAAATAGACGGAGCTCCCGGGAATGTTCGTGAGGCGTTCGGCGAGGAGGCCACCCGTGCAGCTTTCGGCGACGGCGATCGTCGCACGATTTTCTGTGAGAGCGCGTGCGACAACTTCCTCCATTGCTTCGCCTTCGGTGGAATAGAGATGCTCGCCGAGCGCGAGGGCCATGCGCTTCACCATTTCGTCGAGAATCTGATTGGCTTGGGCGGGATCGCGCGACCAGACGCGCGGGTGAAGTTGAATTCCCGGCGGCGACGCGAGAATTGTGGTTTCGGTGTCGGGGTAAAGCGCGTAGAGGGGCGAGACGCGCTGCTCGACTTCTGATTCTGGCAGGCCGGTGATTCGCAGGTCGCGCGTGAACAGGCGTTCGTCGTGACCGAGTCTTGTGAGGCGCGGGCGGATTTCCTGCTCGAACATCGCGCGCAGCTCAGAAGGAACGCCGGGAAGCAGAATCACAATGTGGCCGCTCGTTTCGATCCAGAGGCCGGGAGCGCTGCCGCGCGGATTCGGAATCACTGTGGCGCCTTCGGGGACCATTGCCTGGCGACGATTGATTTCTGGCATCACGCGGCCGAAGCGGCGGAAAAGTTCCTGAATGTGGCGGAGGACGCCTTCGTTTAATTCGAGCTTGCGGCTGAGCAGATCGGCGACGGCTTCGCGAGTGCGGTCGTCGTCGGTGGGGCCGAGGCCGCCGCAGGCGACGACCAGGTCAGCGCGATCGAGCGCTTGGCGGAACGATGCGCGCATATCGTCGAGCGAATCGCCCACCACCGCTTTGTGCACCACGCGGATGCCAACTTGATTGAGGCCGTCGGTGAGAAAAAGGGAATTCGTGTCGAGGCGATAGGGCGTGAGTAGTTCCGAGCCGATGGCGATTATTTCTGCCCGCATTGGGTGGGCTAACCGAAAAGCGGAAGACCCTCGACGTCCCAGTCGAGAGAGTAGATGGCGCTATTGGTGGTGATCATGGCGCGGCGGCTGGGCATCAGCGCGAGGCCGACGATATTGCTGCCGCCGAGGACCACTTGCGGCTCCGCGTGAGGAGTGAGCCGGACGATGCCGCGGCGGCCGCTGAAAGATGCCGCGACATAAAGATTTCCGAAGCGATCGAAGGCGAGGCCTTGTGGGCGTCCGAGGCCGCGGAAGAAAACGCTGACGTCGCCGCCGGGGGTGATTTTGTAGACGCGGTCGAAACTGGAAGTGGTGGGGCCGGTAACGTACAGATCGCCGGTGGGACTGAAGGCGAGATGATACGCGGCGAGCGATGGCTCGAGCGTTGCGAAGACGAAAATTTCGCGGTCGGGACCGATTTTGAAAATCGTGCCGCTGCGATCGCCGACGTAGAGGCTTCCGGCTTTGTCAAACGCGAGGCCGGTGGCGATGCCCATGCCTTCGATCCATTGCATGGCGCGGCCGTCGGGCGAGATGCGGTGAATGGTGCCGTCGTTACGACAGGAAACGAAAAGGTAGCC
>DATNKB010000507.1:0-4133 GCA_035603595.1 Candidatus Dormiibacterota bacterium
CGCCGCTGGTTTCCTCTGCATGCAGTGCAGCACGGCTCAAGAAAGGGCTTACAAGTCCCACAAGATGGCCAAATTTCCCGACCTGAAGAGTACCCTCAACCTCCCCAAAACCGATTTCCCGATGAAAGCGAAATTGCCGGAACGCGAGCCTGAGCAGCTGGCTGCCTGGGAGCAGATGGGGCTCTATTACCGCATTCTGGAATCGCGCAAGGACGCGCCCCTATATGTGCTTCACGATGGGCCCCCTTATCCAACTGGTGAGATCCACCTGGGCACCGGCCTGAACAAGATTCTGAAAGATATGGTGGTGAAGTCGAAAACCATGGCCGGTTTTCGTTCGCCTTACATCCCCGGATGGGATTGCCACGGTTTGCCCATCGAGACGCAGGTCGAAAAAAAACTTGGCGGTAAAGGGAAGGTCAGCGCTGGCGAATTCCGGAAGATGTGCCGGGAGTTTGCATCGGGTTTCATCGAAGCGCACAAGCGCGATTTCAAGCGGCTCGGCGTTTTCGGCCAGTGGGACCGCCCCTACCTGACCATGAATCCGGAGAACGAAGCGGCGATCGCCGGTGCATTCCTCACGTTTCTCGAGAAGGGAAATGTTTATCGCGGGCTGAAGCCTGTCTACTGGTGCATTTACGACCGTACTGCGCTGGCCGAAGCAGAAGTTGAATACGAAGACCACACGAGCCCATCAGTCTGGGTGAAGTTTCCGGTGGTGAGCGACGCGAAGTCACAAAAACTTGGTGCCGATGTAAGCGCGCTGGCCTGGACGACCACTCCCTGGACGCTTCCCGCGAATCGTGCGCTCGCTTTCCATCCGAATTACGAATACGTGGTTGTCGACACGGCCGCAGGCAAACTTCTGCTTGCCAAGGATCGAGTGAGCGCAGCGCTTGCGGAACTCGGCCTCGAGGCTACGAGCGAGACCGGCGGATGGAAGGGAAGTGAGCTCGAAGGCATTCAATTCCGGCATCCGTTTCTCGATCGCACGGGCCCAGCTGTTCTCGCCGACTACGTGACGCTCGATCAAGGCAGCGGAATCGTTCACACGGCGCCCGGCCATGGCGCTGAAGATTTCTACACCGGACAGAAATACAACCTCGAAGCCTACGCGCCGCAGGACGACGAAGGCCGCTTCACCGAAGGCTTGCCCGAGTACAAAGGTAAAACAGTCTTCGAGGCGAACGCTCCGATTGTCGAGCTGCTGAAGAAGCGCGGCATGCTTGTCGGCGAGAAGAAATTCACTCACAGCTATCCGCACTGCTGGCGCTGCCACAATCCCGTGATCTTCCGGGCCACCGAGCAATGGTTCATTGGACTCGATCGCGACAACCTTCGCGAGAAGTCGCTCGCCGAAATCAAGAAAGTGAAATGGAAGCCGCAATGGGGCGAAAACCGTTTGCACGAAATGGTGGCCGAGCGTCCCGACTGGTGCATTTCGCGGCAGCGCTTCTGGGGTGTGCCTCTGATTGTGTTTTATTGCGATGCTTGCGGCAAGCGGCTGGAGGATTTCAAAGCCCTGCGCCACGTGCTTCCGTTTTTTGAACGCGAGGGTGCCGACGCGTGGTTCACGCACTCTGCCGAGGAGTTGCTCCCGCCCGGCACGAAGTGCGCCGGCTGTGGCGCCACGAAATGGCGCAAGGAATCGGACATCCTTGATGTTTGGTTCGATTCGGGCTGCACGAATCTTTCGGTGCTGAGTGAAAAAGACGGCACCTGGCCTGCGGATATGTACCTCGAAGGTCCGGATCAATTTCGAGGGTGGTTTCAAAGTTCGCTGCTGATTGCAGTTGGCATTCGCGACCGCACACCTTATCGCGAGGTAATGACATACGGCTGGGCGCTCGATGAAAAGGGCAGGCCGATGTCGAAGTCGCTCGGCAACGCCATATATCCCACGGAAATTTCTGAGAAGTGGGGCGCGGATTTGTTGCGTATCTGGGTTGTGTCTCAGGATTCCGCCGCCGACATGCGCATGTCCGTCGCGATGATGACGCAGCTTTCCGAGGCCTATCGCAAGATCCGCAATACGTTCCGCTTCGCGCTGTCGAATCTATTCGATTTTGATCCCGCGAAAGATTTGTTGACGGATGCGGATTTGTGGGAGATGGACGCCTGGATGCTTCGGCGCACGGGCGAACTTGTTCGCGAATGTCGCGAATGGTACGACGCGTTTGAATTTCACCGCGTCTATCACCGCCTGCATGATTTTTGCACCGTGGATTTGAGCGCGCTCTATTTCGATATTCTCAAGGACCGCCTCTACACGTTCGCGCCGGATAATCGCGGCCGCCGCTCCGCACAAACCGCCATCTATCGCATCGCCAGCGCTTTGCTGCATTTGATTGCGCCCACGCTTGTTTTCACCGCTGAGGAGGTTTGGAAGCATCTGCCGAAGGGCATGAATGCACCCGAAAGTGTGCACATGAGCTTATTTCCAGCCGCGCAGGAATTGACCGGAGCGCTCGACGAGAAACGCAGCGCCGATTGGGATCGCATACTCGCGGTTCGAGAAGAAGTGCTGAAGGCGCTCGAGCCGGCGCGGGCGGGAAAGCTGATTTCGAGCGGTCTCGAGGCGCGGGTGACACTGATTGCGAAGAGCGACCTCGCCGCGTTGCTTCGAAAACATGCTGCGAGCCTCCCTGGATTTTTCATCGTCTCGCAAGTGGAAATTGCGGACGAGGGAAGCGTCAATGGCGGCGCGACGACGTCCGGGCTGGAAGGGCTGATGATTCGAGTCGAACGGGCGCTTGGGTCGAAGTGCGAACGTTGCTGGAACTATTCGACGCACGTCGGTAAGTATCCAGACGACCCGAGAATCTGCGAGCGTTGCGTGGCTGCGCTCAACGAAATTGAAAATCAGAGCGCCGCAGGAAGCGCGGGATCCTAATGTCGAACGGTTCATCGCGCTCGGGCTGGTACGGGCTCGCCTTTCTCGCGCTAACCGTACTCGTTGCGGACCAGGCCTCGAAGTTCGCGGTTCAGAAATTCACGCAAGCCGGTTCGCTGCGAGTTGTAATTCCCGGCCTCATCAATCTGGTGCACACCAGCAATCCCGGCGTCGCGTTCGGGCTTCTCGCTGACTCCACTTCACCGTGGCTCGCAACGGTCCTTATCGTTTTTTCTACGGCTGTCATCGCATTGCTGCTCTGGCTTCTCGCCACAGGACGCGCTGGCGGCCGGCTCGGTCAGACTGGCCTAGCACTGATTCTCGGCGGAGCGGCGGGTAACGTCCTCGATCGAGCGTCGCGCCACAGCGTCACCGACTTCATCGACTTTCACATCGGCAACTACCACTGGTACACATTCAATGTGGCCGATTCCGCGATCGTTGTCGGCGCTGGTCTTGTGGTCCTCGAACTGTTTCGCGACTGGCGGCATCCTACTCACGAGCGAGCTTCCTGATGCTGCCAGTCCTCTTCCATATCGGTTCGATGCCGGTCTACTCGTACGGTGTGCTAGTCGCCGGTGGCGTGCTGTTGGGTCTTTGGTACGCGCGTCTTCAGGCCCCGAAGCACGGGCTCAATCCCGATGATGTGTGGAATATCGGCATTTACATGGTGCTGGTGGCGCTGATCATGGCGAAAATCTGGCTCGTTCTCTCCGCGTGGGATTATTATCGAGCCAATCCGCGCGAAATTTTCAGCATGACGGTGATTCAATCGGGCGGCACGTTCTACGGCGGCGTGGTCGGCGCGATGGCCACGATCATTATTTACACCTACGTAAAAAAGATTCCGATGCTGCCGCTGCTCGACACGTTCGCCTTCGCCGTCCCACTAGGCCACTCAGTTGGCCGCCTGGGCTGCCTGCTTGCGGGATGTTGCTACGGCAAGCCTACGTCGGTGCCCTGGGCCATTACCTTCAAGAACGAATTGGCCGAGCAGATCGCCGGCACACCGCTCCATACTCCTCTTCATCCCACGCAGCTCTACGAATCCGCGGCGGAGTTTCTGAATTTTCTGATCATCGTGTGGCTGGCGCGCCGCCAGCGCTTTACCGGCCAACTCGTCGGCACGTACTTCCTGCTCTACGGTTTTGAACGCGGCACAATCGAATTTTTTCGTGGTGACCCGGGCCGCACCCTGATGTTTCACAATAGCGTCTCTCTGATGCAACTCACCAGCGTG
>DATNKB010000508.1:0-3898 GCA_035603595.1 Candidatus Dormiibacterota bacterium
CTTGCGGGTGTCGTCGCCCCGATTTTTCTTTCCAACGCTCAGCCTGTCCCTCAAGCCAAGACGCTTGCGACGTTGGCCGGCATGCGCGAAGCATGGGTGCGAGACCTGCACGACAAACAACTGGAGCCCATCTTGAAGTTCTACGCACCGGACGCTGCATTTCTTCAGCCCAATGGCGAGCGAATTACGGGTGGCGCAGCGCTTCGCAATCTCTTCCAGAATATTATGGCCACCTTCGATAGCAACCTCACCCTGCACAGCCTCAGCCTCGAAACTTCCGGCGATCTGGCCTATGACAGCGGCGAATTTGTGGAGACTTTGACCAACATCGCCACCGGAGCGAAGATTTCTTCCAAGGGCAGCTACATCGTCATCTACAAGCGCCAGGCCACGGGCGGCTGGCAAATCGTTCAACATGTCTGGACGGGTACGCCACCAGCGGGAACATAAGTCGTAGATGTTTTTTGAAACAGGAACTGGTGAGATTCCGGGCGCCAGCTGCGCTAGAAATGGAGAACGGTCAAGGCGTATCGGAGTTGACGTCTGCTAGATGGTCGGATTTTTGTCTTTTTCCGCCGGTGCCGCGTTGGCCGCTGCGCCGAGCTTGGTGCGCAGGCAGCCGATGAGTTCGGGCGCAAGGTCCGAGATAGCCATTCCTTCGGACACCAGGAACTTGCAGCTCAGGATCGGGCGACTCCGGTCGTCGTCAGAGAGCTGGCAATTCACCTTGCAATACTGGCAGTCCTGATTCCAGCAGAAGCGGCCGTAAGGGATCGTTTCAGGGCTGATGAACTGAAATGCGCGAAGGAGTGAATTGCGCTCGGGGACCAGGAACGTCTTGCCCATGATCGAAATTTCTACGAGCTTTTCGTACGGCCGAAAGATATCCGACATCAATGACGCTCCGATTTCTGACATGGTCGTTACCCCGTGAGTCGAAACTAAATCAGCGCGAGGCGCGGAGCAATGAGAACTCGGCGGCGCGTGTTCAATGCTCCAATGGCGGATGAAAGGCGAAGAAGGCTAAGCGCGCCATGGCCACGAGGAGAGTCAAGCTACGTCCGGCGGGGCGGTAGGAAGACGATTAGCGTGTAAACACCGAGCATGATACCGAATGGAAGAACGGGAAGCGCGAGAAATGCCGCCAGGATCACGATTTTCCGCGCAGATGACCCGCGGCCCAGCAAGCCCCCCGCAGCCCCGAGCGCCACGATCCCTGAGAGGATATTCCACACGATGATGAAGACATACAGGATGTGAAAATCAGTCATTAAAGCAAAGGGATTCGGGACGCGCGTCAGGAGCGCGCCAAACATCACTGTTGCGATCCCGTTGAAGAAGATTAGAACCAGCGCAATCACGAGTCGCACAATTCCGTAGATGGCCCACAGAATACCGAGAAGACCGGCGCGATCATTCGACATGATATCCGTTGCATTCGCCACCGTGTTATTCGCCATGTTCAAAGTACCGTGGGCACCTCATACGCACCTTGCGTCAATTGTGAAAAGACAACGTTACGTAAAAAACTGGCCCATCTTCCGGAATTTTTCATAGCGCTGCGAAACGAGCTGGTCGCGAGAAAGTTGCGAGAGTTCCTGCAGCGAGCGTTCGAGAAACGGTTCGACCAGCTTCGCGGTGAGGTCGGGATCCATGTGGGCGCCGCCTTCAGGCTCGGGAATGATTCCGTCGATGAGTTTCATTTCGAGTAGATCGCGCGCTGTGATTTTCAGAGCTTCGGCCGCCGCTTCGGCTTTCGAAGCATCCCGCCACATGATGGAGGCGCAGCCCTCAGGCGAAATCACCGAATAAACTGAATTTTCGAGCATAAAGACGCGGTCGCCCACGGCAATCGCCAACGCACCGCCTGAGCCGCCTTCTCCTGTGATGATCACGACGATGGGAACCGGTAGCCGCGCCAGCTCGCGCAAGTTGAACGCGATCGCTTCGGCTTGGCCACGCTCTTCAGCGTCCACACCCGGATATGCGCCCTGCGTATCGACGAAAACGATCACAGGACGGCGAAATTTTGCGGCCAATTGTGTAGCTCGCAGCGCTTTGCGGTAGCCTTCCGGCTTTGCTTGGCCGAAATTTCGCGCGAGCCGCTGCTTGGTATCGCGTCCCTTCTGGCTACCGACGATCATCACAGGCTTGCCTTGAAACCATGCCATTCCGGTGACGATGGCGGGATCGTCCGAGAAATGGCGGTCGCCATGAATCTCGCTGAAGTTTTCAAACAGCAGACGGATGAAATCGTCAGTGTAAGGGCGCTGCGGGTGGCGCGCGAGTTGGAGGCGTTGCCAGGCACTGATATTGGCGAAGAATTCGCGCCTCAGCTCTTCCACTTCGTGGCGCAGACGCTCGATTTCGGCAGTGCCTTCTTTGGTGGGCGAGAGGCGGCCCAATTCTTCCACGTCGCGCTCGAGCGCATTGATGGCGCGCTGGCGTTCGCGTTCTTTTTCTCGCGGAGTCTGCGTTTCCGGGTTAGCGGTCACAACGTTCTCGTTGCCATTCGAATTTGCTGCCTGCTCCGCAAGCTTCGCTGCGGCTTTCAAGGCTTTCCTGCGTTCGCGACGCCTGCGCAGCCGCTCCCGAAGTTTTTCTCTCTTCGTCACGGAATCAGTCACGGTACGTTATTTTTATTAGACCAGATTATTGAACGAGCGCAACCGAATCCGAACCGCAGATTTCGCGTACGCGCTCCACAAGCTCGCGATCCGCCTTCACCGCACTCGACGATTCCAGCGTTGCTTCGCTGCCGTCGTCCTGAATCAATTCAAATGCGACCCGGCAACGGCCGGGACTTCTTGTGAACAATTCGCCAAGCTGCTCGAGCACAGCAGGATCGAGCGCTTTCAAATCCACTCGAACACGCAACAGGCTTGGCGTGCGGTCGGACACTTGATCGAGCACGCGCGCGTCGGAAACGATCAGGCGAGTGCCCACGTCTTCGACGGCAACGCGGCCCTTGACGAGCAGCGGCGTGGCCGCTTTTAGAATCGGTTCCAGGTTCTGGAAGGCCTCCGGAAACACGAGCGCTTCGACTACGCCGGTGCGATCTTGCAGCGTGACGATCATCCAGCGGGCACCTCGCCGCGAACGCATCGGCCGCGACGAAACGATAATTCCCGCCACGACGATGTCCTCGCCGTTACGTTTTCCTTCAATCGTCGCAATCTCAATCGCGGACAGGTCTTTCAATCTACCGGCATACTTGTCGAGTGGATGGCCGGAAATGTAAAAGCCCAGCGTCGCGTACTCCGCAGCAAGCAACTCGTGCTCGGGCCACTCAGGGACTTCCGGCAGTTCCTCCGGAGGCAGGGGCGTCGAAGTTGCCGCGCCTCCTCCGAATAACCCGTGCTGCCCTGCCTCGCGGGCGCGCTGCAACTTCTGCGACCGTTCCATCACACGGTCGATCACAGAGGTCATCTGGGCGCGGTGCGCTCCGAGGCCGTCCATCGCTCCGGATCGAACCAGGCTTTCCAGTACTCGCTTATTCAGCAGTCGCGTGTCGATCGATTCGCAGAATTGGAACACGCTGGTGAAATGGCCGAGCGTTTCGCGTGCCTGCAAGATGCCCGTCACGGTGTTCTCGCCCACGTTCTTGATGGCACACAGCCCGAATCGGATCTGATCGCCGATCGGCGTGAAATTCATAGCGCTCGAATTCACGTCTGGTGGCAGCACCGTGATACTCATGCTGCGGGCTTCGTTGATGTATTTCACCACTTTCTCGGTGTTACCGGTTTCCGAAGTGAGCATCGCGGCCATGAATTCGACGGGATAGTGCGTTTTGAGATATGCGGTCTGGTAAGCGAGTAACGCGTACGCGCAGGAGTGCGACTTATTGAAGCCGTAGCCGGCAAACTCCGCCATCAGATCGAATAGTTTCTCGGCC